>NZ_JADIKL010000003.1:0-443712 GCF_044904705.1 Dyella agri
GTCCACACAATTCACCTGTGCACACTGTCAAAGATCTCTTCACCGCGGTCGTTTCCGCTAGAGGACATTTCGTCCCGGTGAGCCGCTCACTATACATCGTCTTTCCGGTCCGTCAACACCTGCAGCGAAGAATTTCTTGCAGCGTGTTGGTGGCGCAGACCCTTCGAAGTAGTGGGCTCGTCGAAGGGGCGTGAATCATAGCGCCGGGCGGCACGACTGGGAAGAGGCAGCACGCAAATTTTTCGTCGGGAGTGCCTCATCGCGGGCACTACACTGGCCCGATCACACGTCATACGAGGCATCGCGCCATGCTGAAATCCCTGATCGCCGCGTCGCTGTTGATGCTTTGTAGCCACGCTCGCGCGGACACTGCGGCCGCACCCGTCACCGTAACCCTGCACGGCCAGCGCTTTTCCGTGAAATTGGCCACCAACGAAGCCGCGCGCGAGCACGGTCTGATGATGCGCACCTCGCTGGCGCCGGATCACGGCATGCTGTTCGTGTTCCCGGACACGGCGCCGCGCGGGTTCTGGATGAAGAACACCCTGATCCCGCTCGACATCCTGTATTTCGACGAACAGCACAAGCTGGTATCGGCACAGCTGAACGTGCCGCCGTGCAAGGCCGTTCCCTGCCCGGTCTACCCCAGCGCGGGGCCGGCGCGTTACGTGCTGGAGCTGTCGGCGGGCACGGTCAAGCGCATCGGCGTGCGCGACGGCGACACGCTGGCGATCGAAGGGAAGCTGGGCGCGGTCGACTGAGCGGCGGCGCGGATGCCGGACGGGGAAACCGCCAGGCCGACGCGGTAGGGGATCAATGCTTCCGGACGGATCGCGTCGAGCATGTCCCAATCGTCTTCGAAGGGAATGAACTGCTGCATGGTGATGCTTCCGGCGTGACGCGCATGGCCTGCGCACGGAAGCATCTCAACCGATCGGCGGGCCCGTTCGCAGGCCGGAAAGTGGCGAAAACGGGCCGGGCCGGGGCGAGAATCGGCGATCAGTCGACCTCGATCATTTCGAAGTCGCTCTTGGTGGCGCCGCAGTCCGGGCAGGTCCAGGTCTCCGGCACATCCTCCCAGCGGGTGCCGGGATCGATACCTTCCTCCGGCACACCCAGCGCCTCGTCGTAGATGTAACCGCAGACCACGCACATCCATTTGCGCAACGCGGTGGTTTCGGTGGAGCTCTGGCTCATCGTCGGGCTTCTTTGTTCGAGGGTGAATAGTGCATTCTCGCAACTCGCCTGCCATTGCGAAAGCACGCAGCGCCACCCTCGCCCCCGCGGGCGCACGGAAACCTCGCACCATGATCCACACCCGACTCCCGGACCGCGGCCTGTACGCGATCACCGACGGCCCGCGCGACGACCTGTCTGACGTTGTCGCGCAGGCGCTGGCCGGCGGCGCACGGGTCGTGCAATACCGCGACAAGACCGCCGATGCCGCCCGGCGCCATGCCGAAGCCAACGCGCTCAAGCAGCTATGCGATGCCCGCGCCGTGCCGCTGATCATCAACGACGACGTAGCGCTTGCCGCCGCGGTGGGCGCCGCCGGCGTGCACCTGGGCCGCGACGACGGCGATGTGGCGGCTGCCCGCGCGGTACTGGGCGCCGGCGCGATCGTGGGCGTGTCGTGCTACGACTCGCTCGACCGCGCACGCGCGGCGGCAGCCGCCGGCGCGAGCTACGTGGCCTTCGGCGCCTTCTTTCCCTCACCCACCAAGCCACACGCCGTACGCGCATCGCTCGACTTGCTGCGGCAGAGCGCCGCGCTGGACCTGCCTCGGGTAGCGATCGGCGGCATCACGCCGGACAATGCGCCTTCGCTGGTCGAAGCCGGCGCGGATTTCATCGCCGTGATCTCGGCAGTGTTCGGCGCCACCGACGTACGCGCCGCCGCGCAGCGCTTCGCCCGCCTCTATTCCCCCGATTGATCGAGATCCATCCGATGAGCACCAACCACGAACTGTTCCAGCGCGCCCGCCAGCTGATGCCCGGCGGCGTCAATTCGCCGGTGCGCGCCTTCAAGTCGGTGGGCGGCGAACCGTTCTTCACCGCACGCGCCGACGGCGCCTGTCTCTGGGACGTGGAAGGCAGGCGCTACATCGATTACGTCGGCTCGTGGGGGCCGATGATCGTCGGCCACAACCATCCCGCGGTGCGCGAAGCCGTGGCGCGCGTGATCAAGGACGGCCTGTCCTTCGGCACGCCATGCCCAGCCGAAGTAGCCATGGCCGAAACCATCGCGAAGCTGGTGCCGTCGGTGGACATGGTGCGCATGGTGAACTCCGGCACCGAAGCCACCATGTCGGCGATCCGCCTCGCGCGCGGCGCCACCGGCCGCGCAAAAATCGTGAAGTTCGAAGGCTGCTACCACGGCCATGGCGACAGCTTCCTGGTGAAGGCCGGCTCCGGCGCGCTCACCTTCGGCGTACCCACCTCGCCCGGCGTGCCCAAGGCGAACGCGGACCTCACGCTCACCCTGCCCTACAACGATCTGGATGCTGCCAAGGCGCTGTTCGCCGAGCAGGGCAGCGAGATCGCCGGCCTGATCATCGAGCCCGTCGCCGGCAACATGAACTGCATTCCGCCGGTGGACGGCTATCTGCAAGGCCTGCGCGAACTGTGCACGCGGCACGGCGCGCTGCTGATCTTCGACGAAGTGATGACCGGCTTCCGTGTCGCGCTGGGCGGCGCGCAGGCGCTGTACGGCGTAACGCCCGACCTCACCACTTTCGGCAAGATCATCGGCGGCGGCATGCCGGTGGGCGCCTACGGCGGCCGTCGCGAGCTGATGGAGCAGATTGCTCCGGCCGGACCGATCTACCAGGCCGGCACGCTCAGCGGCAATCCGGTGGCGATGGCTGCCGGGCTGGCGATGCTGGAGCTGATCCAGGCGCCGGGCTTTTACGACACGCTCGCCGCACGCACGCGCCTGCTTTGCGACGGCTTCCAGTCGGTGGCCGACGGCGCCGGCATGCCGTTCAGCACCAACCGCGTCGGCGGCATGTTCGGCCTGTTCTTCACGGCGCAGAAAGTGACCAGCTACGCGCAGGCCACGACCGCGGACACGACGCTGTTCAATCGCTTCTTCCACGGCATGCTGAAGCGCGGCGTATACCTGGCGCCCAGCGCGTTCGAGGCGGGTTTCCTCTCCAGCGCGCACAGCGACCAGGACATCGCCGATACCTTGCAGGCTGCGCGCGAGACGCTGGCCGAGCTTGGCTGAGCTCAGGCATAGACAAGGAAATACAGGCTTTACACATATGTGACTTTACTGTCTGTGGCAAGCGCGCAGGATGCCCGCAGCCGTCATCCGTCGGCATGTCACAGGAGTTCATCGCATGAAATACCGCACGCTCGCTTGCACTTTGGGGCTGGTCTTGGCCCTGCCGTTCGCCTGCACGGCAGCACCGGCCATGCCAGCCACCGCGCCGCAGGCCACCGCAGCCGCGGCCGCCCCGAAACTCCACGCCGCACTGCGCGGCCTGTGGCACGGCCATATCGTGCACACCCGCGCCTACGCGATGGCGGTGAAAGCCGGTAACCAGGCGGCCGCCGCCAAGGCCGCCGATGACGTGGTCGCGAACGCGAAGCAGATCGCCCATGCCGTGGCCGGCTTCTACGGTGCCGACGCCGGCAAGGGCATGCTGCAGTTGCTCGCCGGGCACTGGGCCGGGGTCAAGGCGCTGACCGACGCCGAACACGCAGGCGACAAGGCCGCCAGCGACAAGGCCATGCAGGCGCTGTCCGCCAATGCGGGCGCGATCGCGAAATTCCTCGCTGGCGCCAATCCCGCGAACTGGCCGGAAGCCACCGTGCGCGGCCTGCTATTGGAACATGTGGCCGATCACCACACACAGGTCGGCGAGATCATGAGCGGCGACACCGCCGCCGAAGCAAAGACCTGGGCGGGAATGCAGGAACACATGGACATGATCGCCGACGCGCTGGCCGGCGGTATCGCTCAACAGTTCCCGGCCAAGGCGCAATGAAAGCCGCCAGCGCCCTGCGCCAGCTCGGCCAGACCCAGCAGAAACTGCTGCGGGCCTTGCTGGCCGAGCCGCAGGGCGCCAGCGTGGAAACGTTGTGCCAGGCGCTGTGCGTGACCCACAACGCCGTGCGGCAGCACCTGGCCGCACTGATCGCCGCAGGCTACGTCGAGCGCGGCATGGCGCTTCCCTCCGGCGGTCGGCCGCAGGCGCGCTACCTGCTGCTGCCCGCGGGCCGCGAGCTGTTCCCGCGCAACTACGGCCTGATCGCCACCGGCATCCTCGAACACCTGTACGCCACCGCCGGCAAGGCCGGCGTGCAGGCGCTGCTGGCGACGATAGGGCAGGAACTGGGCAGTGCCGCGGCCAGTCGCGTCGACGGCGAGGACGAAGCCGCCATCGCCACGCGCCTCGCCGAGCAGCTCGATGCACTGGGCTACGAAGCATCCACGGTGAAGCGCGACGGCGAAACCCAGGTCGAGGCATACAACTGCGTGTTCCACACGCTGGCCAGGGCGCATCCGGACGTGTGCCGCTTCGACCTCGCTTTCATGGAAGCGGCCACCGGACGGCCGATCCAGCACATGGAATGCCTGCTGCGCGGCGGCCACGCCTGCCGCTTCCGCGTCGGCAAACCACGGGCCAGCGAAAGCTGACTACCACTGCCCGGTGTTGGGCATCGACGCCCACGGCTCCTGCGGCGGCAGGTGGCCGTCCTGCAGCAGCTCGATCGAGATCAGGTCCGGCGAACGCACGAACGCCATGTGACCGTCGCGCGGCGGGCGGTTGATGACGTAACCCATGTCCATCAGCCGCTGGCAGGTGGCGTAGATGTTTTCCACCTGGAAGGCGAGGTGGCCGAAATTGCGCGCGCCGCCGTAATCCTCGGTGGAACCCCAGTTCCAGGTCAGCTCGACCTCCGCCTCGGGGCTGCCCGGTGCGGCGAGGAAGACCAGGGTGAACTTGCCCTGCGCGTTGTCCATGCGACGCACCTCGCGCAGCCCCAGACCTTCGCAATAGAAGCGCAGCGAGGCATCGATGTCGCGCACGCGCACCATGGTGTGCAGGTATTTCATGGGTCGTCACTCGGGTGTGTCGATGGGGAGCGAGCGATGATACCCGCCGTGGCGCAGTTCAACCGCGCAGATGCGTCCGCAGCGCTTCCGCCATGGCGTCCAGCTCGCCGGTCGTCGCGGATCGCGGCGCACCATCGGGATAGACCCGCAGCAGGCCATCGCCTACACGCCGCGGCTGCACGTGCAGGTGGAAATGGAACACCTCCTGCCCCGCCGCGCGTCCGTTGGACTGCCAGAGGTTCAGGCCCGCCGGATCGAGTTCCGCGCGCAGCGCCAGCGCCACCCGCTGCGCCATGCCCATCGCACCTGCCGCCTCGTCGGGCGCAAGCGCGTAGAGGTCGGGCGCATGCCGGTGCGGCGCCACCAGCACATGCCCCGGCACCGCCTGGCGCAGATCCAGGAAGGCCAGCACCACGCCATCGTCCGCCACGATGGCGGCCGGCGCCTCGCCCGCGGCGATCGCGCAGAACGGGCAGGCCGCCGTGCTCACGCCGCAGCGAAAGCAGCCAGTGCGGCGCGCAGGCGTTCGAGGCCCTCGGCCAGTTCGTCCGTGCTGATCGTCAGCGGCGGCACGAAGCGCAGCACGTCCGGGCCGGCCTGCAGCAGCAGCAAGCCGTGCGCGGCGGCGTGGTCGAGGACCTCGCCGGCCTTGCCGCGGTGCGCCTCCGCCAGTGCCGCGCCGATCATCAGGCCGCGGCCACGCACCTCGTCGAACAGGTGCAGCTCCGCGTTGATCGCCGCCAATCCGTCGCGCAAGGCCTGCGCCTGTACCGCCACGTTCGCCAGCAGCTCCGGCGAAGCCAGCTTGCGCAGCGCAGCGCGCGCCACCGCGGCGGCCATCGGGTTACCGCCGAAGGTGGTGCCGTGGGCGCCGTACTGCATCACTTCGGCCACCTTCGGGCCGGCCAGCATCGCGCCGATCGGGAAGCCGCAGCCCAGCGCCTTGGCCAGGGTCACGATGTCGGGCTTCACGCCGTCCTGCACATGCGCGAACAACGTGCCGGTACGGCCCATACCGCACTGGATCTCGTCCAGCACCAGCAAGGCGCCGTGCGCGTCGCACAGCTCGCGCACGCGTTGCAGGAACCCCGGTGCGGCCGGTAGCACGCCGCCCTCGCCCTGCACCGGCTCCAGCATCACCGCGGCAATGTCGCCGGCGGCGAACGCGGCTTCCAGCACCGCGGCATCGTTGAAGTCGAGGTAGCGGAAACCCTCCGGCAACGGCTCGTAGCCGGCCTGGTATTTCGGTTGCGCGGTAGCGGTGACGGTAGCCAGGGTGCGGCCGTGGAACGAACCCTTGAAGGTGACGATGACGCGCCTGTCCGGTGCGCGCCCCTGCGCGGCGGCCCACTTGCGCACCAGCTTGATGGCTGCCTCGTTCGCCTCGGCGCCGGAGTTGCACAGAAACACGCGTTCGGCGAAGCCGCTTGCGTCGACCAGCTCCTCGGCGAGGCGCAGCGGCGGCTCGGTGTAGAACACGTTGCTCGCGTGCCACAGCTTGTGCGCCTGCGTAGTGAGCGCGGCGAGCAGGTCGGGGTCCTGGTGACCCAGCGCGTTCACTGCGATGCCGGCGCCGAAATCGACGTAGTCGCGCCCTTCCATGTCCCACACCCGTGCGCCCTTGCCATGGTCGAGCACCAGCTCGCGCGGCTTGTAGACCGGCAGCCAGTAGCGCTGACCGAGCGCGATCAGGCGGGGGGGCGGGGTCGAATCATGTTGCTGCATAAGGCACTCCAGGTTGCGCCCCGGCCGTGTTCCCGTGTCCGTCCTGGGCGTCGCGAAACGCTCGCGACCGCGGGCCCAGCCTGGTGATGCGCGTGAAGCCGCCATTATCCCACGGGACACCACCGCGCCGGCTGTCGATCCACCAACAAGCCGGCGGCAGGCCAGGCGCCGCGCTATGGCGTGCGCAGCTCCAACTGGTGCTTCTTGCACAGGCGGTACACGGTGACCCGCGAAATCTTCAGGCGCCGCGCGCACTCGCTGATGTTGAAGCGGCACTCGCGCAGGCAGGCGGCAATGGCCTCGCGCTCGGCCGATGCGCGGAAGACGCCCAGGCTGGTAACCGCCGGATCGCCGTGCTCCTGCGCATTCACCGGCAAGGCGAGGTCGGCCGTGTCGATCAGCGCGCCTTCCGCCATCACCGCGGCGCGCTGCACCCGGTTGCGCAGTTCGCGCACGTTGCCCGGCCACGGGTAGGCGTGCATCGCGCGCAACGCCGTGCTTTCGAAACCGCGGGCGGCGCAAGCCTGCCGCTCGCGGAAACATTCGAGGAAGCGATGCGCCAGCAATTCCACGTCGTCGCCGCGCTCGCGCAACGGCGGTATGTGCAGCCGCAGGACATTGAGCCGGTAGTACAGATCCTCGCGGAAGCGCCCCGCCTCCACGGCCTGTTCAAGATCCATATGAGTCGCCGCCATCACACGCACGTCGACCTCGATCGGCTGGCTACTGCCCACACGTTGCAGCACACCCTCCTGCAGGAAGCGCAGCAGATTGGTCTGCGCATCCATCGGCAGGTCGCCGACCTCGTCCAGCAGGACCGTGCCGCCGGCCGCGCTCTCGATGTGCCCGATCCGCCGCGCGGTGGCGTCGGTGAATGCGCCGCGCTCATGGCCGAACAGCTCGGATTGCACCAGATTGAGCGGCAAGGCTCCGCAGTTGATCGCCACGAACGGCTGTATGGCACGGGCCGAAAGCCGGTGCAGCACACGAGCCGCCACTTCCTTGCCGACACCGGTCTCGCCAGTGATCAGCACCGGCAGGTCGCTCGGCGCGTATTTGCGCAAGCTCGCTGCCAGCGTCGCCACGACGGTGCTGCGCCCCACCAGTTCGGGCAGGTCCGTGATCGCCTCGGCCACGCGCAACGCCATACCGTCGGCGCGCTCGAGTGCCGCGAGCAGGCGCGGCAGATCGAGGGGCGCGCTGAAGAAATCGCGGCAGCCTTGCAAGATGCGCTTGACCTGCGGACGCCGCGCCGGCGTATCGAGCGAGACCAGCGCGATCCACGGCAAACCAGGACAGTCCGTCATCAAGCGCTGCATCGCCTGCAAGCTGCGGGCATCGCCGTGGCGCAGATCCGCCAGCACCACGATGCCGCCGCCTTCGCGCAGCTTGATGTGGGTATCGCCATCGGCCAGCCGCACCTGCCAGCCGGCTTCGGTCAAACCATGACGCTCCCGCGCCTCTGGCCGACCGAACCAGATCACACACCCCAAACGCCTCGAGCCCTTGGCGTCCATTGTCCCCTCTCGCGGATTCCGATCGCCGCGTGTCACCTACCCCCTGGCAACACGTGTGAGGCAGATCCCTGCCCTATAGGTTTCCCGCGGATTGTAGACCCGCTGTAGCGTCAGTGGCGTGACGACGAGCCGCGCACAATCCAGCCTATGCCACCGGCACAGGCCTTGCTTGACCGCGGCGACGGGCACAGGCCTTGCTTGGCCGCCATCGCGGAAGGACGGTTTCCGACGGCGGCACCGGCTCGGGCTCAGGCCTTCTGGAAGCGCGGCAGGATATCGCGCAGCTCGGCGAGGCGTTGCAGCGGATCGGTCAGTTCCAGCAGGCGCTGACGTTCGTCGCCGCTCAGGGGCAGCAACTCGGCAAGCCGGTAACCCAGCCAGCGTGCGTCGTCGTAACACGCGCGCGGCGCGTGCTTCCACTGCGGCGCCATCGCCTCGACCAGGCGTTCGGCGATGGTCTGCAGCAACGCCAGCTCGACGGGCACCGGCACCTCCGGCACCTCCGGCCACCACCCCACTTCGCCGCGCAACTGGCCGTCCGCGCGCACGCGCGTGCGCAGCACGCGGAAACGTTCGGCACCTTCAGCGACGATCCCCAGCAAGCCATCGGCGCCGTAGTGGAAGTCCACGATGCGCGCCAGCGTGCCCACCGCTGCCGGCAAGGCCGGTTCGCCCGCCTCGCGCCCCGCCAGGATCAGGCAGACGCCGAAGCCGCGGTCGTCGCGCGTGCACTCGCGCACCAGGTCCAGGTAGCGCGGCTCGAAGATGCGCAACTCCAGCCGTCCGCCGGGGTACAGCACCGTGGATAGCGGAAACAGTGGCAATTCAGCGCGGGAAGAACGTCCAGCCATGCAGCAAAGTGTAGCGGGCGACGGCTGGACCCTCCCCACCTATGGCATCGTGACGATGAGCCTGCGCCTGGCCGACCGGCTGCAGACGCTGTGAAGGGCCTGCAGCCCGCTCAATCCAGGAACAGGTCAGGCAGCAGCGGCGTACCCGGCTGCACCGCGTAGCGATCGAAATCGCGCACGCCGGCCTCGCGCAGCACGTCCTCATCGATCGCGAAACGGCCGCTGTATTCCCGCGCGGGACGAACGAGCATGGCATGGGCGGCATCGGCCACGATGTTGGGCGTGCGGCACTGCTCCGGGCGCACCCCGTCGATCATGCCGATCGCCGCGGTGGCGATCACCGTGCGCGGCCACAGCGCGTTCACCGCGATGCCCCATGGCGCGAACTCCGCGCTCATGCCCAGCACGCACAGGCTCATGCCCATCTTGGCGATGGTGTAGGCGGTGTGCGGCGCGAACCACTTCGGCTCCAGGCTGGGTGGCGGCGCCAGCATCAGCACGTGCGGATTCGCAGCCTTTTTCAGATGCGGCAGGCAGGCCTGCGTGACGAGGAAGGTGCCACGCGTATTGACCTGGTGCATCAGGTCGAAGCGCTTCATCGGCGTGCCTTCCACGCCGGCCAGCCAGATCGCGCTGGCGTTGTTCACCACGATGTCGATGCCGCCGAAATGTTCGGCCGCCTGCGCCGCGGCGGCATGCACCTCGGCCTCCTCGCGAATGTCGCATTTGATCGCCAGTGCGCGGCCACCGGCCTGCTCGACCGCGGCCGCGGCAGTGTGGATGGTGCCGGGTAGCCTGGGGTTCGGCACGCCGCTTTTGGCGGCGATCGCGACATTGGCGCCGTCGCGCGCGGCGCGCAACGCAATCGCCAGGCCGATGCCGCGCGAGGCGCCGGTGATGAACAAGGTCTTGCCGGAGAGATTGCCCATGGTGGAATCGGCCTGGTCGGAATCGCTGCAGGATATCGCGTCCGGCACCCCGTTCACTGGACGCGCCCGCCATGCAACGGCACATTAACTGCCTCGCCCGGGGAGCATGCGCAAGGATGTCGACCATCGCCACTGTACCGACGACAGCTTTTGCCGACACGCGGACCGAACCCGTACTGTGCGTGCGCGGCCTGCGCAAGTCCTTCAAGCAGCGCGAGGTGCTGCGCGGCATCGACTGGGACGTGCCGCCCGGCCGGGTGATCGGCCTGCTCGGCCGCAACGGCGCTGGCAAGACCACCTTGCTGCGCTGCCTGCTGGGCCTGTCGCCGATCGACGCCGGCACGGTGGCGCTGTTCGGCGAACCGATGACCGAACCGAGCGGCGAGCGCATGCATCGCATCGGTTTCGTGCCGCAGACCTTCGACCTGTTCCCGTGGATGAAGGTACGCGCCTACCTCGACTTCACCGCCGCGTTCTACGCCGGCTGGAACCACGCCCTGGCCACCCGGCTGCTGGGCGACTGGGAGCTCGACCCGCGGCAGAAGATCGGCGAGCTGTCGCAGGGCCAGCGGCAGAAACTGGCCATCGTGCGCGCGATCGCGCCCGAGCCCGACCTGCTGGTGCTGGACGAGCCGGTCGCCAGCCTCGACCCGCAGGCGCGCCGCGCCTTCATGGCCGAACTGCTGGAGCTGATGCAGGCGCCGGGCAAGACGGTGATCTTCTCCACTCACATCACCGCCGACCTGGAGCGCGCCGACGCCGACATCACCTTGTTGCGCGACGGCGCGATCCAGTTCACCCGCCCGCTGGCCGAGCTGCGCGAACGCATGCGCCGCGTACTGCTGAACCGCGCCGGCGGCTGGCCGCAGGCACCGGTGGTAGCAGGCCTGCTGAAGGCCACGGTCAAGGGCGATGAGGCACAGCTGCTGGTCGAGGACATGAATCCGGAAAGCCTGCACGCGCTCGCCGCGCGCGAAGGCGCCACGCTGCGCATCGAAACACCCACGCTGGAAGATCTGTTCGTGGAGCTGGCATGAGGGCGGTGTGGCAGCTGTGGTTGCAGCCGTTCCGGCAGATGCTGGTCGGCGCGCTGCTGCTGCAACTGGCATGGCTGGCCGGCGCGATCCTGCTGGGCTGCGCACCTGCCATCGATGTGGGCTTCGCCGGCGCGGCCGCGATGCTGTTCGCCTTCGGCGCGTGGTTCTGGTTCATCGTGCTGGGCCTGTGCCTGCGAGGCCTGTGCCGGCCAGAGAGTTTCCTGCTACCCGACTTCCGCAAACGGCTCGCCATGGTCGGCGGGCTGCAAGTCGCGCAATGGGCACTGCTGCCCACCCTGGCTGCCGTGCTGCTGGGCGTGCCGCATGCCGTGCTGGGCGGGGCGGCGATCTTGCTGTTGGCGGCGATCGGGCTGGCGTCCAGCTCCACGCGCTACATCACCCTGCTGGTGTGGGGCCTGTTCGTGCTGGCCGGCTGGCAACCCGGGCTGGCCAGCCAGATCGCCAAGGCGCTGATCGCCTCGCCGTGGGCCGTGCCGCTGGCGCTGCTTCTGACTGTGCTGATCGCCAGCCTCAGCCTGCGCGCGATGCTGCGCATCGAGGATCGCGAAACGGACAGCTCGCCATTGGAGAATGTCCAGCTCGGCCGCTCGCGCGCCCGCAGCATGGACGGCACGCCGGCACGGCGCGGCAAGCTGGCCAGGTACATCGGCGCGCTCTTCGACGGCACCTCGCAGCGCGCGATGGAACAGGCGCTGGGGCGCTTCCGGCAAAGGCCCACCTGGCGCCTGCGCACGGTGCTGGTGCGCCGGCTGCTGCTGCCGCACGACAATCCGCAGGCGATCGCACTGCGGCTGGTGCTGGTAGCGGCCATCGTGACGTTCTATGTGTTCGCCGTGATGCATCGGCAGCGTTTCAATGCCGTGATGGTGGGCGCCTACGCGGTCCTGCTGGGCTTGTCGCGCTTTCCGCAGCTTGGCCGCGGTATGCGGCAGATGCGGCCCAATCTCGCCGACCTCTATCTCACGCTGGCGCCGCCGACACGCGCCGACTATCAGCAGACCCTGCTCGATGCCTTGGTGGTGCTGGTGCCGATCACCGTGCTCAGCACCGTGGCCTATACCGGGCTGGGCATCGTGCTCACCCATGCCGCAGACCCGCTACGCATGCTGCTCGACGCGGCGATCGTGAGCGTGGGCGCCAGCCTCACCGCACTGGCGGTGCACCTGATCGGCCCGGAGAACAACTTGGGACGCGGCCTGGTCGATCTTGGCGTGACGCTGGGCGCGATGGCGGTGTACTGGGGCGGCTACTGGCTACTCGGCGCGCTGGGCTACGCCATCGGCAGCGGCGTGCTGTTGCTGGTCACGCTGGGCTTCGGACTGGGCGTGTGGAGCTCGGCGCGGCGCGAGTACCTGCGTCGGCCGCCCTGTTTCGACGCACCGCTGGCGGGGTAAATCCCCGCCACCTCCGGGTTGCCGTCAAGCGCGCAGCGACTCCGCGAAACGGCGCGGCGCGCCCTCGAAGCCGCCGTTGGACATGAACACCACGTGGTCGCCAGGCCGCGTCTGCGCGCGCAGTGCCGCGAGCAGCGCATCGACGCTGGGCGCGGTACTGCCGCGCCCTTGCAAGGCATCGGTAACCCGCTGCGCGTCCCACGGCAGTTCGGGCCGATGCAGAAACACCACCGCGTCCGCATCGGCGAGCGAGGGCGCCAGCGCCTCGGCATGCGCGCCGAGGCGCATCGAGTTGGAGCGGGGCTCCAACGCCACCACGATGCGTGCCTTGCCCACCTTCGCGCGCAGGCCGGCCAGCGTGGTGGCGATCGCAGTGGGGTGATGGGCGAAGTCGTCGTAGACGCGCACGCCACCCGTCTCGCCTACCAGCTCCATGCGCCGCTTCACGCTCTCGAAGCTGGCGAAGGCCGGCAGCAACGCGCGCGGATCGGCGCCCGCGGCAGTCGCTGCCGCCAGCGCGGCCAACGCGTTCATCACGCTGTGGTTGCCGAGCAGCGACCAGCGCACCTCGCCGATCGCCTCGTCCTTGCGCGTCACCCTGAATGCGCTGCCGTCGGCTTCGATCAGCTCGGCTTGCCAGTCGCCCCGGCCGATGCCGAAAGTCTCCACCGGCGTCCAGCAACCCATAGCCAGCACTTCGGCGAGATGATGGTCGTGCGCATTGACGATGAGTCGGCCGTTGCCCGGCACGGTACGCACCAGATGATGGAACTGGCGCTGGATCGCCGCCACGTCGGGAAAGATGTCCGCATGGTCGTATTCAAGGTTGTTGAGGATCGCGATGCGCGGGCGGTAGTGCACAAACTTCGAGCGCTTGTCGAAGAAGGCGCTGTCGTATTCGTCCGCCTCGATCACGAAGGGCTTACCGCTGCCCTTGCGCGCGGAAACATCGAAATTGCCCGGCACCCCGCCGATCAGGAAACCGGGTGCCATGCCCACGCTTTCCAGCAAATGCGCCAGCAAGCTGGTGGTGGTGGTCTTGCCGTGCGTGCCCGCCACCGCCAGCACCTCGCGCCCAGGCAGCAGCGTCTCGCCCAACCACTGCGGGCCGGAGATGTAGCGCAACTGCTGGTCGAGCATGTATTCCACGGCCGGGTTGCCGCGCACCATGGCGTTGCCTACCACCACCAGATCGGGCGCCGGTTGCAAGTACTCGGCCTTGTAGCCGTCCATCAGTCGGATACCCAGCGATTCGAGCTGGGTGCTCATCGGCGGATAGACGCTGGCGTCCGAACCTTCCACCGTGAGGCCAAGCTCGCGCGCCAGCGCGGCCACGCCGCCCATGAAGGTGCCGCAGATGCCGAGGATGTGCAGACGCATATCGTGGAACCCATCCCTCTCGCCGATGCTTGCTCCCTCTCCCGCCGGGAGAGGGTCTGGGGGCGAGGGTACGGGACTTGCGGGAGGATGGGCTGTGCGGATCCGGACGTATTTGCTCCGCCCGGCCGCTCACCCCAGCCCTCTCCCCGCGGGGGAGAGGGGCAGAAGCAGGTTTCAGCCGTTGGCAGCCGCCGATTCGGCCTTGAGCGCCTGCTTCACGCGTGCGGTGACTTCGTCCAGCTCGCCCACGCCGTCGATCACCTGCAGCGTGCCGCGCTTCGCATAGAAATCCGCCACCGGGGCGGTCTGCTCGGCGTAGACCTTGAGGCGGTCGCGCACCACGGCCGGATCGTCGTCCTTGCGGTGTTCGGCGGCGTAGCGGATCTCGCAGCGGCCGATGATCACCGCGTTCGGCACCTCCAGCTTCACCACCGCATCCAGCGGCTGGCCGATGCGGGACAGCAGGTGGTCGAGCGCGTCGGCCTGGGCCAGGTTGCGCGGGTAGCCGTCCAGGATGAAACCGTTGCGGGCATCAGCCTGGGCCAGGCGCTCTTCCAGCATGGCCAGCAGGATGTCGTCGGAGACGAGTTTACCGGCGTCCATCACCGCCTTGGCCTTGAGCCCGGTGGGCGTGCCCGCGGCCACAGCCGCGCGCAGCATGTCGCCGGTGGAGATGTGCGGCACGCCCAGGTCGTTCTTCAGCCGGGTGGCCTGGGTGCCCTTGCCCGAACCGGGCGCACCGAGTAGCACGAGTCGCATATCGCTCCGCAATGGCGGCGGAAGGCCGCCGATTCCCTGGGAAATGGGCTTCACGGTAGCGTTTGAGGGCTGTTGTCGTCAAACGGAAACCATCGCCGAAGTACCGACGTACGTCGCATTGGCGCGATACTGAAGGCTTGAGCCTGCAACAGGCTGTTACGCCAGGAGATCGCCATGCCGCCCCGCAACGCCACGCCCGGCCGCCTGCTCTACGCCCAATCCGGCGGCGTCACCGCTGTGATCAACGCCACCGCCGCCGGCGTGATCGAGGCGGCCCGCGCCAAGAGCGTCCCGGTGTACGCCACGCGCAATGGCATCCTCGGCGCACTGCGCGAGGAATTGATCGACACCGCCAGGGAGTCGAAGGCTGCGATCGCCGCATTGCGCCACACCCCCGGCGGTGCGTTCGGCAGCTGCCGCTACAAGCTGAAGTCGCTGGAGGCGAACCGTGCCGAATACGAGCGCCTGATCGAGGTGTTCCGCGCCCACGACATCCGCTGGTTCCTCTACAACGGCGGCAACGACTCGGCCGACACCGCGCTGAAGCTCTCGCAGATCGGCAAGGCGATGGGCTACGACCTGCGCTGCATCGGCGTACCCAAGACGGTGGACAACGACCTCGCCGTCACCGACTGCTGCCCCGGTTTCGGCTCGGTGGCGAAGTACACCGCGGTCTCCACGCTGGAAGCCAGCCTCGATGTGGCCTCGATGGCCTCCACCTCGACCAAGGTGTTCATCCTGGAAGTGATGGGCCGCCACGCGGGCTGGATAGCCGCCGCCGCCGGCCTTGCGGGCGAAGGCGCGGACGCGCCACCGCACTTGATCCTGTTCCCCGAGAATGTGTTCGACGAAGCGGCGTTCCTCGCCAGGGTGAAAGCCACGGTGGAACGCGTGGGCTGGTGCACGGTGGTGGCCTCCGAAGGTATACGCAATGCCGATGGGCAGTTCCTGGCCGATGCCGGCACGCGCGACGCGTTCGGCCACGTGCAGCTCGGCGGCGTGGCGCCCACGCTGGCCACGCTGGTGAAAGGCAAGCTCGGTTACAAAGTGCACTGGGCGCTGCCCGACTATCTGCAGCGCTCGGCCCGACACCTCGCCTCGAAGGTGGACGCCGAGCAGGCCTACGCCGTGGGCAAGGCCGCCGTGGGCTATGCGCTGGCCGGCATGAACGCGGTGATGCCGGTGATCGTGCGCAGCTCCGACGCGCCGTATCGCTGGAAGATCGAGCCCGCGCCGCTGGCGAAGATCGCCAACCATGAGAAGAAGCTGCCGAAGGGCTACATCCGCCGCGACGGCTTCGGCATCACCGTCGCCGCACGCCGCTACCTCACCCCGCTGATCGCCGGCGAGGCGCCGTTGCCCTACGGCAAGGACGGCTTGCCGAAATACGGGACGCTCAAGAATGCGTCCGTGGCGAAGAAGCTCCCGCCTTTCGGGGCCTGACGCCCGCGCGGGGTCAGGCGACGACCCACGCCTTGGCCACGGCGGACTCCTTGCTGGCGAAGACTTTTACTTCCAGACCCGGCACCAGGTGACCGCTCAGCGGCGCCAGTTTGTGCATCCATTGTTCGTCCGACACGACCGCCTCTTTTTCGAAGCGGTTCCAGTGGCGCAAGCCGAGCTGCAGGTCCTTGAAGAAGCCCTCGATCGAGATGCCCTCGAAGGAGGGCACTTCGGCATAGACCCGCAGCTTGTCGTGGTGGGCCAGCTTCTCTTCCACCGTCGCCGCGATCCGGTCCAAGTCCGCGGCGACAATCTGGCCGTCGACGCGCATGCCGATCACGTTGTCCGCGTCAAAAACAATCGGGGTGATCATGGTGTCGCCTCCAGGGAATCCTGGACCACCATGACAGGCACCGGTGAATTCACGGTGAAACAAGCCCTGCTATCGCGCACGCCTCTGGCGAGCAGTGGGCAAGCCACGCGGCGCTCGCCGGACTGGACCTTGCTCAGAAAAAGCCATCGATTTCCGCGTGGGTGGCGTTGTCGGCGAAGCCGTCGAAACGCCCCTCGGCCAGGCCGCGCGCGGCGCGCAGGAAGCCGCCCCAGGCAGCGCCCGCCAGTGCGCCGCCCACACTGATCCGGCGCACACCGAGCTTGGCGAGATCGGCCTGCGTGAATGGCGCGGCGTAACCGACCAGCACGTTGACCGGCTTTGGCGCGACGGCACGCACCACCGCCTCGATCTGTTCGCTGGTGCGCAGGCCCGGCGCGTACAGGCAGTCCGCGCCGGCTTCGGCATAAGCCCGCAAGCGCTTCAGCGATTCGTCCAGCGGGTCGGGGTGGCCGACGAGAAAACATTCGGCACGCCCGATCAGCATCACGTCCTGGCCCGAGGCATCGATCGCCGCCCGCGCGGCGCGCATGCGCGCCACGGCTTCGTCGAGCTCGTACAGCGGCCGTGCGGCATCGCCGGTGGAGTCCTCGATCGACAAGCCGGCCACGCCGGTGTCGACGCATCGGCGCACATTGTCCGCCAGCTCCTTGAGGTCGCGGGCATGCCCGTCCTCGAAATCGGCGTTCACCGGCAGGTCGGTGGCCCCCACGATTGCGCGGCAGTGCGCCAGCACCGCGTTCACGTCCATCGCGTTGTCGGCGTGCGCCCGCGACCATGCGGAACCCGAACTGGTAGTCGCCAGCGCCTTGAAGCCGAGCTGCTGAAGCGCCCAGGCGGAGCCGGGATCCCAGGGGTTGGGGAGCATGAAACAACCGCTTTCATGCAGTTTGCGGAAGGCGGCGCGGCGTGGCGCGAAGTCGATAGAGTCCATCCACACAGCCTACTATGCCGCGTGCGTCGCTATCTGCTGACTGTGTCATCCCTGCGCAGCCAGCCATCGGCGAACCCATGCCCGAGAACGGCGCGGCATCGACATATCTTTCGTTCAGGCGCAACTTCATACGATTCACGCCGAGCCGCCAGACGGCAGGACCGGAGGTACCGCGATGAAGACCATGTACAGCCTGATGCTTGCCTTGCCGCTGTTCGCCGGCAGCACCGCGGCGCTGGCCGATCACGATCACGATCGCGGCCACCGCCACCGCCACGGCCACGATCACGGGCACGACCGCCACGGCCGGCCGGAATACCGTGGACACGATCGCTACGACGGTCGCCGCTACGTGGTCGTACACGACCACGATCACTATCGCCGCTGGGAACGCGGCCATCGCTACGGTGGCCCGATCTACGTGGTGCATGACTACGGCCACTACCGCCTGCGCCCGCCACCACGCGGCTATGGCTGGGTGCGGGCGGAGAACAACGACTACCTGCTGGTCGCACTCGCCACCGGCATCATCCTCGACATCGCCACACACTGAGTCACCAGCACAATGTCGAAGGCCGCGCAGCGATGTGCGGCCTTCGCATTTCCGCGTATCCCGTTGCGCCGCACAACGGAATACACGGCGGGCTCTGCCTATACTCCCTTGGACCGCCCGCTCCGGACGGCCATTACAACCCATGGGGAGGCTCCGATGCTGCAGCAGTTTGGCTGGTGGATCGTGCTCGCGTGTGCGGTGGTGGCAGTGTTGTATGGCGCAATATCGGCACGCTGGGTTCTGGCGCAATCGCCGGGCAATGCACGGATGCAGGAAATCGCCGCGGCGGTGCAGGAGGGCGCCCGCGCCTACCTCAACCGCCAGTACGGCACGATCGGCATCGTCGGGGTGGTGCTGTTTGTCCTGATCGGTTTCTTCCTGAGTTGGCCGACCGCGATCGGCTTCCTGATCGGCGCGGTGCTTTCCGGTGCGGCCGGCTATATCGGCATGAACGTCTCGGTGCGCGCGAACGTGCGCACCGCCGAGGCGGCGCGGCAAGGCCTGGGCCCGGCGATGGATGTGGCGTTCCGCGGCGGCGCGATCACCGGCATGCTGGTGGTGGGCCTGGCGCTGCTGGGCGTGGCCGGCTACTGGCTGATCCTCAACCGCATCGGCATCACCAATGACAACGCGCTGCACGCGCTGGTGGGCCTGGCCTTTGGCAGTTCGCTGATCTCGATCTTCGCACGCCTCGGCGGCGGCATCTTCACCAAGGGCGCCGACGTCGGCGCCGACCTGGTGGGCAAGGTCGAGGCGGGCATTCCCGAGGACGACCCGCGCAACCCGGCGGTGATCGCCGACAACGTAGGCGACAACGTGGGCGACTGTGCAGGCATGGCGGCCGATCTGTTCGAGACCTATGCGGTGACGGTGATCGCCACCATGCTGCTGGGCGGCCTTACGCTGACCAACGCTGGCGCTACCGCCGTGCTGTATCCGCTGCTGCTTGGCGCGGTATCCATCATCGCCTCCATCATCGGCACGCTGTTCGTGCGTGTGAAGCCCGGCGGCTCGATCATGGGCGCGCTGTACAAGGGCGTGGTGGTGTCGGGCGTGCTGGCGGCGATAGCGTTCTACCCGATCACCATGCGGCTGATGGGCGGCTTCAGCTACGGCGCACTGAACCTGTGGTTCTGCTCGCTGATCGGCCTGGTGCTCACCGGCGCCATCGTGTGGATCACCGAGTACTACACCGGCACCGACTACAAGCCGGTCAAGCACATTGCCCAAGCCTCCACCACCGGCCACGGCACCAACATCATCGCGGGCCTCGGCGTATCGATGAAGGCCACTGGCCTGCCAGTGGTGGCGATCTGCCTGGCGATCTGGGGTGCCTACGAGCACGGCGGCCTGTACGGCATCGCGATCGCGGCAACCTCGATGCTTTCGATGGCCGGCATGATCGTGGCGCTGGACGCCTACGGCCCGATCACCGACAACGCCGGCGGCATCGCCGAGATGGCCGACCTGCCGCCGGAGGTGCGCGGCGTCACCGACCCGCTGGACGCGGTGGGCAACACCACCAAGGCAGTGACCAAGGGTTACGCGATCGGCTCGGCCGCGCTCGCCGCGCTCGTGCTCTTCGCCGACTACACGCACAACCTCGCGGTGAACCATCCGGACACGACCTACAGCTTCGACCTTTCCGATCACATGGTGATCATCGGCCTGCTGATCGGCGGCCTGATCCCTTATCTGTTCGGCGCGATGGCAATGGAAGCGGTGGGCCGCGCTGCGGGCGCGGTGGTAGAGGAAGTGCGCCGCCAGTTCCGCGACATCATCGGCATCATGGACGGCACCGGCAAACCGCAGTACGACAAGGCGGTGGACATGCTCACCCGCTCGGCGATCAGGGAGATGATCGTGCCTTCGCTGCTGCCGGTGATCGTACCCATCGTGGTAGGCCTTCTGCTGGGGCCGAAGGCGCTGGGCGGCGTGCTGATCGGCACCATCGTCACCGGCCTGTTCGTGGCGATCTCGATGACCACCGGCGGTGGCGCCTGGGACAACGCCAAGAAGTACATCGAAGACGGCCACCACGGCGGCAAGGGTTCGGAAGCGCACAAGGCCGCCGTCACCGGCGACACCGTCGGCGATCCGTACAAGGACACCGCCGGCCCCGCGGTGAATCCGCTGATCAAGATCATCAACATCGTGGCGCTGCTGATCATCCCGCTGCTGCATTGATCGGATCCGCCACGGCGACAGGCCCCGTTCGCGGGGCCTGTCGCATTTCTGGCACCTGACTTCAGCCACACGCACACGCCACGCCACGCCGTCACACTCAAGCGTTCGCCGCAACACACGGTCATCCGACAAGGAGCTTCCATGAATTCCAAGACTTCCCTCTGGCTGGCGCTCGCATTGGGCATCACACTGGGCGGCATGAACACCGCCCATGCCGCGACCACCGACCAGCCCGCCGCCAGCGACGATCCCTACCTGTGGCTGGAAGCGACCCACGACGCTCGTGCGATGGATTGGGTGAAGCAGCAGAACGCGATCACCGAGAAGGCCTTCGCCAGCTCGGCCGGGTTCGACCACACCCGCAACCAGATCCTCGAGGTGCTCGATTCCGACGCGCGCATCCCCTACGTGAGCCGCATGGGCGAGTACCTCTACAACTTCTGGCAGGACAAGACGCATCCGCGCGGCCTGTGGCGCCGCACCACGCTGGCCGAATACCGCAAGGCCGACCCGAAGTGGGAAACCGTGCTTGACGTGGATGCGCTCAACAAGGCCGAGGGCAAGCGCTGGGTGTTCAAGGGCGCGCAATGCCTGAAGCCCGCCTACACGCGATGCCTGCTCTCGCTGTCGCCCGACGGTGGCGACGCGGTGACGGTGCGCGAGTTCGACCTTTCCTCCAAGTCTTTCGTGAAGGATGGCCTCGAACTGCCGATCGCCAAGACCCAGGTGGGCTGGATCGACCAGGACCACATCTACGTGGGCACCGATTTCGGCCCCGGTTCGATGACGACATCGAGCTATCCGCGCATCGCCAAGGAGTGGACGCGTGGCACGCCGCTCGCCACCGCCCCGACCATATACGAAGGCAAGCCCACTGATATGTTGGTGAACGCCTACCGCGACCTTACCCCCGGCTTCGAACGCGACTTCGTGCAGGTGTCCACCGACTTCTTCCACAGCGATACCTACCTGCGCAAGGACGGCAAGCTCGCGAAGCTCGACATCCCCAGCGACGCCAGCGCCGACGCACACCGCGAATGGCTGCTGGTGACGCTGCGCTCGCCGTGGACGGTGGGCGGCGCCACCTACCCCAATGGCGCGCTGATCACCATGAAGTTCGACGACTTCATGGCCGGCAAGCGCGCGTTCACCGTGTTGTTCAAGCCCGATGCGCACACGGCGCTCTCCAACTACGCCTGGACGCAGCACCACCTGATCCTCGACGTGCTGGACGACGTGAAGAGCCGGCTGGAAGTGCTGACGCCCCCCGAAAATTCCGCAACTGCGGGCGACTGGAAGCGCGAGGCCATGCCGGGCGCCCCGGCGATGAGCACGGTGGCGGTGACCGACACCGACCCGGACCACAGTGACGAGTACTGGCTCACCGTCACCGGCTTCCTTACCCCGCCCACGCTGGAGCGCGGCGTGCTGGGCCAGGGCAAGGCCGAGACGATCAAGCACCAACCCGCCTTCTTCGACGCCTCGAAGTTCGCCGTGAGCCAGCACTTCGTCACCTCGAAGGACGGCACCCGCGTGCCTTATTTCGAAATCGCGCCGAAGAACATGAAGCTCGACGGCTCGAACCGCACCCTGCTGTATGGCTATGGCGGCTTCGAAGTCTCGCTGCAGCCGTTCTATTCCGGCTCGGTCGGCCGCACCTGGCTGGATCGCGGCGGCGTGTACGTGATCGCCAACATCCGCGGCGGCGGCGAATACGGCCCGGCCTGGCATCAGGCCGCGCTGCAGGCGAACCGGCCCAAGGCCTACCAGGATTTTGCCGCGGTGGCCGAGGATCTGGTGAAGCGCGGCATCACCTCCGCGAAGCACCTCGGCGCCGAGGGCGGCAGCAACGGCGGCCTGCTGATGGGCAACATGCTCACCCAGTACCCGCAGCTGTTCGGCGCGATCGCCTGCGAAGTGCCGTTGCTCGACATGAAGCGTTACATCCACCTCGACGCCGGCGCTTCGTGGATCGCCGAATACGGCAACCCCGACGATCCGAAGCAGTGGAGCTTCATCAAGACCTTCTCGCCCTACCAGAACCTGCACAAGGAAACGCACTATCCGCCGGTGCTGTTCTACACCACCACCAGCGACGATCGCGTCGGCCCGGCACAGGCACGCAAGATGGCCGCGAAGATGGAAGGCATGGACATCCCCAACGTATGGTTCTACGAGAACCTGGAAGGCGGCCACGGTGCCGGCGCGGACAACAAGCAATCCGCGCACATGCACGCGATGGTCTACGACTTCCTGTGGGACAAACTGAAGTAAGCCGGTAGCCGGAGTGCCTGGAGCGGAAAGCGTCTTCCGGGTGTTTGACTGATCGTCGCGCGGCTTCGCCGCGCACCAACGCCAGGCTCGGCCCATGTGGCCGGGCCTGGCGCGCATCACGCGCCGCCGCGCAAATGCGCCCCACGCCCTTCAACCAAACCGGCGCCGGCCAGGCCACGCCGTCGATGACGACGTGTTGCATGCACGTCTGGCGCGGTCATTCACGGCCTCGCGACATCTTCCGAGTGGCTCCGGCAATTTCGCGCGAATTGGCTGTGTATCGCGCTGCTGCACACGCCTAGGCTGATCGACGGGCGCTTTCGCAACGAATCGTTGGCGGCATCGCCTACCGTTCCCCGGCGCAGCGTCTGGTTCGCCTGGCGGCTCTCCCCAACCCCAGGCGAACCCTTCTCCCCTTTCCCTGATCGCGGAGCAAGGCCATGGCAACGCCGACCGCAGCTTCTCGGGTGGAACTGCCCGGCGATGCCGCCAGGAGCGGCAGTGCGGCGGATTTCGCGAGTGACGAGCTCCGTACACGCATTTCGTTTCCCGAACACGCCCGGCACAGCCTCCGCACCCCGCACGGCAGGCCTCCAAGCGACACATGCATCCCGGACACCCCGCAAACATCCCGCGCCCGTGCTCCTTCGGGTTCGGCCGAACCGGGCCAACCATCGTTCAGGATTGATACGCCGCTGTCATTGTGCGAAAACTCTCGGCGCAGCCGCCTCCCCCGGCGCCCCATCCGAAAGTGCGCACGCATGTTTCTCGACCTGGACGGTATCGGCCCGCAGTACGCACAGCTCACCCGGGCACTGAAGGGCGCCATCCTCGACGGCCGCATGGCCGCCGGCACGCGCCTGCCGTCCACGCGCGAACTGGCCCAGCAACTCGAGGTATCGCGCACCACCATGCTGGCCGCCTACGAGCAGCTGCGCGCCGAGGGCTTCATCTACGGCCGCGTCGGCTCCGGCAGCTACGTGTCCCGCCTCCAGCTCGCGTCGTCGCAGCAACCCGACGACAACGCGACCGCTCCGCCCACCTCGCGCTATACCGAGCGCGCCCGGAACCTGCGCAACCGCGGGATCGCGGGCATGCACTACGGCCTGCGCTACGATCTCCTGTACGGCGATCCCGTGACCAATCCCGCCCTGAATGCCGCATGGGGACGTGAGCTGGCGCGTGCGGCCGCGTACTCCTCGCTCAGGGTGACCAGTTCGTGGGGCTTGCCGGCCCTGCGCCAGCAGATCTGCGACTACCTTGCGCGCCGCCGCGGCGTGCAGACGCGGCCGGAGAACGTGCAGATCGTCACCGGCACCCAGCAGGCCTATGCGTTGTGCGCACGCGTGCTGCTCGACGAGGGCGACACCGCGGTACTGGAGGACCCGAACTATTTCGGCGCCTATCACGTCCTGGTCGCGCATGGCGCGAACCTGTATCCGGTGCGCACCGACGACGAAGGCCTGGTCTGCGCCGAGCTGCCGGACGCGCCACCGAAATTGATCAGCGTGACGCCCTCGCACCAGTTCCCCACGGGCAGCGTGATGTCGCTGCCGCGCCGGCTCGAACTGTTGCGCTATGCGGCCAGCAAGCGCAGCTGGATCGTCGAGGACGACTACGACGGCGAACTCCGCTACGACGGCCACCCGCTGGCCGCGCTGCGCTCGCTGGACGAAAACGACCGCGTGATCTACGTGGGCACCTTTTCCAAGACCTTGTTCGGCGCCCTGCGCATCGGCTACATGGTGCTGCCGACGGCGTTGCGCGACGACTTCAATGCCGCGAAGTATCTGTGCGACATGTCTTCGCCCGCCATCGAACAGGCGGCACTGGCGCATTTCATGGAAAGCGGCGGCTTCGAACGGCATCTGCGCCATGCGCGCAAGGAGCTGAAAAATCGTCGCGAGACCTTGATCGCCGGCCTGCAGCGTTACGCCGGCGAACGCGTGCAGATTGTCCATTCGCCGGCCGGCATGCACGTGGCGGCGTGGCTGCGGGACTACGACCACGCCCGCGCCGAAGCCTTGATCGCCTACGCGCACGACCGCGGCCTCGGCCTGCATCCCATGGCGCCGCATTACTTCGTGCCGCCGCCCCGGCCCGGCCTGCTGCTCGGCTACTGCAACCTGTCCAGCACCGAGTTGCGCGAAGCGATGCGCCTGTTCGGCGAATGCCTGGACGCAGTCCCGGCCAAGACGGACTGACTTCCGCCCGATTGGCTTGGCCGAATTCGCTCCGATTGGCCGTAGAAAGCTGACGGCTCCTGCCTATCCTGTGCCGCTGGCGCCGCGCCCCCACCGCGACGCCTCCGGCTCGCCTGGCAACCTCCCTGCCGCGAACGGACCTCCCCACGCGCCCCCCATGGAGCATGCACCGATGTCGACGACAGCAACCGCCGCGATGGCCGCGCCAGCGACCGCCCCGCAGACCCTCCGCGCCACCCTGGTGGCAGGCACCGTTGCCGCCACGACTGAAATGCTGGTGGTACTGCCCATGCAGGTGGCGCTCGGCGCCACGCCGGCGCAGGTATTCCAGTCCATCACCAGCGGCCTGACCGGCAAGGCCGCGTACTTCGGCGGCCTGCCGTCGGCACTCGGCGGCGCCGCCCTCCACCTGCTCATCTCGCTGGCAGCGGCAGCCGCCTACGTGCTGGCGGCGCAGCGCCTGCCCCTGCTGCTGCGTCGCTACGTCGTCTGCGGGCTGCTCTACGGGCTCGTCGCCTATGTGGTGATGAACGGGGTCGTGCTGCCGCTGTCGGCGATTGCCTTCAAGCCAGTCACGAACTTGCCGATGGTTGCCCTCGACATGGTCATACACATGCTCACCTTCGGCCTGCCGATCGCCATCTGCGCGCACCGCATGCTGCGCCGCGGCTGAGCTGTCGCGCCGGCCGGCCCGTACGCCTTGCCGATCGCGTGGCGCCCCGTGGAGTAAGCTTGGGCAAGCTCATAGCTTGCCCGGCACCATGAACCCAAGCAGCACGATCAGCCCCGAACTGCGCGAGTGGATACTCGCCACCGCCCACGCCGGCCACGACCCGCGTGCCGTGCTGGAGCTGATGCGCGCGCACGGCTATGGCCTGCACCAGAGCCGCGCGATCATCACCGAGGTGCTGAAACTGCCGGCGGCTACCTTGCTGGCGGATGCGGCCGCGCCGGGCGGACTCCGTGCGAAACATCCCGAAGCACCGTTGGCCAGGGCAGGCGACCGCGAGATACGCGTCGCCCTCAGCATGGACCGGCCCGCGCTGCGGGTGCTCGAGGGCCTGCTGACAGGCGAGGAATGCGACGAGCTGATCGCGCTGGCCGAGCCGCGCCTGGCACGCGCGCTCACCGTGGATGCCGCCGGCAAGCAGCAGGTCGACCAGCGACGCACCAGCGCAGGCATGTTCTTCAAGCTGGGTGAGCTGCCCCTGGTGGCGCAGCTCGAGCAGCGCATCGCCGAACTGCTCGGCATCCCCGTGACTCATGGCGAAGGCCTGCAGATCCTGCACTACCTGCCCGGGCAGGAATACACGCCGCACTACGACTGGTTCGATCCGGAGCAGCCTGGCTACTCCGCCGTCACCGCCTTGGGCGGCCAGCGCATTGCCAGCGTGGTGATGTATCTCAACACGCCCGAGGCCGGCGGCGGCACCGCCTTTCCCGAGGTCGGCCTCACCATCACGGCACTGCGCGGTTCGGCCGTCTATTTCGCCTACGAGGGCGGCGACACCAGTTCGCTGCACGCCGGCCTGCCGGTGCTGCGCGGCGAGAAGTGGATCGCCACCAAGTGGCTGCGCGAAAGGCCTTATTAGAGCCTGCCCACCGCGCAGCCGGGCTCGCCGGGCTGTCGTCGAAGGCATGCCTTCCCAACACGCCCGAGGCGATCACTTGAAAGGTGCACGTCGGCGGCACGCCGTGCATTAATTTCCAGTAGCCGCACGCAAGAACTAGGTCCAGCGCGCCAACGAAAACGTCGCCGCCAATCAATACCGCGGCCGGACGGCCCGCGGCGGATGTCGAAAGTCTCGACAGGATCGGCATGGCCTGCCGCGACTTGCGATCACCTCGCAAAGGCCCGCAGGCGGCCGGGGAGAAATCCGCCCGCGGGGTGGGGAAAAGCCACCTTGCTATTACGACCTCGCGCGGCACCCACGCATCCCTGGCGCCACGCCGATGGACGCAGGCTAGGCGCGGCGGCGTGTTACATCCATAGCCAATCTCCCCGTTTTTCTTGAGGCCAGGCAAACGCCGGCCGCAGATTTCTTCGAGCGCGACGACGCCATCTTTCATGGCGGGATATCCATCGCAACATCGTGTCGACCGATTGATGCGAATGCGCGCCCGCCTGTGAATTGGCTTCGACCATTCCACCTGAATTGGTCGTGTACCGAAGCATTCCGCCTGCCTAGGCTTTGTCACCGGACGCTTTTGTAACGAGTCGTTGACGTTCTGACGCACAGTTGCAGACGCATCCGCCCGGTTCGTCCCCCTCGATCGCCGGGCACAACGTTGTCGCTCGATCACTCCATGGAGAAGTTCGATGTCGATCGCGCCCCCCCACCTCGACGCACACCCCGCTCAAGCAGCCATTCGCAGCGACTTCCATGCCGACGACCTCGCCGGCGGCGACGATGGCATGCCTGTCCTGGAAAGGCCCTCGGAAACCATTTCCCCCGCCATGCCGCCTACGGCCCCGGCACGGATGTCCTCGCCGCCGATCGTCCCCGCCGGACTGGACAGCCTCTCCGCGCGCATGCAGTTGCTGATCCGGATCGAAGGCAGCGCCTCGGCCATCGCGCGACGCTGCGGCTTTTCGGAAGACACCGTGCGCGACTGGTGCCACGGCCGCAGCGACATCTCGCGCGAACATTGCGTCATCGTCGCGCGGGCGCTCGGGATTTCCCTGCGCTGGCTGGTCGCCGGCGAGGATTCCATGCGCGACGCGGGCGACCCTGCCACCTGGCCACCCAAGCCGCAGGCCGCTCCCGTTCCACCTGATGACGAGGGCTCGTCGGCCGATGCCGAAGCACACATCACCGTGGACCCGAATCTGCTGGCCTCGGCGTTCCGCGTGCTCCAGTCCTACATCGGCCTGGTCGGCGGTTCATTGAACCCGGCACAACGCGCCGATGCGCTCGCGCAGATCTATCACTTGCTCGGCCATGCCGGCAGCCCCGGTCATGCGAACCGTGTGATCGCGCTGCATGCCCTGTTGGGCGGCTATTTCTGCAGCAGGAAGGCGTTGATCGGCTAGCGCAACGGCGCTTGCTCCGATTCTCACAAGGATGGCGATGCATGCGGCAGTGCATGCACCGGCTTTGATCAAGAACGTGAATTCGTCCGGGCGGCGCCAAAGACCCGGGCTCGGCAATCACATTGGGAGAGGCGTGGCATGCAAAACAACAAACACTTCGCACAGAACCGTCGAAGCCATCGAATGGCCCACTCGGCGCTGAGCACCACTATCGCCGCCATCCTGGGCGTGTATGGAGCGGCCGCATTCGCTCCCGTCCATGCGCAGGCGACGACGGGAACGATTTTCGGCACCGCGCCGACCACCAGCGGCGCGACGGTCCAGGTCGCCGGCGGCGCGGGCTTCAACCGCACCGTTCCGGTCGACAGCTCCGGCCATTATTCAGTGACCGTGCCGGTCGGCAGCTACACGGTCAATCTGATGCAGAACGGCGCCGTGGTGCAGTCGCACAGCAACGTCAGCCCAAGCGCCGGCGGCGCCACCGAAGCCGACTTCGTGCAGCCCGGCGGCAACGGCGCGAACGCGCAGAACCTGAGTACGGTGACCGTGACGGCGAACTCGCTGCCCGCGATCGACGTGACCTCCACCAACCAGAACCTGACCATCACCGCGAAACAGCTCACCCAGTTGCCGCTGCCGCGCAACGCCGAAGCCATCGCCCTGCTCGCACCAGGCACCGTTCCAGGCGCGGCCTTGTTCATGGGCAGCGGCCCCACCGGCAATTCGCCGATTTCGTTCGGCGGTTCGTCCATTGTCGAGAACGCCTACTACATCAACGGCTTCAACACCTCCGACCCGCTCAGCAACACCGGCGGTATCGCCCTGCCCTACGGCGCCATCGACCAGCAGCAGACGCTGACCAGCGGTTATGGCGCCATGTATGGCCGTTCGGCGGGCGGCGTGATCAGTCAGGTGGGCAAGAGCGGCACCAACGACTGGCACTTCGGCGGCCAGGCGCTGTGGCAGCCGGCCTTCGCGCAGAACAACTTCGACAACTACTACTACAGCAACCCGCGCTGCAACGGCCAATGCGTCGCCAACGACGGCCAGCTCTTCCAGTACAGGAAGGGCGACAGAAGCTGGACCACGATCTACGACGCCTACCTCGGCGGCCCGCTGATCAAGGACAAGCTGTTCCTGTTCGTGGCGGCCGAAGCCGAAAAGATGCAGACCACGACCGTGGGCAACGTCAACGCCGGCAACATCGCCGACCAACGCACCAGCAACCCCAAGTACTACCTCAAGCTGGACTGGAACATCAACGAAAGCAACATCCTGTCGCTGACCGACATCTACAACTCGATCACCAACGATCCGTCCCAGTTCTATGCGTACGACAACACCACGCACCAGCGGGGCGCGTTCGAAAGCCTGGGCCAGGAAACCAAGAACAGCTTCAACATCTGGGTCGCCAAGTACACCTCGTACCTGACCGACAACCTGACGCTGAACTTCCTGTACGGCAAGATGGACGGCAAGTACTACGTCAACCAGCCGCCGTATCCGGGTTACGACGCGACCGTGGCGAACATCCTGAGTTCGTCGCAGGAGAACCCGGCGTACCTGCCCAACGGCAGCCCGGTCCACAGCGGCAATTTCTTCACCAACATCAACAACGCATCGCACAAGTCGGAAGTGCGCAACCTGCGCCTCGACCTCGACTGGAAACTTGGCAACCACGACCTCCAGTTCGGCATCGACAACGACGACGACGCCGATTTCGACGATGGCCTGCAGATGACCGGCCCGGGCTATGCCTGGCTGTACGGCAATACCGGCACGCCCGGCCAGGACATCATCCCCGGTTCGATCGGCCCCGTGCCGAACGGCGGCACCTACTTCGTGAGCAAGTACGTGTTCTCCACGCTTACCTCTTCGTTGCGCATCCAGCAGCGCGCGCAGTACATCCAGGACAACTGGCAGGTCACGCCGAACCTCCTGCTCAACATCGGCCTGCGCAACGACCAGTTCACCAACTACAACCCGGAGGGCCAGCCCTTCCTGCGCCTGACCAAGCCGCAGTGGGCGCCGCGCATCGGCTTCAGCTGGGACGTGTTCGGCGACTCCACCCTGAAGGTGTTCGGCAACGCCGGCCGCTACTACCTGGCGATGCCGGTCTCCGTCGCCTTGCGCGAGGCAAGTTACCCGCTGTACTCAGAGACCTTCTACAGCTACACGGGCATGGGTTCGGACGGCGTCCCGACCGGCCTGACCCCAGTCCAGGCGAACAACACCTATTACGTCAACGGCGAGAACGGCCAGCTGATCAATCCCAAGACGGCGGCATCGGGCACCCTCAAGGCGGAATACCAGGACCAGTTCGTGCTGGGCATGCAGCAGCAGATCAACTCGTCGTGGGTGTATGGCGTCACCGGCATCGTGAACAAGCTGGGCCGCGTCATCGACGACTTCGATCCGCAGGCCTACGAACCGCAGATCGCCGCCCTGGCCGCGGCCCAGGGCGTGACCATCGATCCGGCCATGCTCAGCGGCAGCGTCCTGATCAACCCGGGCAGCACCGCCACCTTGACCATCCCGAACGGCACCGGCGGCTACAGCACGGTCAAGATGCCGGGCGTGGTCTTCAACTACCCGCCGGCCAAGCGCCACTACTACTCGCTCGAGCTGTACCTGGAGCATCCGTTCGACGGCAAGTGGTTCGGCAAGGTCGACTACGTGTTCTCGCGCAGCTACGGCGATACCGAGGGACCGGTGCAGTCGAACATCGGCCAGGGCGGCAGCTCGCAGTCGGGTACCGAGCAGTGGGACTTCTGGCAGATCATGCAGTACGCCAACGGCGACCAGGCCAACAGCCAGAAGCACCAGCTGCGGATTTACGGCTCCTACGCGATCACGCCGGAGTGGATGGTCGGCGGCACCTATCGCATCGCCTCGGGCACGCCCGAATCCTGCCTGGGTTACTACGGCCCCAACGAGAGCAACTACCAGAACTACGCCCAGTTCGGCGGCGCGTACCACTGGTGCGGCGGCAAGCCGACACCCCCCGGCAGCACCGGCTACACGCCGTGGACGCACCAGCTGAACCTGCAAGTGGACTACCGCCCGGCCTTCGCCCAGCACAAGCTGGACTTCCAGTTGCAGATACACAACGTGTTCAACGAACAGAGCATCACCCAGATCAACCCGGCCTATGGCAAAACGGCGGCGCCGCTGCCGGGGTACCTGATACCGGCGGGCATGGAAAGCCCGCGCTACGTGCAGCTCGGCGTCACCTACGACTATTGACCAACCGGACACCGCGCGACGCTTTGCGGAGCGCGGTGTCCACCGGCGCCGCCCCGCAGCGCACGGCGCCGGCATGCGATCATGCGCTGCGTCCCGCGATGTACCACGCGTCATCCACGATGGGAGGTCTCCCGTGAAGCTGCCTATACGCCCCCTGGCCTTCCTGCTGCTTCTGTCCTGCAGCACCATCGCGGCACAGACCGCGACCGCACCGGACTTCGCCGGGATCGACCACTGGATCAACTCGCCACCGCTGACCCTGGCCAGCCTGCGCGGCAAGGTGGTCCTGGTCGATTTCTGGGCCTATTCATGTATCAACTGCGTGCGCGCCATGCCGCACGTCGAGCATCTGTACGAAACCTACAAGGACAAGGGCCTGGTTGTGGTCGGTGTGCATTCGCCGGAATTCGATTTCGAAAAGAACCCTGCCGATGTCACCGCCGCCGTGCAGCAGCTGGGCGTCACCTACCCGGTCGCCATGGACAGCGAGCACGCGACCTGGAAGGCCTGGCACAACCAGTACTGGCCTGCCGAATACCTGATCGACCAGAACGGCCAGCTGATCGGCCATCAGTACGGCGAAGGCGGCTACCAGCGCATGGAGAGCGCCATCCGCATGCTGCTTGGGCAGGGCGCGCAATCAGACGTCGCCGCCGCAGGCGAATACGCCCCCGGTGAAGGCGACACGCCGGAAATGCTGCTGGGCACCGAAGCCCAGACCGGCCTGGACAGCTCCGAGAGCGGCAACAACGGCCTGCACCATTTTCCCAATCCCGGGCAACCCGCGCCCAACCACTATGCGCTGACCGGCATCTGGAACATGACGGACGAGTATGCCGGCTTGGTCGGCTCCAAAGGGGACATCCAGATCCGCTTCAAGGCCACCAAGCTCTACATGGTCGCCAGCGCAAGCACGCCCATCACGCTGGAAGTGACGATCGACGGCAAGCCACAGACTCCCGTCACCGTGCAAGGCAGTCGCCTGTACCCCTTGTTCGACGGCGGCACCGACGGCATCCATGTGCTGAAGCTGCATGTCCCCGCGAAAGGCTTGCAGGTCTATAGTTTCAGTTTCGGGTAGCCCGCCCTTTGCGTACCGGCAAAGGCGATGCCCGACCGGACCGGAGCGGACCGGCTCCCGGAGGATTCGGCGACAGCCCCATCATGGATCCCGTCGACGCCTCGTCGCTAAACGATTTACTGGCCAAGGCATCCCGCGCCATCGCGGCGCAAAAGTTGGCCAGCGCGGAACAGACCCTGAGGCAGGCCGTGGCGATCGCGCCGGATTCGGCCGAGGCGCAACGGCTCTCCGGGATCGTGCAGCTCATGCGCGGGAATGCAGGCATGGCCGTCGGCTTCCTGCGGCATGCCGTCGCCTTGGAGCCCGGCGATTTCAACGCGCACATGAATCTGGGCAGCGCGCTGTTCCAGTGCCAGTACCCCGACGCCGCCTTTGCGAGCATGCGCCGCGCCTGCGAGCTGGCCCCCGACGCCAGCGCACCTTGGTACAACCTCGGGCGCGCCCTGCACATTGCGCGCTACACCGAGGAAGCGCGCCCCGCGCTGGAGCGCGCGATGGCGCTCGATCCCGCGCACGTGATGACACGCATGACCCTGGCCAACGTGCTCAACGGCCTGGGCGACATCGACGAAGCCATCCGGCTTTACCGCGACATCTTGCATAGCCATCCGAACCACGCCAGGGCCTGGTACTCGCTAGTCAATCTCAAGACGGTGAAACTCGACGACGCCGAGGTCCGGCACATCGAGCAGCTGCTGGAGCGTCCCACGCTGTCCGCCGATGACCGTGTCTGGCTGGGCTATGCGCTGGCCAAGGCGCTCGAGGACCAGAACGAGCTGACGGCGTCTTTCCGCACCTTGCAGGCGGCCAACGCGACCAAGCGCCGCTTCACCTCGTGGGACATCGAGGCCGAACATCTGCGGATCGACAGCCTCATCGAGACATTCACCCGCCCGCTGCCTGCCCCACTCGATCCGACCCTTGGTAGCGAAGTCATCTTCATTGCCTGCCTGCCCCGCTCGGGCTCGACGCTCACCGAGCACATCCTCGCCTCCCACTCCCAAGTGGAGGGCGCCAACGAAATACCGGACCTGTCCGCGGTGCTTCAGGGCGAAGCCAGGCGCAGGCAGCAGACGCTCGCCCAATGGGCGCCGCAGGCCAGCGCCGAAGACTGGCATCGCCTCGGCCGCGAATACCTGGAACGCACCGCGCACTGGCGCAAGGACAAGCCCAGATTCACCGACAAGAACCTCGGCAACTGGTCGCTGGTCGGACCCGCGCTGGCGATGTTGCCGGGCGCCCGCGTGGTGAACACCCGGCGCGACCCGCTGGAAACCTGTTTCGCCTGCTACCGCCAGCTATTCGGCGACGGCGCCGCCTTCAGCTACGACTTCGAATCGATGGCGCACTACTACGCCGGATACGACCGCATCAGCCGGTTCTGGAAAGAGCGCTTCACGGAGCGCTACCACGACCATGTCTACGAAGACATGCTGGCGGACCCGGAAGGCAGGATCCGCGAGCTGCTGGCGTTCTGCGGCCTGCCGTTCGAACCGGCCTGCCTCGCATTCCACAAAACTGCCCGCGCGGTCCGCAGCACCGCCAGCGCCGCCCAGGTGCGGCAGCCGCTGCAGTCGAACACCGCCCGCTCGGCCCGCTACGGCGCCCTGCTGGATCCGCTGCGCAACCTGCTGCGGCAGTTGGGCGAGCCAAGCTAGTACCCGCCCGGAATCCGCTTGCCGATGCCCCTGGCATCGCCCCTTCGGGCGAATCGTATACTGCGGACGTCGTTTCCCATGACCGCGGCTATGGCGGAGCCTGCTCCCCGAAGGCGCTGACATGTTCCTCGAACTCGATGGCCATGGTCCGCACTATGCGCAACTGGCCCGGGCGCTGAAGAGCGCCGTCCTCGACGGCCGCCTGACCACCGGCGCCCGCCTGCCGCCCACGCGCGAACTCGCCCACGAACTGGAGCTGTCGCGCACCACCGTGCTGGCCGCCTACGAGCAACTGCGTGCGGAAGGCTTCATCGAGGGGCACACCGGTTCCGGAAGCTACGTGGCGGCGCTGCAGACCCAGCCGCCACTGCTCTCGGCGCAGCCGATGATCGACATGCCGTCGCGCTACGCACAGCGTGCGCGGCTGACGCGCACTCCGGGCATCGCCACGAAACACCGCGGACTGCGCTACGAACTGCAGTACGGCCATTCGCAGATCAACCCGGCGCTGAATGGCATCTGGGGACGGGAGCTGGCGCGGGCGGCCATGTACACCCCGCCCCAGATCGCCGATGTGCAAGGCCTGCCGGCCCTGCGCAAGCAGATATGCGATTACCTCGCATGCCGCCGCGGCGTGCGGATCTCGCCGGAGCAGATCCTGGTCGTCGCGGGAACCCAGCAGGCCGTGACCCTCACCGCGCGCGTGCTGCTGGACGAAGGCGATGCGGTGGTGCTGGAGGAGCCGCACTATTTCAGCATGCACCAGGCACTGGTCGCGCACGGTTCGCGGATATGCGCCGTGCGCACCGACCGCGATGGACTGATCTGCGCCGAACTGCCACAGGTGTCGCCCCACCTGGTCTGCGTGACGCCCTCGCACCAATTCCCCACCGGCGCCGTGCTTTCGCTGCCGCGCAGGCTGAAACTGTTGCGCTACGCGGAAAAACACCAGTGCTGGATTCTCGAAGACGACTACGACGGCGAGTTCCGCTACGACGCCCATCCGCTGGCGGCGCTGCGTTCGCTCGACCAAGGCGATCGCGTGATCTACGTGGGCACGTTCTCCAAAGTGCTGTTCGGCACGCTTCGGCTGGCTTACATGGCGCTGCCGGTAGCCCTGGTCGAGGATTTCTTCAACGCCAAGTACTTGAGCGACATCGCCAGCCCCGGCATTGAGCAGGCGGCGTTGGCGCACTTCATGGAAGACGGCGGCTTCGAGCGCCACCTGCGCCTGGCGCGCAAAGAACTGCAGGTGCGCCGCGAAGCGCTGATCGAGGGCCTGCACCAGTACGCGGGAGAACGCGTGGAGATCGTCGGTTCGCCCGCCGGCATGCACGTGGTGGTTTGGCTGCGCGGCTACGACCACAGCCGCGCCGAGGCCCTGATCGAACTCGCGCGCGAGCGCGGACTGGGCCTGTACTCAATGACCCCGCACTACCTGAATCCCCCGGCGCGCCCCGGCCTGCTGCTGGGCTATTGCGGCCTGTCGGTCACGGCGCTGCGCGAGGCCATGCAGCTGTTCGGCCAATGCCTGGACGACATGGACGCGGAGCGGGCCTGAAGCCGGGCGTTCAGCCTGCGCTGCTGCATCGCAACAGTCTTTTGCCGTATCCTTGCGGGCTTTCTCCCTCCGAAACACGCGCAAGGACATCCCCATGGGTCTGCATCTGGTGCCCGCCGGCCGCAACGTGCCGGACGAAATCAACGTCATCATCGAAATCCCCAAGGATGCCGAGCCGGTCAAGTACGAGGTGGACAAGGATTCGGGCGCGATCTTCGTCGACCGCATCCTGTCCACGCCGATGCGTTATCCCTGCAACTACGGCTACGTGCCGGGCACGCTGGGCGGCGACGGCGATCCGCTGGACGTGCTGGTGATCCTGCCGCTGCCGCTGACGGTGGGCTCGGTGATCCGCTGCCACCCGGTCGGCATGCTGAAGATGACCGACGAGGCCGGCAGCGACGAGAAGTTGCTGGCGATCCCCTCGCCCAAGGTGTTCCCCGGCTACGCCCACATCAGCGACATCAAGGGCGTTTCGCCGCACTGGCTGGAGCGCATCGGCCACTTCTTCGAGCATTACAAGGATCTCGAGAAGGGCAAGTGGGTGAAGGTGGAAGGCTGGGAAGGCGCCGATGCGGCGAAGGCCGAGATCACCGCCGGCATCGCGCGTTACAAGGCCTCCAAGGCCTGAGTCCGCTGAATCGACGGCGCGTCGCCATCCGGCGGCGCGCCGTTTCTTTTGCGCGCGTCAACCGCGGCGCGCGCGCTTCGCGGCTGTCGCCTTCGGCGCCGGGCCACGTTCCCAAGGTGGCGGGTCGCCCAGCTTCCCGACCAGAAAGTCCGTGAACGCGCGCACCCGCGGCGGCACCAGTCGCCGCTGCGGCGTCACCGCCCAGATGCCGCTTTCGGGCAGCGGATAATCCGGCAGCACCACCTCCAGCTGCCCCTTGGCCAGCGCCTCGTGCACGTGCCACAGCGAATGCAAGGCAATGCCTTGTCCGGCCAGTGCCGCGTCGCGCACCGCTTCGCCCAGCGTGGTTTCGAACCGTCCCTGTACGCGCACGACATGCTCGTGGCCGTGCCGGTCGACCAGACGCCATACGTCCTGGCCGGACAGCAGCACGCATTCGTGTCGCGCAAGCTCTGCCGGCGTGCGCGGGCGGCCATGCCGGCGCAGGTAATCGGGCGACGCGCACAGCACGCGGCGATTCGCGGCCAGCCGGCGTGCGACCAGGCTGGAGTCGTTCAACGTGCCGATGCGGATGGCGAGGTCGTAGCCTGCGCCCACCACGTCCACCATCTCGTCGCTCAGGTGCGCGAACAGGCGCAGCTTCGGGTGAAGTGCGAGGAACTCGGGTAGCAGCGGCGAGATGTATTCCCGGCCGAACGCGGCCGACATGGTTACGCGCAAGGTGCCGGACACGCTGCCGGCGCTCTGGCGAAGGCCGGCGGTCAACGCGTCCAGGTCTTCGACCAAGGCACGGCCTTGTTCGGCCAGCAGCCGCCCTTCCGGCGTGGGATGCAGGCTCCGCGTGGTCCGCTGCAGCAGCCGCACACCCAGCCCGCGCTCCAGCCGTTGCAGCCGCTGGCTGGCGACCGCGACCGAAATGTCCAGGCTGCGCGCAGCAGCGCTGATCGAGCCCTGGTCCAACACGCGCAGAAACAGAGCGAGGTCGTCGAGGCGATCCATGTCTTTCAATGATTTGTTGAAAATGAATCCATATGCTGATGGTTTTTGTTGACAGTGCAAGTGCCTAGGCTGCGCACTCCCCTCAAGGAGCACCCGCATGGCCTCCGCCCATCCCCGCACGCCGCCGGCCCTGTACGCGCTGGCCATCGGCGCGTTCGGCATCGGCACCACCGAGTTCGTGATCATGGGCTTGCTGCAGCAGGTATCCGCGGATCTCGGCGTGAGCATCGCTACCGCCGGCCTGCTGATCTCGGGCTATGCCATCGGTGTGTTCGCCGGCGCACCGGTCATCACCATCGCCACCCGCCGCCTGCCACGCAAGGCAGTGCTGCTGGGATTGATGGCTATCTTCATCCTCGGCAACCTCGCCTGCGCGCTGGCTGGAAGCTATGTCGCGCTGATGGCTGCACGCGTGCTTACTTCGCTGGCGCACGGCACCTTCTTCGGCGTGGGTGCGGTGGTAGCCACCTCGCTGGTGCCGGAACAGCGCAAGGCCTCGGCCATCGCCACCATGTTCAACGGCCTCGCCCTGGCCACCCTCATCGGCGTACCGGCTTGCGCATGGCTGGGCCTGCACTTCAGCTGGCATGCGGCGTTCTGGGCGGTGACCGCGATCGGCATGCTGGCCATGCTGGCGCTGGCCGTGCTGGTGCCACCCACGCAGGGCGAATCCGCGCCGGCGGCGCTAGGCGTGGAGCTGCGCGCCATCGCGGGCGTGCCGGTGCTGCTCGGCCTGGCCACCACGGTGTTCGGCTTCGCCGGCGTGTTCGTGGTCTACACCTACATCGAGCCGCTGCTCACCCAAGTCGCCGGCTTCGGCGACGCGATGGTCTCGCCGGTGTTGCTGGTATTCGGCGCAGGCATGGCGATCGGCAATCCGCTCGGTGGGCGGCTCGCCGACCGCCGCCTGTCCAGCGCGCTGATCGGCACGCTCGTGGCGCTGGTCGCGGTATTGCTTGTGTTCGGTTTCGCGCAACACGCGCGATGGTCGATGGTGCTGTTCACCGGCCAGCTGGGCATGGCCATGTTCGCCACCGTGGCGCCGCTGCAGCTGTGGATCCTGCGTCAGGCCGGCGACGCACCCAGCCTGGCCTCCAGCCTCAACATCGGCGCGTTCAACCTGGCCAATGCGCTGGGTGCGTGGCTGGGCAGCGCGGTGATCGCGCACGGCGCCGGGCTGACCGCGCTGCCATGGGCCGCCGCGTTGGTGACAGGTATCGGCATCGCGCTGGCGGCGTACGCGCTGCGTGGCCGGCGTGCCATACAAGCGGGCGTGGCCTGTCCACAAGCCTGACTCTTCCCCCTCACGGAGCTACATCATGGATTACCGCTTCCTCGGCCGTTCCGGCTTCAAGGTACCCGCACTGGGTTTCGGCACTGGCACCTTCGGCGGCAAGGGTCCGCTGTTCAGCGCCTGGGGCAGCAGCGATGTCGCCGAAGCGAGGCGCCTGGTCGACATCTGCCTCGACACCGGCGCCAACCTGTTCGACAGCGCGGACGTCTATTCGGACGGCGCCTCGGAGGAGATCCTCGGCGCTGCGCTGAAGGGCCGACGCGAGCGCGCCATTGTCTCCACCAAGCTGACCCTGCGTGCGGGTGACGGCCCGAACGACGTGGGCGCCTCGCGCCATCATCTCGTCGCCGGCGTGGAGCGCGCGCTGAAGCGGCTCGGCACGGACTGGATCGACCTTCTGCAACTGCATCACTTCGACGCGATGACGCCGGTCGACGAGGTGATGTCCACGCTGGACGACCTGGTGCGCGCAGGCAAGCTGCGCTACCTGGGCGCGTCGAACTTCTCCGGCTGGCAAATCATGAAGTCGCAGGCCGCCGCCGAACGCCACGGCCGCACGCGCTTCGTGGCCAATCAGGCCTACTACTCGCTGATCGGCCGCGACTACGAGTGGGAGCTGATGCCGCTAGGCCAGGACCAGGGGCTGGGCGCCATCGTGTGGAGCCCGCTGGGCTGGGGCCGACTCACCGGAAAAATCCGCCGCGGCCAGCCGCTACCCGCCGGCAGCCGCCTGCACGACACCGCCGGCTTCGCGCCGCCGGTAGATGGGGAGCGCCTGTACCGCGTGGTCGACGCGCTGGAGGCCATCGCCGCGGAAACCGGCCGCACGGTGCCGCAGGTCGCGATCAACTGGCTGCTGCAGCGGCCGACCGTGTCCAGCGTACTGATCGGCGCCCGCAACGAGCAGCAGCTCGTCGACAATCTGGGCGCCGTCGGCTGGAACCTCACACCCGCGCAGATGGCGGTACTCGACACCGCCAGTGCGGTGATGCCGCCGTATCCCTACTACCCTTACTGGAACGGCCCGTTCGCCGAGCGCAATCCGCCGCCGGTAGCCGCCGTTCCCGTCCCCACGGAGTCGAACCCATGAAAACCGTCGCCCTCACCCGCTACCTGCCCATCGACAATCCCGAATCGCTGGTCGACGTGGAACTGCCGCGGCCCGCCCCCGGCGAACACGATCTGCGGGTGCGCGTGGAAGCCGTCTCGGTGAATCCGGTCGACACCAAGGTCCGCGCACCCAAACCGCAGGTGGAAGCGCAGCCGAAGGTGCTTGGCTACGACGCAGCCGGCGTGGTCGAGGCCGTGGGCGCCGAGGTACAGGGTTTCCAGCCCGGCGACCGCGTCTACTATGCCGGCGACGTCACCCGGGCGGGTAGCAACGCGGAGTTCCAGCTTGTCGACGCACGACTCGCCGCGGCCATGCCGCGCTCGCTGGATTTCGCCCAGGCCGCCGCGCTGCCGCTGGTGGCGATCACCGCGTGGGAGCTGCTGTTCCAGCGCATGCCGTTCGATAGCGAGCACGGCGGCAAGGGCAAGTCATTGCTGGTGATCGCCGGCGCCGGGGGCGTGGGCTCGATCGCGATCCAGCTGGCACGGCGCGCGGGCTTCACCGTGATCGCCACCGCGTCGCGTCCGGAATCCATGGACTGGTGCCATGCGATGGGCGCGCAGTATGTGGTGAATCATCGCGATCCGCTGGCGCCGCAGCTGGCCGCGTTGGGCTTCCCGCAGATCGACGCCGCGCTCAACCTTGCCGACACCGACCACTACTGGGACACGCTGGGCGAACTGCTGGCGCCGCAAGGCCACGTGGGCCTGATCGTGGAACCGAAAGGGGCTTTGAAAATCGGCGACCCGTACAAGGCCAAGTGCATCGGCATTCACTGGGAGATGATGTTCGCGCGATCCCGCTTCCGCACGCCGGACATGACCGAACAAGGCCGCATCCTCGCGCGCGTGGCGGCACTGGTCGACGTCGGCGAGCTGAAGAGCATCCAGCGCGAGGCGTTGAACCCGATCAATGCGGCGAACCTGCGTGAGGCGCACCGCCGGCTGGAGTCGGGCGCCGGCATCGGCAAACTGGTACTGGCCGGCTGGTGATGCGAGGCGGGCCGGCGCATGGCCGGCCCGCCGTGCGGCGCGTAGCGCCCAGCGCTCAGCCGCGCTTGCGCCCGTTCTTCTTCGCGCCGGCACGGCCGCCGTGCACAGGTGCCGGCTTGGCCGGCTCGCCCTTCTTGCCCAGCTGTTCCAGCAAGGTGTTCATGTCTTCGGCGTGCTCCTCCTCCATCGCCAGGATGCTTTCCAGCACGCGGCGGGTGGTGGGATCATCCTTGCCCACGTAATCGATCATCTCGCGGTAGCTGTCGATGGCGATGCGCTCGGCGACCAGGTCCTCCTTGATCATGTCGACGATGTCTTCGCCTTCCACGTAGTCGGAATGACTGCGCGTGGCCAGCCCCTCGGGCGAGAAATCCGGTTTGCCGTCGAGCTGGGTGATGCGCTCGGCGATAAGGTCGGCGTGGCCTTGCTCCTCGTTCGCGTGCTGCAGGAACTCCTGCTTGATCGCCTGCGAATGGATGCCCGAGGCCATGTAGTAGTGGTACTTGTAGCGCAGCACGCAGACGATCTCGGTGGCCAGCGCGTGGTTGAGCAGCTTCACCACGGTGGCGCGATCGGCTTTGTAGCCGGCGGTCATCGCGCCCTTGTCGATGTCCTGGCGCGCGCGCTTGCGAATGGCCTCGAGATCGCTGACGAAAGGCTTGGCTTTGGACATGGCTGGCTCCTGGGCTGATGCCGCCTGCGACGGACACGGCCTTTCAGCCTAGGCGCGCGCATGAAAAAGCCGGGTGAAAACATCACCCGGCTCTTCCCGATTCCCAGGCGCTGGGCGTCAGGCCTTGCGATATACCTCAGCACCTTGCGCGCGGAATTCGGCGGCCTTCTCGGCCATGCCTTCGTCCAGCGCGGCAGTCTCGTTCACGCCGTGCTCGGCGGCGTAGTCGCGCACGTCCTGCGTAATCTTCATCGAGCAGAACTTGGGGCCGCACATCGAGCAGAAGTGCGCGCTCTTGTGCGCGTCCTTGGGCAGGGTCTCGTCGTGGAACTCCTTGGCCTTCTCCGGATCGAGGCCGAGGTTGAACTGGTCGTCCCAGCGGAACTCGAAACGCGCCTTCGACAGCGCGTTGTCGCGCACCTGCGCGCCCGGGTGGCCCTTGGCGAGGTCGGCCGCATGCGCGGCGATCTTGTAGGCGATGATGCCGTCGCGCACATCCTGCTTGTTCGGCAGGCCCAGGTGCTCCTTCGGCGTCACGTAGCAGAGCATGGCGGTGCCGAACCAGCCGATCATCGCCGCGCCGATCGCGCTGGTGATGTGGTCGTAGCCCGGCGCGATGTCGGTGGTCAGTGGCCCCAGCGTATAGAACGGCGCCTCGCCGCACTTCTCCAGCTGGCGGTCCATGTTTTCCTTGATCAGCTGCATCGGCACGTGGCCGGGGCCTTCGATCATGGTCTGCACGTCGTGCTTCCACGCGATCTGCGTCAGCTCGCCCAGCGTGTCCAGCTCGCCGAACTGCGCCGCGTCGTTCGCATCGGCCACGCAACCGGGGCGCAGGCCATCGCCGAGACTGAAGGACACGTCGTAGGCCTTCATGATCTCGCAGATGTCTTCGAAGTGCGTGTAGAGGAAGTTCTCCTTGTGGTGCGCCAGGCACCACTTCGCCATGATCGAGCCACCGCGCGAGACGATGCCGGTGACGCGCTTCGCGGTGAGCGGCACGAAGCGCAGCAGCACGCCGGCGTGGATGGTGAAGTAGTCCACGCCCTGCTCGGCCTGCTCGATCAGCGTGTCGCGGAACAACTCCCAGGTCAGTTCCTCGGCTACGCCGCCGACCTTCTCCAGCGCCTGGTAGATCGGCACCGTGCCGATCGGCACCGGCGAGTTGCGCAGGATCCATTCGCGCGTCTCGTGGATGTGCTTGCCGGTGGAAAGATCCATCACCGTGTCGCCGCCCCAGCGGATCGACCACACCATCTTCTCGACTTCCTCGGCGATCGACGAGGTCACCGCGGAATTGCCGATATTCGCGTTGATCTTGGTGAGGAAGTTGCGGCCGATGATCATCGGCTCGCTTTCCGGGTGGTTGATGTTGGCGGGGATGATGGCGCGGCCGCGCGCCACTTCGTCGCGCACGAATTCCGGCGTGATCAGGCGCGGGATCGCGGCGCCGAAAGACTGCCCCGGATGCTGCACGCGCAGCGCGCTGTCGCCCAGCGCCTCGATGCGCTGGTTCTCGCGGATCGCGATGTATTCCATTTCCGGCGTCACGATGCCCTTGCGCGCGTAGTGCATCTGGGTGACGTTGGCACCGGCCTTCGCGCGGCGCGGCGTCGGCAGCTGCGGGAAGCGGATCGCGGCCAGTTCCGGCGCGCTCGCATGACGGCGGCCGAACTCGGAGCTGCGTCCGTCCAGCGCCTCGGTATCGCCACGCTCGGCGATCCACGCCGCGCGCAATGCGGGCAGGCCGCTGGCCAGATCCACCTGGTAGTCCGGGTCGGTATACGGGCCCGACGTGTCGTAGACGGTGATGGCGGGGTTCTTCTCCACGCCGAACATCGCCGGCGTATCGGCCTGGGCGATCTCGCGCAGCGGCACGCGCAGGTCGGCGCGGCTGCCGGCCGCGTGGATCTTGCGCGATCCGGGAATCGGCCGGGTCACGGCGGTGGAAAGTTCCTGCGCGGCGCGTGCGAGGTCGGAGAGCTGGGCATTCATCGGCTTAAATTCCGGCGGCTTGCATGAAAAATCCGCACGGTAACGTGCGGTCTCTGCGCGAGGGACTCGCGCGCGAAGCGACGGCGCCGGACGCACGATGAACTCGGTCACCATGCGGCGAAGCTCCCTACACCGGTGCTAACCGGATCAGGTTCGAAGGGACTCTCTCAGCCGACCGTTGCGCCGGCACCCCCGCTTCTGGAGGGGCTATTCAAGCACGAAGCGGGGTCCGCCGCGAGTGCGGCGGGGTCGCGGCAGGCGCTCAGCGCGGTGCGTAGGCGCGCAGGAAGGTGACCACGCCGGCACGGGCGGTGGCCTCGATCTCGGCGGCGTAGCTTTCGCCACAGTCCACGCAACCGAACATGCGACGCATGAACAGGTCGCCCTTGATCAGCGCAAAGAACTGCACGCAGGCACGCGGCACGTCGTCGAGGATGAGCTGCCCGGCGTCGACCGCATGCTGCAGCAGGCGCTCCATCAAGCCGTGCGTGCGCAAGGTGCCTTCCTCCCACAGCAGCCGGCCGAAGCGCGGATTGCCCTGGCGGCAGTCGCCGAGGATGGCACGGAAGGTGCCCACGGTTTCCTGGTCGCAGTCGAGCCGCGCGTGGATCAACGCCACGCGCAGCAAGGTCTGCTCGATAGGTGCCTGCGGGTCGTGGTCGTAGGTGTTTTCCGGCAGCAAGTCCTCGATGCGCGCGCGGATCACCTCGCGGAACAGGTTGTCCTTGTCGCCGAAATGGCTGTAGACGGTGAGCTTGGAGACGCCGGCTTCGGCGGCGATCGCGTCCATGCTGGTGCCAGCGAAGGCGTTGCGGATGAACAACGCTTTCGCCGCGGCCAGGATGGCCGCGCGTTTCTCAAGGTCCTTCGGTCGCCCCGGTCCCTGGGACCTGACCGGCGAGATACTGCTCATGTCGAAGCCTTCCCAAAACGGTACACGGACTTTATTATACGCACTGGTTCAATTATTTCCAGCCGGCTGGCCCAAAAAGTGTCCGCGGACATTATCCGGGACATGACTTACGTCAGCGCATCGCGGTGACTTCCGGCACTTCGTGACACGAGGCGCGGGCCGCAGGCTAGTCATTGTCGAGGCAAGGCCAAGCCCTTATCCTTTCTGGTCTTTTTCGGCACTCACGGAACACTGGCAGACATGGCGATGAACTTCGAACAGGCGCGGACGAACATGGTCGAGAACCAGGTGCGTCCATGGGAAGTGCTGGACGGCCGCGTGCTGGACATGCTCGGCCGCGTGCGGCGCGAGGATTTCGTGGCGCCCGAACACCGCCAGCTCGCCTTCGCCGACCTGTGCCTGCCGCTGGGCCATGGCGAGGTGATGATGAAGCCGGTGCTGGAAGGCCGCGTGCTGCAGGCACTGGATCTCAAGGCCAGCGACCGCGTGCTGGAGATCGGCACCGGTTCGGGCTTCCTCACCGCCTGCCTTGCCGGGCTGGCGGCCGAAGTGGTCAGCATCGACATCCATGCCGACTTCACCGCGACGGCGGGCCAGCGCCTGGCATCCGCCGGCGTGACGAACGCGCAACTCCACACCGGCGAAGCCGTGCGCGGCTGGCAGCCGGATGGCCAGTTCGATGCCATCGTCGCTACCGGCGCAGTGGCTGAGACGCCGGCGCGCTGGCTGGGCTGGCTGAAGCCTGGTGGCCGACTGCTGGTGATCCGCGGCGAGTCGCCCGCACAGCAGGCGATGCTGATCACCCATGAGGGCGAGGGCCGCCAGCGCGAGGAAAACCTGTTCGAGACCGACCTGCCCTATCTTGCCCACGCCGCGCCGTCGTCGCGTTTCGTGTTCTGAACGCCCCACCGACCGACATCGACTCCCCCACGAGGCAACCCATGCGTTTGAAGCTGCTCACCCTGGCATTGACCCTGGCCGCCGTCTCGCTGCCCAGCCATGGCGAAGACCTGCTCGACGCCTATCGCCAGGCGCGCGCCAACGACCCGGTGCTGGCCCAGGCCGACGCCACCCGCCTCGCCACCGGTGAAGGCGTCAATCAAGCGCGTGCGCTGCTGCTGCCGCAGATCAACGGCAGCCTCGGGCTGAGCCAGACCACGGGTGGCGGCAACGAGCGCGTGCAGGATCCGAACAACCCCAACCAGTTCATCAACACCAGCTCGTTCGGCCACAGCCGCACGCGCAATCTCAGCGCCAACCTCAGCCAGACCGTGTTCGACTTCAGCAAGTACGCCAGCCTCAAGGCGGCGCACTCCTCGGCGAATGCACAGGACGACACCTACCAGGCAGCGCTGCAGAACCTGTTCGTACGTGTCTCCAACGCCTACTTCACGGTGCTGACCGACGAGGACCAGCTCACCTTCGCCAAGGCCAACGAAGACGCTTACAAGCGGCAGTACGAGCAATCCGACCAGCGCTACAAGGTGGGCTTGTCGGCGATCACCGACGTCTACCAGGCCAAGTCCTACTACGAGGGCGCCAAGGCGCAGACCATCGCCGCGCAGAACACCTTGGACAACGATCGCGAGGCGCTGAGCCAGATCACCGGCCAGCCCACCGGCTCGCTGAAGAAGCTGCGCGACGATCTGCCGATGGGCGCGCCCGACCCGTCCGACCCGGACGCCTGGGTCAAGCAGGCGCTGGCCAACAACCCTGCCCTGCTCGCCCAGGAGCAGAACGTGCAGGCCGCCGAGCACAACGTCACCGCGGCGCGCGCCGGCCACCTGCCCACGATCACCGCCAACGTCAGCTACGGCAAGAGCTCGAGCTGGTACGAGAACGCGGCGATCCATTCCAACACGCCGTCCTCGACCACGATCGGCCTCACCCTCAACGTGCCGATCTTCTCCGGCGGCCTCACCCAGTCGCAGGTGCGCCAGTCCATCTACAACCGCGACGCAGCGCAGGATTCGATGGAAATCGAGCGCCGCCAGGTGAAGGCGAGCACGCTCAACTACTATCGCTCGGTGCTGGCCGGCGTCAGCCAGGTGCTGTCCGGCAAGGCCGCGGTGGATTCGGCGCAGAAGGCGCTGGACGCCACGCGCGCGGGCTTCGAGGTGGGCACGCAGACCATGGTCAACGTGCTGCTGGCGATCCAGACACTGACCCAGGCGGAGAGCAGCTACTCGCAGGCGCGCCACCAGCTGGTGCTCAACCGCTTGCTGCTGAAGCAGAGCGCCGGCACCGCCAGCCTCAGCGATCTGCAGGACATCAACGCCCTGCTGCAGTAAGCCGCCGCGGAACACGCACAAGGACGGCCGGGCACTGCCCGGCCGTCGTCGTTTCAGCGCCCGGTCATGCCCGCAGCTGCGCGTCGATCAGATGCATCAACCGCCCCACCGCACCGCGCTCGCGCTCGAACACCTGCTGCGCGGCCCGTCCCATTTCGCGGCGGCGCTCAGCATCGCGCAGCAGGCCGAGCACCGCTTCGCCCAGCGCATCGCTGCCAGGCACGCGCAGCGCGCCGCCATGCTCGATCAGGCTGGCGGTGATCTCTTCGAAGTTGAAGGTATGCGGCCCCACCAGCACCGGCGTGGACAACGCCGCCGGCTCCAGCACGTTGTGGCCGCCGATCGGCACCAGGCTGCCGCCCACGAAGGCCAGGCCCGCGGCCGCGTAGAACGGCATCAGCTGGCCCATCGCATCGATCACGAAGACCTGGTTCGCCGGTGCGGGCATACCGTCGGCACTGTAGGTACCGGTGGCGAAACCCAGGCTGCGCACGGCGTGCTCCACCGGCCGGAAGCGCTCAGGATGACGCGGAGCGATCAGCAGCAACGCATCGGGCAACCGCTTGAGTACCGCGAGATGTGCATCCAGCACAGCCTGCTCCTCGCCCTCGTGGGTGCTCGCCGCGATCCATACCGGCCGCCGCGCCCCCCAGTGATCGCGCAGGCGTGCACCTACGATGGGCGCCTCTTGCGGCACCGGCATGTCGTACTTGAGATTCCCACACACCAGGACGCGCTCGGCCGGCGCACCGATCAGCCGATAACGCTCCGCGTCGGCGTGCGACTGCGCGGCGACCAGGCGCACGCAGCCCAACGCTGCACGCACCATCCCGCGCAACGGCCGCGGCCGGTAACCGCGCAGCGAACGCTCGGACAGGCGCGCATTGACGATCATCAACGGAATGCCGCGGCGGCGGCAGGCGAAATACAGGTTCGGCCAGATCTCGGTTTCCACGATCAGCGCCAGCCGTGGCCGCACGCCGGCGAGAAAACGGTTCACCGCATACGGCAGGTCGTAGGGCAGATAGACATGGAACACGCTGTCGCCGAACAGCTGCTGCACCCGCGCGGTACCGGTGGGCGTCACCGTGGTCACCACCAGCGGCGCATCCGGATAATCGCGCCTGAGCGCCTTGATCAACGGCTCGGCCGCGTTCACCTCGCCTACCGACACCGCATGCACCCACAGGCTGCCGGTCAGATCCGACGGCGCCTTGAAGAAGCCGAAACGCTCGGCCCAGCGCCAGTAGTACGGCCGCGAACGGAAACCGCGCAGCGCCAGCCGCAGCACGATCAGCGGCGTCACCAGATACATCGCGAGGGTGTAGAGATAACGCAAGGCAGGCTCCGGAAACAACGCACGAGTATAAGAGCCAGTTTGATATCCCCACACAGCCCGCGTCGTCTTGCCGTGGCCGTCCCGCGGCGACATCGAACACGCCTCATGGGAGCGGCCATGCCGTTGCGGCTCGTCCATTACAATGCCGCGGATGCCCGGCACCCCACGCCCCGACTTCCACCGCTCCCTGCTCGCGCCGCGCCACTGGCCGGCCTGGCTCGCCGTGGGCGTGATCAAGCTGGTGGCGCTGCTGCCGTATCGCACACTGATGGCGCTGGGCCGTGCGCTGGGTGCGCTGGTGCAGCGCGTGCCCTCGGCGCGGCGTCCGGTGGCGACGACCAACATCGCATTGTGCTTTCCCGAGCTCGACGCGCCCGCCCAGGCAGCGCTGGTCGACGCGCATCTGCGCGACATCGGCCTGATGCTGATGGAGTTCGCGCTGGGCTGGCTGGGCTCGGAACGCGCGATCGCACGCGTCCCGGTGAGCGTCGAGGGCCTGGAGCATCTCGAAGCCGCCCGCGCGCAAGGCCGTGGCGTGTTGCTGGTGGGCGGCCATTTCTCGCACCTGGAACTGTGCGCGCGACTGGTGTCGCGGCGCATCCGCATCGCCGGCATGTACCGCAAGATGGATTCGGCGGTATTCGAATGGGTGGTGCTGCGCGCCCGCCTCGGCTACGCCGACGCCATGTTCGACAAGGATGACATCCGCGGCACGGTGAAATACCTGCGCGCGGGCGGCACGCTGTGGTACGCGCCCGATCAGGACATGCGCAGCAAGGACAACGTGTTCGTGCCGTTCTTCGGCGTGCCCGCCGCCACCATCACCGCCACCCATCACCTGGCGCGCTTGTCCGGCGCGGCGGTGATTCCGTTCTTCCACCGCCGCCTGCCCGACGGCAAGGGCTATGCGCTGCGCCTGAGCGCGCCGCTGGAGGATTTCCCCGGAGCCAGTGCGCTGGACGACACCGCGCGCGTCAACGCCTGCATCGAGCAGATGGTGCGCGAGGCGCCCGAGCAATACCTGTGGGTGCACAAGCGCTTCAAGACCCGCCCGCCCGGCCTGCCGCCGGTGTACTGAACCACGCAGCCACGCCCGCCGCCATGCCCATCCCCATCCTGATGTACCACAACATCGCGCCGGCACCGCGCGAGCTGAAACGCTGGCGCAGCCTGTACGTGCACCCGCGTTCGTTCGCACGGCAGATGGCGCTGCTGCGCCGGCTCGGCTACGCCGGCTTGTCGATGGGCGCGGCGATGCCGTACCTGCGCGGCGAGCGGCAGGGTCGCGTCGCGGTGATCACGCTGGACGATGGCTACGTCGACAATCTCGAGAACGCGCTGCCGGTGCTGCAGCGCCACGGCTTCAGCGCCACCTGTTATGCGGTGAGCGGCGCACTGGGCCGCTACAACGACTGGGACGATACCAAGCTCGGCGTGCGCAAGCCGATGATGGACGCCTCGCAGTTGCGCGCCTGGCATGCCGGCGGCATGGAGGTAGGTGCGCACACGCGCACCCATCCGCGCCTGCGCCAGTGCAGCGACGCGCAGTTGCGCGACGAGATCGCCGGCAACAAGGCCGAACTGGAAGAGCTGATCGGCGCACCGGTCACGCAGTTCTGTTATCCCTACGGCGATCACGACGACCGCGTGGTCGCCGCCACCCGCGAAGCCGGCTACGCCGCGGCCACCACGATCCAGCGCGGCCGCGCACAGCCGGGCGGCGACCTGTGGCGGCTGCCGCGCGTGGCGGTAGCGCGCAGCCACATCCTGCCGCAGTTCGCCTGGCGTGCGCTCACCGGCTACGAGGATCGGCGCGGATGAAGTTCCTGTTCGCCGGCACCAGCCGCGAGAACGGCGGCGCCGAGGCCCACTTTGTCACCTTGACCCAGGCGCTGGCCGCTGCCGGCCACACGGTGGAGGCGGTGGTGCACCCGGATGCGCCAATGGCGAAGGCGCTGGCCGGCTCGGCGGTGCGCCTGCATGCGGGGCGCTTCCGCAACGTGTTCGATCTGCGCGGCTACCGCGCCACCATCGCCGCCGCACGCCGCCTGAAACCGGACTGGCTGGTCGGGGACTTCGGCAAGGAATACTGGCCGCTGATCCTGATCGGCCGCCTGCTCGGCATCCCGGTGGCGCTGTTCCGCCATCGCCTCAAGCCGATGAACCGGCTCTCGGCGCGACTGGTGGCGCGCTGCGCGCAGCGCTTCTTCGCGGTATCCGAATATGCGCGCCGCGACTACATCGAACACGGCATGCCCGCCGGGCGCGTGCAAGTGCTGTACAACCCGGTGGACATGGAGCAGTGCCGGCCGGATCCGGCGCAACGCGCCGCGCTGCTGCAGCAGCTGGAACTGGACGAAAGCGCGCTCGTGCTCGGCTGCTTCGGCCGCCTGCACGCAGGCAAGGGCATCTACACCTTGCTCGATGCCGCCAACGCGGCGATGGCGCAGGAACCACGCCTGCATTGCCTGTGGCTGGGCGACGGCATCGACACGCAGCGATTGCGCGACAGCATCGCCGCTTCGCCGTTCCCCGCTCGTCACCACCAGCTCGGCTGGGTTGCCGACGCGGCTCCGTACTACAACGCGCTGTCGCTGCTGGCCTTCCCCTCGATCGCAACGGAAGCCTTCGGCCGCACTCCGGTGGAGGCGCAGGCCTGCAATGTGCCGGTGCTGTGCAGCGATGCTTTCGGCATCCCGGAAACACTGCAGCCCGGCGTCACCGGCCTGCTGCTGCCGCCAGGCGACAGCGCGGCATGGCGCGACGGCATCCTGGCGTTGTGCGACGACGCCACGTGCTTGCCGATGGCGGCTGCCGCACGCGATTTCGCGCTGCAGCACTTCAGCACGCCGGTGATCGCCGCCGAATTCGTGCGCCAGCTGGGCGAAGCCGGTCGCTGAAGCCGCTGTCGTTGCTTTGCGAGCATCCGTGATCGCGGAGATCAAACGGCGGCCATCCATGACGCACGCCTTATCCCTTGCGGTCATCCATGATCGCGGAGATCAAACGGGCAGCCATCCATGACCGCACGCCTTATCCTTTGCGATCATCCATGATCGCGAAGATCAAACGGGCGGCCATCCATGGCCGCACTCTTCAGTGCATTCGTCGTCGCGCCTCGTACAGCTTGGCGTACTTCAGGAACACGTAGTTCGCGCCGACCACGCTGGCGATGAAGCCGGCCCAGCCATTGAGGAAGTAGCGCTTGAGCAGGTATTGGCGCAAAAAGAACACGGGCGGGTAGATCACCATGCGCACGCCGGTGAAGCGTTGGCGGCGGCGCAGCTTGTTGGCCACCAGCGCACTGCTATAGCGGTTGATGCGATCGATGCGGCCGGCGATGTCGGGGTCGCTGTCGTTGACGAAGTCCGCGCGCCACAGCGTTTTCACCGGGCCGTCCACTTCCATCGCCGAATGGATCTCCACGTCGTTCATGCGGCCGCGGCGACGGTCGTAGAGGCGCAGGTGGGCGTTGCGCCAGCTCCAGGGGTGCTGCACCGTCCAGAACATGCGCTCGCGCCGCGGTAGGCGGAAGCCGGCATGCTTCGGCGCAGTGAGCGCTCGCTCGATCACTGCGCGGCTGGCCGGCGAGAGCACCTCGTCGGCGTCGAGATTCAAGATCCAGTCGTGGCTGGCCATGCCGATCGCACGCTGCTTCTGCGGGCCGAATTCGTCGAACGGATGTGTATCCACGCGCGCACCATGGCGCCGCGCGATCTCCAACGTATCGTCGGTCGAACCCGAGTCCAGCACCACGATCTCGTCCGCCCAGTCCACGCCGGACAGGCAGGCATCCAGTGTGGCCGCGTTGTTCAAGGTGATGACCACCACTGACAGCGGTTCACGCGCCATCGCGAACCTCCCGGGGAAGCGCTTCTTTGAAAAGTCCGGGAGGGATGCCGGGCTCTGCTCTGCCGGCAGGGATGCCGGCAACAAACAAACTCGCACACCACAACCCCAGCAACCAGGCGAACAGCAAGCCCCACCATGCCGAATAGAAGGCCAGATGGGTGTTCAGCGGGAACAGCATCACACCCAGCGCCAGCGTGGCCGGGAACGCCCGTTCGCGCGCCGCGGCCCCCACGCGCCGCCAGGCGCGCCACGCCAGCACCACCGCCGCGAGCCACAGCACGAGGCCGATGCCGCCGGTCTCGGTGAGGATCTCCAGCACGATCTGATGCGCGTGGCAGGCGCCCTCGCCTTCGCCGCAGGACTCGGCCACTACGAAGTGATCGTTCGCTGGCGCAAACTGCGGATAGGCGTAGCGAAAGGCACGCACGCCCACGCCGTTGAACGGATGCGCGGCGACCATCGCCAGGCTGTCGCGCCAGATATCGAGCCGTCCGGTGAGCGCCTCGTCCAGTCCACGATGCGTGCCGTGCAGCGCGTCCATGGTGCGCTGCATGCGCGCCTCGAAACGGCTGGAGGTATGCCACGCGATACCGCCGGCCAGCGCCAGCACCATGGCACACAGGCCGCCATACAGCGCGAAGCGGCGCCACGAACTCGCCTCCCGCCATGCAAAGGCCAGCGCCACCAGCCCGTAGCACAGCCATGCCGCGCGCGAGCCGGCCAGCAGCACCGGCCCCAGCAGCAGCAGGAAGGCCGCGACCAGTCCCGGCAAGCCCCAGCGTCGCCGCGCCGCCCACAGTGCGAACGGCGACAGCACCGCCAGCGTGGGCCCGAGCTTGAGGTTGCGCGCGCCGAAGATGCCAGAGATGCGCTCGGCCTCTGCATGCCCACCGAGGCTCCAGCCGGTAAAGGCCTGCACCCATGCGTCCAGCACCCACCACGCCAGCACACAGGCCACCGCCACATACAACGCCTGCAGGCGGCGCTCGTCGCGGATCACGAAGCAGGCGTACATGCCCAGCGGCAGGTAGCGCAGCAGCGCGGCCACTGTGCTCCAGCTCTTGCCCGGCGCCAGCGAATCGAAGGCCGAGATTAGCGCCGCGCCGATGTAGGCTGCCAGCAGCCACGACAGCAGGCGCGCGCCGGGCAAATCGCGACACGCCTGTGGCGTGCGCGCAAACAGCAGGATCGCCCCGACCACACAAAGGAAGGTGCCGAATTCGCTGCTGCGCCCGAACGGCAGCAGCGCGATCACCAGCCAGAACGGCAGCAGCGGCGAGCGCAGGGCGGTCTTGAGCGAATCGATCGCTGAGATCATGCAGGAACCGGCAAGACGACGATCCCGCATTGTAGGGGTTCAGCCGGCGACCACGTCCCCGTACAGCGACAAGGTGGCCTGCTGCATGTCTTCCAGCCGATAAGACTGCAGCATCGGGATCGGCGGCGCCACGCGCAGCAGTTCGGCGGCGCGTTCCACCAGCCGCTCGCGGTCGCCCGGCGGCACGCGGCCGGCGGGATACAGCTCGGCCAGCAATTCGCCCACGCCGCCATGCGCGTAGCCCAGCACCGGCCGGCACAGCGACAACGCCTCGATCACGGTGCGGCCGAAGGATTCGGGCTTGTTCGACAATTGCAGGATCAGGCTGGAGATCGCGTACACGTCGCGCACGTCGCTGCGCGGCGGCGTCAGCACCACCTGCGCCTCCACGCCACGATCGCGGATCAGCTTGCGCAGCTCTTCCACGTACGCCTCGCGGCCGGCCTCGATCACTCCCAGCAGCAGCAGGCGCACGTCGATACCGCGGCGCTTGAGGTCGGCCAGCAGCTCGATCGCGTCATGGTGCCCTTTGAGTCGGCTACCGCGACCCGGCAGGGTTAGCAGCGGTGCACCGGCCAGCGCGGGATACTCGGCGAAGAACGCCCGCTTCCACGCCTCGTCCGGACGATGGCCGTAGGGGAATGCCTCCGGGTCGATGCCGCGCGGGATCACCCGCACCCTGCCCGGCTCCAGCCATCGGTAATGACCGAGCACGTAGTCGCGCAAGGTCTGCGATACCACGATCACGCGTTCGCCCCGCAGCAGGATTGCGCTATAGCGGCCGGGCGAGTTGAGCCCGTGCACCGTGGTGACGAAGTGCGGCCGCGGATCGAGCCCCTTCAATGCCCACCAGCCCAGCCACGCCGGTACGCGCGAGCGCGCGTGGACGATGTCGGGCCTGAGCTCACGCAGATGCCGGCGCAGAGCACCGAGCCGCCACAGGGTAGCCAGCGATTTGCGGCCGATATCCAGCGTGATGTGTTCGCTGCCCTCGGCCAGGAGCTGTTCCACCAGGCGCCCGCCGGCAGAGATCACCACCGAGCGATGCCCCGCCTGCACCAGCGCGCGCGCGACCTCCAGCGCGGAACGCTCCGCGCCGCCGGACTGCAGCGCGGGGATCAGCTGGACGACGGTCAGTCGCGGTGTGGAGTCGACACTGCCGGACATGGTTCCCGCCTGCGGGCCTGCATCCTGATGCATGAGTTTCATCCTGAAATCCAAGCAAGAACAATGCCGCCACCATCCTGAAGACTGGATCAATCAGTCGCGCAGGACGTAACGTGCTCCGCAATAAGGACAAACCGACTCGCCGCCATCGTCGACGATCGGCAGGTACACCTTCGGGTGCGAATTCCACAGCGCCATGCCCGGCATCGGGCACGACAGCGGCAGGTCGGCGCGCGTCACTTCGTAACGATTTTCGGCATTCGCCGGGATCGGCGTGACCGCCGCGACAGGGGCAGACATGGGATGGCTCCAGGCTGGATGCGGGACCGCCAATGGTAGCAGGCTGCGCTATGCTACCGGCGCTCGGCGCAAGCCGGCAGGGGAAGCAACGGGGACGGCGCGGTACAGGGCCCTATGCCACGCGCCGCGAGGCAACAGCCAGCCGGTTCGGCCGGCACTTGCAGCGGGGGTCGACCATGGATTTCGGCAAGATCATCGATCGCATCAAGGCCATCCTGAGCACGCCGAGGACCGAGTGGCCCGTCATCGCCACCGAACCGGCCACCACCACCAGCCTGTACTCCGGCTACATCGTCATCGTCGCCGCGCTGCCGGCAATCGCCCACTTCATCAAGGGTAGCCTGATCGGCAGCAGCGCCTTCGGCATGACCGTCCGCAACTCGATCGGCGCCGGCATCACCCAGCTGGTGCTGGGCTACCTGCTGTCGCTGGTGCTGGCCTACGTGATGGCATTGATCATCAACGCGCTGGCACCGAGCTTCGGCGGCCAGAAGGACATGACCCAGGCGCTGAAGGTGGTGGCCTATTCGTGGACCGCCACCTGGGTCGCCGGCATCGCGGTGATCGTGCCGTGGCTGGGCTGGCTGATCGCCCTCGCCGGCGCCATCTACGGCATCTACCTGCTCTACCTCGGCCTGCCGCACACCATGAAATGCCCAGAGGACAAGGCCGGCGGCTACACCGCGGTCAGCGTGGTCATCGCGATCGTGCTGAGCTGGATCATCGGCCTGATCGTCGCCGGCATGGCCGGCGCCGCCATGCTCAGCGGTGCCGCGATGAGCAACAGCGGCAACGTCAGCATCGAAAGCAACAGCGCGATGGGCCGGCTCGCTGCGATGAGCCAGCGCGCCGAGCAGGCCAGCAAGGACATGGAGGCCGCGCAGAAATCCGGCGACAGCCAGGCCCAGGCCGCGGCGGCCGGCAAGATGATGGGCGCGATGGCAGGCAGCGATGGCAGCGTCGAGGCGCTGGCGCCCGACCAGATCAAGGCCTTCCTGCCCGACAGCCTCGGCAGCCTCAAGCGCACCAACCTGTCGGCCCAGCGCAACGCGGCGATGGGCATGCAGATTTCCGAGGCGAGCGCCGACTACGCAAGCGCCGACAACAGCCAGCACATCACCCTCGAGGTTTCCGACACCGGTGGCGCCAAGGGCTTGATGGCGCTGGCCAGTGCGATGGCGCCGGAGGAGGAGCGGGAGACTGAGCACGGTTACGAAAAGACCTACACCGCCGGCGGCAACCTCGTGCACGAAGCCTGGGACACGCAGTCGAAGTACGGCGAATACAGTCTGATCGTCGGCAAGCGCTTCACAGTGAAGGCGCATGGCAATGCCGACAGCATCGACCAGCTGAAACAGGCCGTGGCCGGCATCGACCTCAACCAGCTGGCTTCGCTGAAGGATGCCGGCGTGAAAGCGAACTGAGCCGGTTCGGCGACAAAAAACCCGCGCCGTCGCCGGCGCGGGTTTTTTCTTTTCCGGATGCCGCGGCTTACTTCGCCTTCGGCACCGCGCCTTCGGTGGTGATGTGGATCGTGATCTCGTCGCCCACCATCGGCACGTAGGCACCTACGCCGAAATCCGAGCGCTTCACGGTGGCGGTGGCGTCGAAACCGATCGCCTGCGACTTGGTCATCGGATGCGGGCCGACCCGGTTCAGCGTCGCGTCCAGCGTCACCGGCTTGGTCACGCCGTGCACGGTGAGGTTACCCACGACCTTGAAGTGGTTGCCGCCAGCCGGTTCGACGCTGGTGCTCTTGAACGTCACCACCGGGTACTTGGCGGCGTCGAAGAAATCGGCTTCCTTGAGGTGCTGGTCCAGCGCCGGCACATGGGTGTCGAGCTTGTCCAGCGGCAGCGTCACGTCCACCGAGGACTTCGCCGGATTCTGCTGGTCGAATACCAGCGTGCCCTCGCCCAGGCCGAAGTCGGCGGTGGGATTGGAATAGCCGAAGTGGTTCCAGCTGAACAGCACCATGGTATGACCCGGATCCAGCTTGTAGGTGACCGGGCTGGCCTGGACGGTGGCCGCGGCGCCGAGCAGGCCCGCGATCAGGAGGCAACGAAACACGCGCATGTGAATTCTCCGCAGTAGTGGGTGTTCGGTCGGGTGACCGGTGTTCCGGCGAAAGCGAGTCGCCAACTAGCCATCGCCGTCACCTCGGAAAACCCGCTGATCGCGGGTATTCTCCAAGTCGCCGGCTCGGCGGCAACAATGCCGGCGCCCAGTGTATCGACACGCCGCCAAGCCAGAAACGCGATCGGGAGCAACGCAGCGTGCACGCACAGGAAACAATCCCACAGCGCCTTACCGCATGCCGGGCGTGAGGGAGGAGTGCTGGGCCATCACCGATGCCTCCGCGGGTAACCAGCGGCAAGCACTGGCGCTGGCCGAGATGATGGGCCTGCCGGTGCGCCACCTGCTGCTGGAACCACGCGCGCCCTGGTCGTGGCTGGCACCGCGTTTCGCGCTGGGCGGTCGCCTGGCGCTGCCGGCCGCCCACCGAGGCCTGTTCGCCCCGCCGTGGCCGCGGTTGGCGATTGGCTGCGGGCGGGCCGCGGCACTGTTCACCCGCATGCTGCGCCGCCTCTCGCACGGGCAGTGCCACACCGTGCAGATCCTCGACCCGCGCATCGATCCGGCGCACTGGGATACGGTGATCGCACCACGCCACGACCAGCTCGGCGGCCCCAACGTGCTCACCCCACTGGGCTCGCTGAACCCGGTGGACGAGGACTGGCTGGCCGACGGCCGCGATGCCTGCCCCGGTTTCGAAGCGCTGCCGCAGCCGCGCGTGGGCGTGCTGCTGGGCGGCCCGCGCAAGCAACTGGCGCTGGATGCCGGCTACGCGCACGAACTGGCCACGCACTTGCTCGGCCGCCATGGCCGCGAGGGTGGCAGCCTGCTCGTGCTGGCCTCGCGGCGCACGCCGCCGGACGTGCTGGATATCTTCCGCCGGGCCCTGACCGACGTGCCGGGTCTGGTGTGGTCCGGTCCCGACGACGGCCGCAATCCCTATCCCGGCGTACTCGGCTGGGCCGACCGGCTGGTGGTCACGCCCGATTCGGTGAACATGCTCAGCGAAGCCTGTGCGGTCGGCTGCGCCGTGCACACGTTGGTCAACGCCGCACTGCCGGACAAGCTCGCACGCTTCCACCATGCCCTGCGCGAACGCGGGTTGCTGCACGAGCTCGATGCCGCCGCCCCCGTCCGCCAGCCGCCGCTGCGCGAGACCGCCGCGATCGCAGCCGAACTGCAACGGCGCATGGCTGGACGCTGATCCCGCCGTACCCGCGCGGAACGACCTCCCCACTTCCATATCGCCCGAAATTCACGGCTGCTGCACCGTGACTCGGCGTCCAATAGTGGCGCTTGCCCGGCAGCGCACAAAATCCCGGACGCCAGCTTGGCCATCGATGCACATCCCTGCGGGGAGGCTGGCGGCCAGCATCGCACCATCACCACATGGTGCGTCCAGAGAGGAGGTGTCGTCATGAACATGTTCGACGCGTTTGCCAGCTCTCCCTATGCCTGCGATCTCATCACGCGCAGTGATCACATGCCCACCAAGCTCGAGCGCTATGCCGACTGGGCGCGCAAGTTCTACGGCGGCGGCTATCACGAATCCAGCAAGGACAGCCTCGAATCGATCGAGTATGTCGTAAGCATGCCGCTGGCCGCACCTGCGCTCGTGCACTGAACGCGGCATTGCTCTATCGCGGATAACGGCCGGCCTTGCTGCCGGCCGTTCGCCCCACGCTTTTGCGCTCAGTCGAACGCGAAGCCCAGCGCCCGCGTAACCTCGATCACCTTGCTGCACAGAGTCTCCAGCACGCTGTCGCGCGGTGCGATGCGCGGGCGCGCATCCAGCGTGCAGACCAGCGAGCGCTGCAACAGGCCCGCATGCGCGGCCGCCAGCACGGACGATTGCGCTGCGTCGAGCAGGCCCGCATCGCGGCAGGCGGCAAGCAGCGCGGCAGTGGCGGTGACACCCAACAGAGCGGGATGCCGCGCGGCATGCGCCAGCACCAGTCCCTGCAGCGCAAATTCGATGTCGAGCAAAGCACCGCGACCTTGCTTGAGATCGAGCTGGCGTTCGTCGGAGCGATCGCGCTCGGCACGCCAGCGTCGGCGCATCTGGCTCACTTCGTCGAGCACCGTCGTGCGCTCACGTGGCGCGCCGAGAATGTCGCGCCGCACCGCGGACAGTGCGGCGCCCAACCCAGCATCGCCGGCCACCGGACGGGCGCGCAGCAGAGCCTGGTGTTCCCAGGTCCATGCACGGCTCTGCTGGTAGGCAATGAAGGCATCGAGGCTGCCCACCAGCAGACCTTTGGAGCCGTCCGGCCGCAACCGCGTGTCCACCTCGTACAAGCGCCCGGCGCGGGTGGGTATGGTGAGCCAGTTCATCACGCGCTGGGCGAGACGCTGGTACCAGCGTGCGCCTTCGATCGGCCGTGCGCCGTCGCTCATTGCTTGCGCACGCCGGCCGTCGTAGACGAACACCAGGTCGAGATCGGAGGCGAAGCCGAGTTCCTCGCCGCCGAGGCTGCCATAACCAAGCACCGCGAAACCGGAACCCTCGCCCGGCAGGCGGCCGTGCTGGGCGACCAGCTCGCGCTCGGCCAGCGCGGTGACTGCGCCCACCACCGATTCCGCCAGCGCGGCGAGACGGCGCGCGGTAGCGGCGGCATCGGCGCGGCCATCGTTGAAGGCAAGGCCGAGGCGGAACGCGGTGGAGGACTGGAACTCGTTGATACGCTCCAGTTCGGCCTCGGCCTCGCGTTCTTCCAGCGTGGACAGCACGCGGGCGATCTCGGCGCCGATGTCGGCGCGCTTCAGCGGCAACTGGTCGATGCGCGGATCGAGCACGTCGTCGAGCAGCAGCGGTTGCGCGATCACTTGTTCGGCCAGCAAGGCGCTGTCGGCGAACAGTGCGACCAAGCGTTTGCGCGCGGCGGGCTGCTCCTCCAGCAGGGCGAGATAGGACGAGCGCCGCGCCACCGCCTGGGTCAATCGACACAGGCGCAGCAGGCAGGGCGCCGGCGCCACGCTGCCGCGTGCGGCGGCGATCAGCTGCGGCATCAGGTGATCCAGCCGTTCGCGCGAACGCACCGACATCGCGCGCACCGCGCCGCCCTGCGGCAGCTTGGCGAGAGCGTCGGCCACTTCCGCGCCCGGCACGAATCCGCTGGCCTCCAGCGTTCCGACCTCCAGTGTTCCGGCACAGGCCGCCTGCCACAGCGCCGCATCCGCCGCCGGCACGCGGACGTCGCGCCCGCCCTGCGGCATCAGCACGGCGGCGAACTCGGTGGCGACGATCTCGCGGTGCTTCGCCAGCGCTGCAGCCAGCGGCTCCCACGCCGGCCAGTCCAGCCCTGCGGCGATGCGCTCGCGGCTCAAGGCGTCGTCGGGGATGTCGTGGGTCTGAGCGTCGCGCAGCATCTGCACGCGGTTCTCCAGCCGACGCAGGAACACGTAGGCCTCGCGCAAAGCCTTGGCGCGCATCGCGGGAATGTGGCCGCGCGCTTCGCACGCGGCCAGCGCCGGCAGCAGGCCGCGCACGCGCAGAGAGGGTTCGCGGCCGCCGCGGATCAGCTGGGTGAGTTGCACGATGAACTCGATCTCGCGGATGCCGCCGGAACCGAGCTTGAGGTTGTCCGAGAGATCCTTGCGCGCCACCTCGGCGTCGATCAGCGCCTTCATCTCGCGCAAGCCGGCGAATGCGGTGTAGTCGAGGTATTTGCGATAGATGAAGGGCCGCAACAACTCCTGCAGCCGCTTGCCGGCAGCGCGGTCGCCGGCCACCGGGCGCGCCTTGATCCACGCATAGCGCTCCCAGTCGCGGCCCTCGCGCTGGTAGTACTGCTCCATCGCCGAGAACGACAGCGCCAGCCGCCCCGCGTTGCCGAACGGCCGCAGGCGCAGGTCGACGCGTGCGCAGATGCCGTCCACCGTCGGCTCGTTGAGCAGGCGCACCAGTTGCCGGCCCAGCCGTACGAAGTACTCGCCGTTGTCGAGTACGCGCGCACCGTCGCTCTCACCGCCGTGCGGGTAGGCCAGCACCAGGTCGATGTCAGAGGAGAAATTGAGCTCGGCGCCGCCCAGCTTGCCGAAACCCACCACCACCAGCCGCTGCCGTTCACCCTCGCGACTGCGCGCATGGCCATAGCGCGCAGCGAATGCGCGTTCGGACCAGCCCAGCGCCGCCTCCAGCAACGACTCGTACAGCACGCTGGTGGCGGACAGAGTCTCCGGCAGCTCGTCCAGCGCGTTGACGTCGCGGAACACCAGTCGCAGCGCCTCGGCGTGACGGAAGCGGCGCAGCGCGGCCAGCGTCTGCACTTCGTCTTCCGGCAGTCTGAGCGCGTCGATGCGTGCCGCGGCATCGGCGTTCGAACGCAGGCGTTCCAGCCCCGCGGGCGACAGCAGCGCCGGCTGCCCACGCCAGGCCTCGAATGCGAAATCGCTGGCGGCCAAGGTGCGACGGATGCGCTCGGCCACGCCAGCGTCGTCGTGCAGGGGGACGCCGGCCGCGCGGCACCGGGCGGCCAGCTCGGCATAGCGGTCGTCGACCAGGGCGCGCAGTGCGGAGGATTCGTGGGCGGAAACAGGCATCGGGCCATTGTGCCGCAGCCGGGGCACGGATCGGCAGGCGCGCCGGTGCACCTTGACCGGGCTGACGCGTTGCAGGAGGGCTCCCCCGCCGGTTGCGGCCCGCCCCACGGCGAACAATCGATTCATGTCATCCTGATTACTGTTCCTTTGCAATCATCCCTGATCCCGGGAATCAAATCGGCAGCCATCCATGGCCGCACCCTTCGATTTCCTCGCAATCACCCCTGATTGCGAGAATCAAACGGGCGGTCGTTCATGGCCGCACTGTTCAATATCCATGACAACCGAGCCCCCGGTTCCGCCATGCCCCCATCTGCTGTCCCCGTACTTCGCCGCACGGCACCGCGCATCGCCCTGATCCTGGCGATGACGCTGGTCTTCGTGCTGCTCACCGGCTTGCTCGACGGCGGCATGGGCGTGTTGCCGCTGCGCCTGCTGGACCAGCCGCGCTTCCCCATCGCCAATGCATGGCCCGGCCTGCTGTTTGCCGGTCTGTTGCTGGTGATGACGCGCCGGCTGTTGCTGTCGTTCGGACTGGCCTACCTGCTGCAGGGGCTGCTCTACGGCATCAGCACGCTGAAGGCGGCGAACCTCGGCACGCCACTGTTGCCAGCGGATTTCCGCATGGCGGGCCAATTGCGCAAAGGCGGGTTCCATCTCTTGGCCGGCTACCTGCCGCACAGCCCATGGCCGTACTTGGCGATGATCGCCGGTGTGTTGATCCTGATCGCGATGTGGCGGCTGGAGCCGCCGCTGTTCGAGCGCCGCACCGGCGGCAAGCGCCTCCTGGCCGGCGGCGTGCTGGCGCTGCTGCTGGGCAGCCTGCTCGGTGGCTGGAGCGGCTGGGCCAAGATCTACAACAGCCGCGTGCTGTGGCTGGAGCCGTGGTCGGCCGCTTCCACCCGCGTGCATTCCGGCCTGTTCAGCGAGCTGGTGATGTTCCACCTGCAGTACGGCCAGCAGAAGCCGAAACCCGATCACGCCGTCGCCGAACAGCTGATCGGCCAGTCCGCGGACGCGCTGCGCCAACACCTGCAGACGCCGAACGCCGCTGTGCTGCCTGACATCGTGGTGATCCAGAGCGAATCGTTCTTCGACCCGCGCATCATGAAGGGCTACGCGAACGACGACCTTACCCCCAACCTGCACCGGCTGGCCCAGCACGGCATCAGCGGCGCACTGCACGTGCCTACCTTTGGCGGCGGCACCATCCGGACCGAGTTCGAAATGCTCACCGGCTTGTCGCTGCGCTATTTCGACAACCTGCAGTTTCCCTATCTGCAGATCGGCCGCAAGCCGCTGCCCAGCCTCGTCCATGTGCTGGACGACCATGGCTACGCCACGGTGGCGGTGCATGGCAACGATCCCACGTTCTGGAACCGCGATACCGCGTTCAAGACACTGGGCTTCCAGCACTTCGTCTCGCAGTCCGCGTTCCCGCCCGATGCGCCGAACGACGGCAAATACATGGCCGACAGCGCGATGACCGACGAGATCATGCGCCAGCTCAAGGACAGCGGGCCGCCGCAGTTCGTCTTCGCGATCAGCATCGAGGCGCACGGTCCCTACGACGTGGAGCCGAAGGACACCGCCGCCCGCGACGCGATCGCGGTGCCCGCCGGCATCGAAGGCAAGGACAAGCGGGAGCTGCAGACCTACCTCTACCACATGCAACACGCCGACCAGGAACTCGGCCGGCTCGCCGCATGGCTGGCCAAGCGCCAGCGCTCCACCTTGCTGCTGTTCTACGGCGACCACCTGCCCGCGCTCACCGACAGCTACCGCATCGACGGCTTCGTCAACGGACAGGACATGCTCGCGCAAGCCGGCACCTGGCTGCTGGTCGATCCGCACGCCACTGGCCAGGCCGTGCACGAAGACACCGCTGCATGGCTGCTGCCTGGCAGGTTGCTCGCGGCCGCCGGCATCCACGACGATCCCTACTACACGCTCACCGAGCTGATTGGCCCGTCGCTGGCCACGCTCACCCGCGCCCCCGGCGCCCCGCAACCGGACGAAGACGCCGCCACCCAGAAGCTCGACCAGTCCATGGCCAGCGTCGAGCAGCTACGCATGACCCGCAAGCTGCAAGCCTTGCTGGCAAAAGTGGTGGGGACAACAGCTGCGCCGACAACCGCCTCTGCCGCCAGCCAGGCATCCGCGGTCGCCGCGCCGGCAACCGGGGTGCATTGAGTTCCAATCCATCCGGAATCAGCTGACACCGCCACGCTGCATCGGGTTTACGCTTGCCAGCGCACCAGGGGATTTCTCGTGCGTGATCTGCAGGGCCATGCCCTGCTCCCGCACATGCGCACGTCGCTTTTAAGAGTTTTCCTATTTCGAGCAAGACCTTGGTCGATTAGCTTGGAGCGCACCAGACGAAACGCGCGCTCCACCTTTTCCCCGGATGTGCCGGTCCATCGGTCCTGCGGTTGGAGCCGCTCCCGTCGTGCTGCCTTGCAGAAGCAGAAACCGCTTCGGCCATGGCACGCATGCCAAGGATTGCCCCAGTGCCAAGAACCAAAACAAGAAACAACGAAATGCGGCAGGGCATGCCGAGCCACATCTGGAGTCCGGCAAGTGTCCGCCCTCGCAATACCACCGCTCCCAGCCTGGAGCCAGTCGTGCAAGAGCTCCCGGATTGCGACGCCAGCAGCGGCTGTTTCGAGCACAAACTGGTATTCGTCGGCAACATGGAATCCGGCAAGACCACGGTCATCGAGTCCCTTTCCGACGTCGCCCCGGTGAGCACCCGGATGCCGGTGGGCATCGGCCAGGCGGAGGCAAAGTTCACGCTGGACTACACCACCGCCAGGCTGGACGACGGAGAGCTGCTGCACATCCACGGTGTTCCCGGGCAGCGGCACCTGGACTTCATGTGGCCAATGGTCTGCGATGGCGCCACCGGCGTACTCGTCCTGGTGAATGCCTGCGACCCGCAACGGCTCGCCTACACCACATCGATGCTCGATGAATTTTCCCATCTGGCGCCGGGCGCCAGCTTTACCGTCGGCGTGACGCGCAGCGACCTCGCCCCCGAATTCCGGCTGGATGCGTTCCGCGCCGCCCTGGTCGCGGAAGGATTCCGCCTGCCCGTGGTGAAGGTCGATACCCACGAGCCGGCGCAGATCCGCTTCCTCGTCAAGATACTTCTGTCGGGCAGTCGCGCCAGCAGGGCATGGCCAAGCGCCTGATCCAGCGACGCCCAGCCTTTCGCACAACCCCACGAAAAAACCCCGCCGAAGCGGGGTTTTTTCGTGTTGCGCCGCTCTTGGCGAGCGGTGCGGCCATGGATGGCTGCATGTTGGCCGGCGCCATCGGATCGACGGTGCCGACGGGGGCATCAGAAATCCATGCCGCCCATGCCGCCCATGCCACCGGGGGCGCCGCCGTGGTTGTGCTCTTCCTTCTTCGGCAGCTCAGCCACCATCGCTTCGGTGGTGATGGCGAGGCCCGCCACGGAGGAGGCGTACTGCAGCGCCGAACGGGTGACCTTGGTCGGGTCCAGGATGCCGAACGCGATCATGTCGCCGAACTCGCCGGTGGCGGCGTTGTAGCCAAAGTTGCCCTGGCCTTCCTTGACCTGGTTGACGATCACGGACGGCTCGGCGCCGGCGTTGAACACGATCTCGCGCAGCGGCGCTTCCAGCGCACGACGGGTGATGGCGATGCCGAGGTTCTGGTCCTCGTTGTCGCCCTTCAGGCCTTCGATCGCCTTCAGCGAGCGGATCAGCGCCACGCCGCCGCCCGGCACCACGCCTTCTTCCACCGCCGCACGGGTAGCGTGCAGGGCGTCTTCCACGCGGGCCTTCTTTTCCTTCATCTCGACTTCCGTCGCGGCGCCAACCTTGATCACCGCCACGCCGCCGGCCAGCTTGGCCACGCGCTCCTGCAGCTTCTCGCGGTCGTAGTCGGAGGAGGTCTCCTCGATCTGCGCCTTGATCTGCTTGATACGGGCCTGGATCTTCTCGGCTTCGCCGGCACCGTCGATGATGGTGCTGTTTTCCTTGGTGACCACGATCTTCTTGGCGCGGCCCAGATCGGCCACGGTGGCCTTCTCGAGCTGCAGGCCCACTTCCTCGGAGATCACCTGGCCGTTGGTCAGGATGGCCATGTCTTCCAGCATCGCCTTGCGACGATCACCGAAGCCCGGCGCCTTGACGGCGGCGACCTTGACGATGCCGCGGATGGTGTTGACCACCAGGGTGGCCAGCGCCTCGCCTTCCACTTCCTCGGCGACGATCAGCAGCGGCTTGCCGGCCTTGGCCACGCCTTCGAGCACGGGCAGCAGCTCGCGCACGTTGGAGATCTTCTTGTCGTAGAGCAGGATGAACGGGTCTTCCAGCTCGACCTGCTGGCTCTGCTGGTTGTTGATGAAGTACGGCGACAGATAGCCGCGGTCGAACTGCATGCCCTCGACCACGTCCAGCTCGTTCTCCAGGCCCGAGCCTTCCTCGACGGTGATCACGCCTTCCTTGCCGACCTTCTTCATCGCCGTGGCGATGATGTCGCCGATGGCGCTGTCGGAGTTGGCGGAGATGGTGCCGACCTGGGCGATCGCCTTGTCGTCGGCGGTGGGCTTGCTGAGGTTCTTCAGCTCGGCCACAGCGGCGATCACGGCCTTGTCGATGCCGCGCTTCAGGTCCATCGGGTTGATGCCGGCGGCAACGGCCTTCATGCCTTCGCGAATGAACGCCTGGGCCAGCACGGTCGCGGTGGTGGTGCCGTCACCGGCGTTGTCGGAGGTCTTCGAGGCGGCTTCCTTGACGATCTGCGCGCCCATGTTCTCGTAGGCGTCGGCCAGCTCGATCTCCTTCGCCACGGACACGCCGTCCTTGGTGACGGTGGGGGCGCCGAAACTCTTCTGGAGCACGACGTTGCGGCCCTTCGGGCCCAGGGTGACCTTGACGGCGTTGGCGAGCGTGTTGACGCCCTTCAGGATGCGCGAGCGGGCGTCTTCGCCGAAGCGGACTTCTTTAGCGGCCATAAAATTTTTCCTTGAAAAATTTTGAAATTAGGTACGGGCAATCTTGCGAAAGGGGTGCGGGAAGGAGCCGAAGGCGACTGGCGTGCGCGCTTTCCGCGCTCGGCCAATCAGCGGTCGATCAACCCTCGATGACCGCCACGATGTCGTCTTCCTTCAGGAAGACCAGCTCTTCGCCGTCGATCTTGATTTCCTGGCCGGCGTACTTGCCGAACAGCACCACGTCGCCTTCCTTCAGGCTCATCGGACGGACGTTGCCGTCTTCCAGGATGCGGCCGGTACCGGCGGCGATCACCTTGCCGCGGGTGGGCTTCTCGGTGGCGCTGTCGGGGATGACGATGCCGCCGGCGGAGACGCGCTCCTCTTCCAGGCGCTTGACGATGACGCGATCGTGCAGCGGACGCAGTTTGCTCATGGGTGGCTCCCAAGCTAGGTGGTGGAATGTGGTTTGAGGACTGACAGGCCGGCCCGGGAGACCGCTGTTAGCACTCGCCATAGATGAGTGCCAATTCTAGCGATGCAAGCCCTCGCTGCAAGTGCGGCGTGTGCGACATCACCCGATTCGACCCTTAGGACAGCGGATGGGGTGGACTCAGGCCGCTTTCAAGAGCCCTCCACCATCGAAATCCGCCTGATGCCCCATGCGTCCGACCGGCAGCACCTGCAGTGCACTAAGCTGCCCCGCTTGCGACCCAGCCCTCATTTGCCCGGCGCCATGCCCGAGGGGGTCTGTAGGATTTCGACATCGATTGCCGCCATGCCCGACTCCGCCATCCTGCTTTGCCTTTGCACCTGCCCCGACGCCGCCAGCGCGCAGCGGCTGGCCGAGACGCTGGTGGGCGAGCGACTGGCCGCCTGCGTCAACCGCGTAGCGGGTGTGCTCTCCACCTACCGCTGGCAAGGCGAGGTGAGTACCGACAGCGAAGAGCTGCTGCTGATCAAGACCACGGCCGGGCGTCTCGATGCACTCAAGGCGCGTCTGTTGGAACTTCATCCCTACGAACTGCCCGAACTGATCGCGCTGCCGGTGGAGCGCGGCCATGCCGCCTATCTGGCGTGGGTGCGGGCGAACGTCGCGCCGTGAACCTTGCCGGCATCCAGTCGTCATAATGACCGTCTCGCCCCCGCAGCGTCGCTTGGCCGGAGTCGTGATGCCGAAGATCTTCCACCGAACCCTGCTGACGGGCCTGCTGTTCGCCCTGCTGGCGGCGCTGGCCCCTGCAACGTACGCGCAGACGCAGGACGACAACATCCTGCCGGTGACCGAGGCCTACAAGCTCAGCGCAGATGCGGGCACGCCCGGCACGCTCAAGCTGCACTGGACGATCGCGCCGGACTACTACCTTTATCGCGGCCGCATGAAGTTCACCGCCGGCCCCGGCGTGACGCTGGGCGAGGCACAACTGCCACCCGGCGAGAAGCACGACGACCCCTATCTCGGCCCGGTGGAGACCTACCACCACGGCGTGGACGCCGGCCTGCCCTACACCGTGGCGCCGGGCACCACCCGCCTGCAGCTGAGCGTGCAGTACCAGGGCTGCCACGAAGTGGAGCCGAAGATCTGCTACCCGCCGCACACCGAACACCTCGACTTGCCGCTGCCCGCCAGCGCGGCGACGGGCACGACGCCGCCTGCGGGCGGCAATAGCGCCCTGGCCGCGGCGCTGCTGCAGGCGGGTGGCGCGGCATCCTTGCCGCTGCCGCCGGAACAGGCCTTCCGGCTCACCGCGCTGGCGCAAGACTCGCAGCACCTGCTGCTGCGCTGGACGATGCCGAAGGACTATTACGTCTACCGCGACCATATCGCGCTGCGCCTGAAGGACGCGGAAGGCCTCAAGCTCGCCGCGCCCGCGTGGCCGACCGGCGGCGTGGTGCACCAGGATGCACAGCTTGGCGCAGTGACGGTGTATTTCGGCAACCTCGAACTGCCGGTAGCGGTCGAGGGCGACATCGCGGAACGCCGCCAGCTCACGCTGGAAGCCAGCTTCCTCGGCTGCCAGGACGGCGGCGTGTGCTATCCGCTGATCACGCGTGACATGACCGTGGACCTGCAAAGCGGCACCGCGGCGAGCGGCGTGACCGTGCCCGGCGCGCCCGCGGCCGCCGGTGCGGGTGCTGCCGCGAAGGCGGCCCCACCCGCCGAAACGCTGCCGGGCGGCCCGATCCAGACCAGTCTGTTCGCCGCGCTGCTGCTGGCTCTGGGTGGCGGCCTGGTGCTCAACCTGATGCCTTGCGTGCTGCCGGTGCTGTCGATCAAGGCCGTGGGCCTGCTGGAAAGCGGCGAGAACCCCGCGCGCCGGCGCCGCCACGCGCTGGCCTATACCGCCGGCGTGCTGACGAGCTTCGTCGCGCTGGGCCTGGCCATCCTCGCGCTGCGCTCGGCCGGGCACGCCCTGGGCTGGGGCACGCAATTGCAGCAGCCGCTGCTGGTGGCGGCCCTGGCCTGCGTGATTTTCGCGCTAGGCCTTTCGATGTCCGGCGTTGTGCAGTTCGGCGCCTCGCTGGGCAATGCGGGTGCCGCGCTGGCAAATCGCGGCGGCGTGGTCGGCGACTTCTTCACCGGCGTACTCGCCGTGGTGGTGGCCAGCCCTTGCACCGCACCGTTCATGGGCAGCGCGCTGGCCTATGCTTTCGCCGCACCGGCGTTCAGTGCGCTGCTGGTGTTCTTCATGCTCGGCGTGGGCCTGGCCCTGCCCTTCCTCGCCGTTGCCTTCGTTCCCGCACTGGCGCGCTGGCTGCCCAGGCCGGGGCGCTGGATGGAAACGCTGAAGCAGGTGCTGGCCTTCCCGATGTATCTCACTGCGGCATGGCTGGCCTGGGTCCTTGCCAACCAGCGCGGCGCCGATGCAGTGGGCCTGCTGCTGGTGGCGATGGTGCTGCTGGCGCTGGCACTGTGGTGGTTCGAACGCAGCCGCGGGCGCGGCCCGCTGCACCACACACTGACCGCCTTGCTGGCGCTGGCTGCGCTGGCGCCGCTGTACCTGCTGGCGCAGGTGCCGGCCACGGCTAAAACCTTGGCGACCCGGGACGGTACAGTGCCCTATAGCGCCGCGAAGCTGGCCGAACTGCGCGCCGCCAACACCCCGGTGTTCGTGGACATGACCGCCGACTGGTGCATCACCTGCAAAGCCAACGAGCACACCGTGCTGGACGGCGCGGCATTCCGCGCCACGCTCGAACGCACCGGCGCGATCTACATGAAGGGTGACTGGACCAACGAAGATCCTGCGATCACCACCTTCCTGCAGCAATACCACTCGCCGGGCGTGCCACTGTATGTGGTGTTTCCGAAGGGTGGCGGCGAAGGGCGGCAACTGCCTACGGTACTGACCTCGTCGCTGGTGACGCGGGCGCTGGAGGAAGCGGCACGGTGAACGGGATACGCATCGGCCTGGCCGCGGACCGGCTCGTCCGGGCAGGAAATGCGCCGGCATGCTGAGCCGCGACAACCTCGTCATTCTTGGCATCGCCGTACTGGCCGCCGCACTGGGCGGATGGCTGCAGCACGAGAGCCGGCTGGCGCACGTCCCCGCTGGGGCGACGGTGGCACAGCTTGGCGAAGCAGCCCCTGCGCTGGAACTCCCGGACCTGCAGGGACGCGTGCATAGTCTGGCCGATTACCGGGGCCGCCGGGTGCTGTTGAATTTCTGGGCCAGCTGGTGCGGTCCGTGCCTGGACGAGCTGCCGGCGCTGGACCGTACCCAAGCCAAGTTCGGCGATCAGGGGACGATCGTGCTCGGTATTGCGATGGACGAGCCTCTGCGGGTTCGCGCCTTTCTTGCCGACCATCCCCTGCATTTCCCGGTCCTGCTGGGCCAGATGGAAGCGCCCAGCACCTCGCTGCGCTGGGGCGATAGCGGCGAAATGCTGCCTTACAGTGTGCTGATCGGGACCGATGGGCGCGTGATCGCCACACATTGGGGCCCGCTGGATACCGCCACGCTCGAAGATTGGTTTACGGGAAGCATGCCCCGGGATGGCCACTCATCCGATCCTCGCGCACAGGGATGACCGCAAAAGCAATGCATACGTCAGCGCACGGAGAGTGACGCACTTCTCCTTGGAACATCGCCGAACTGCGCCGAACTGGACAACATCCGCAACAGCGCGCACACTGCGCGCGTTCCGGGTCATCCGGACGCCGTCGAAGGTATGGTGTGGCGAAGATCCTGGCTCTGCACGGACCCAATCTCAACCTGCTGGGCGCACGCGAACCCGCCATCTACGGCCGCGACACGCTGGCCGACATCAACGGCCGGCTGGCCGCGCAGGCGCAGGCTGCCGGGCATGAACTCAGCTGGTTCCAGTCCAACGCCGAGCATGAGCTGATCGGCCGCGTGCAGCAGGCGCGGGACGAGCAGGTGGCGATGATTCTGTGCAACGCCGGCGCCTTCACCCACACCAGCATCGCCCTGCGCGACGCGTTCGCCGCGGTGGCGATTCCGCTCATCGAAGTGCATCTCTCCAACGTGCACGCACGCGAGCCGTTCCGGCACCACTCGTACCTGGCCGACATCGCGGTCGGCGTGATCTGCGGCTTCGGTGCCGACAGCTACCGGCTGGCGCTGGAAGCGGCGATCGCCCGGCTGGCGGCCCATTGACCTCTGTTTTCCCTTTCCCGTCGCCCGCAGGCGGCGTCACGACATAAAGAAGGCCACCCCATGGATCTGCGCAAGATCAAAAAGCTGATCGACCTGCTCGAGGAGTCCAACCTCGCCGAACTGGAAATCAAGGAAGGCGAGGAAGTGGTGCGCCTGTCGCGCGTGCCCAAGGGCAGCATGGCCGCCCCCGCTCCGGTCGCCGTGGCACCCGCGCCCGTTGCCGCCGCACCCGCTCCCGCCGCAGTCGAAGCAGCCCCTGCCGCCGACGCCCTGCCGGCCGGCCACGTGGTGAAGGCGCCGATGGTCGGCACCTTCTATGCCTCGGCGACGCCGGGCGCGGCCGCCTTCGTCAAGGTGGGCCAGCAGGTGAAGGCCGGCGAGACGCTGGGCATCATCGAGGCCATGAAGATGTTCAACCAGATCGAGGCGGACGTCTCCGGCACCATCCAGGCGATCCTGGTCGAGAACAGCCAGCCGGTCGAATTCGACCAGCCTATGTTCGTGATTGGCTGAGGCCACGCGAATGCTAGAAAAAGTCCTCATCGCCAACCGCGGCGAAATCGCGCTGCGCGTGCTGCGCGCGTGCCACAGCCTCGGCATCAAGACGGTGGCGGTACACTCCACCGCCGACCGCAACCTCAAGCATGTCGGCCTCGCCGACGAGGCAATCTGCATCGGCCCAGCGCCGTCGGCCGAGAGCTACCTCAACATCCCGCGCATCATCGCCGCGGCGGAAATCTCCGACGCGCAGGCGATCCACCCGGGCTACGGCTTCCTCTCCGAGCGTGCCGACTTCGCCGAGCAGGTGGAGCAGTCCGGCTTCGTGTTCATCGGCCCGACCGCGGACGTGATCCGCCTGATGGGCGACAAGGTGGAAGCGATCCGTGCAATGAAGTCCGCAGGCGTGCCCTGCGTGCCCGGCTCCGGCGGCCCGCTGGGCGAGGACATCGAAGAAAACCTGCGCATCGCGCGCGAGATCGGCTACCCCGTCATCATCAAGGCGGCCGGCGGCGGCGGCGGCCGCGGCATGCGCGTGGTGCGCACCGAGGCGCACCTGGGCAACTCCATCGTGATGACCAAGCAGGAGGCCAAGGCGGCCTTCGGCAACGATCAGGTGTACATGGAGAAGTTCCTGGAGAATCCGCGCCACGTGGAGATCCAGGTGCTGGCCGACGGCCAGGGCAACGCCATCCACCTCGGCGAGCGCGACTGCTCGATGCAGCGCCGCCACCAGAAGGTGGTGGAGGAAGCGCCCGCCCCCGGCATCACGCCGGAGCTGCGCGCCGAAATCGGCAAGGTCTGCGTGGACGCCTGCGTCCGCATCGGCTATCGCGGCGCCGGCACCTTCGAGTTCCTGTTCGAGAACGGCCGCTTCTACTTCATCGAGATGAACACCCGCATCCAGGTGGAGCACCCGGTGACCGAGCTGATCACCGGCGTCGACCTGGTGCGCGAGCAGTTGCTGATCGCCGGCGGCGAGAAGCTGTCGATCAAGCAGGAAGACATCCAGATCCACGGCCACGCGATCGAATGCCGCATCAATGCCGAGGACCCCGACAGCTTCCTGCCCTGCCCCGGCACGGTGAAGCGTTTCGAAGCGCCCGGCGGCCCTGGCGTGCGTGTGGACACCCATTTGTACGACGGCTATCGCATCCCGCCGAACTACGACTCGATGATCGGCAAGCTGATCGTGCACGGCCCGGACCGTGCCACCGCGATCGCGCGCATGCGCCTCGCGCTCGCCGAGACGGTGATCGAGGGCGTGAAGTGCAACATCCCGCTGCAGCAGCGCATCATGGCCGATGTGGGCTTCCAGCACGGCGGCCAGAACATCCACTACCTCGAGAAGCGGATGGCCGAGCAGAAGGAAAAGGGCGTGGGCCACTAAGGCCCGCCCCTCGCCGAGAAGAGGATGGGGGCGAGCGATCGGGGCCTGCGACTAGCCCCGATCAACACCCGCTCACCCACGCTTCATTGCCAGAACACCCCTCACTCCGACCCGCGCCCCAACGAAAGCGGGAGTGGACTTCCACCATGCCCTTCCTCGAACTCTCCCTCACCGCCCGCCTCGAACAGCAGCCCCGTGTGGAGGAAGCGCTGGAGGATCTCGGCGCGCTGTCGATCACTTTGCGCGACGCCGACGCCGAAACGCCCGACGAGCAAGCGATCTTCGAACCTGGCGTGGGCGAGTTGCCGTTGTGGCCGACGATCACCCTGAACGCGTTGTTCGACGAGCACGCCGACCGCCGCGGCCTCGCCGCCGCGCTGGGCGAGCTGCTGCCCTGGCTGGAGCCGGACCAGCTCGACTTCCGCATAGTGGAAGACCAGGACTGGGAGCGCGTGTGGATGGACCAGTACCAGCCGATGCTGTTCGGCCGGCGGCTGTGGATCTACCCGTGGAACATCGAACCGCCGGCGGACGACCAGCAGGTGGTGGTGCGCCTCGATCCCGGCCTCGCCTTCGGCAGCGGCACCCATCCCACCACGGCACTGTGCCTGGAGTGGCTGGACGGCCTCGAACTCGCCGGGAAGTCGGTGATCGATTACGGCTGCGGCTCGGGCATCCTCGCCATCGCCGCGCTCAAGCTCGGCGCCGCCAGCGCAGTAGGCGTGGACAACGATCCACAGGCGCTGGTCGCCTCGCAGGACAATGCGGAGCGCAACGGCGTGGCCGAGCGCCTCGCGCTGTACCTGCCCGAGGACCACGTGGCTGATCCGGCCCAGGTGTTCGTCGCCAACATCCTCGCCGGACCGCTGGGCGAACTGGCCCCGGTCTTCGCCGCTGCCGCGAAGCCTGGCGCCCCGTTCGCGATCTCCGGCATTCTCGACGGCCAGCAGGACGAACTGCTGGCGCGCTACGCCGAATGGTTCGACGCGTTGTGCGTGGACATGTGCGACGGCTGGGTGCGCATCAGCGGCCGTCGACGCGACTGAGCCGTCTGTCGGCGCCTGTTCGATGCCGCCGCATGGCGGCCGCGGCGAGCCAACGCGGGCTATGCGGAGATTGCGAACAGGCTCTAAGCTTGCAGCTCGTTCACCGCAGCGTCGCGCATGTATACGCAATGCCCCGAATGCCTGTCCGTGTTCTCGCTCGGTGCGCAAGCGCTGGTACAAGCGCACGGCTACGTGATGTGCGGGCATTGCGGCGCCGGCTTCGACAGCCTCGCCACACTCGCCGAACAACTGCCGCCGGAACCGTTCCAGGAACTTCCGGTGAACGAGCAGGCGCTGGTACCGCCGCGCATCGAACTGGTGGTGTATCGCCCGCAGCCGCCTGCGCCCGAGCCCGTCGTGGTGGCGGAGCCGGCGACGACGCCTGAGGCGTCTTCCGAAGATTTTTCGCAACTGGTATTCACGCCGCGTTTCGCGAAAGGTTCGCGCCAGCGCAAGCCGCGACGCGCCGAGCGTGCACGCCGTGCGCGACACGATGCCGCGCGGCCGCGACGCTGGCCATGGTTACTGGTCTGCACGACGCTCGCGCTCGCGCTCGCGTGCCAGCTGGCGTGGGTCGGTCGCGACAACCTGGTCCGCAATCCGCTGTTTGGCGGCGGGTTGCGCGGCGCCTGCGACGTACTCGGCTGCAGCCTGCCGCTGGTCGCCGCACCGCAGCAGCTGCATCTGCTCGCCAGCAATGTCGAAAGCCATCCCAATGCCGCGCACGCGCTGATGATCAGCCTCAGCCTGCGCAACGAAGCTACGTTCGCACAGCCCTGGCCGGTCGTGGTGGTCACCTTGTCGGATGCGCAAGGCCATCGGTTGACGATGCGTCGCCTGCTGCCTTCGGATTACCTGGACGACCCCACCGTCCTGCGCCGCGGACTTGCGCCTGGCGCCACCACGGCGCTGCTGCTGGAGGTGCAGGACCCCGGCGACCAGGCGGTCGCCTACGAATTCGGCTTCGAGTAACGCGCCACCCATCCCTGTACCGCCGGCGGCATCGCGCGCAACAGGGACGCAAGTGCCTGGACCTGTCTGTTTGCTACACACAGCACTTAAAATTCGTGGCCCGCGCGGGTAGACTTCGCCCTTCCGCACATCGCCACCGGTATGTACGGGGGACCGCCGACGCGGTCGCGGACGACAATCAGAAGCAGCGGCCCAAGCAGCCGCGCAGCACATACAGAGGGAAATGTCAGTGAATGCCGTGAGATTGCCAGCCACCGAAGCCACCCGTGCGGTCGCTTCGCAGAGTGCGCTGAGCGAATGCGTCAGCCGCACCGTGCGCCGCTATCTCGCCGACCTCGGCGATGCCGACTGCGGTGAAGGCCTGCATGCGCTGGTGATCCGCGAAGTGGAAGGCCCGCTGCTGCGCGAAGTGCTGGCATTCCACGACGGCAACCAGAGCCGCGCCGCCGTGGCGCTGGGCATCAACCGCGCCACGCTGCGCAAGAAGCTGGCCGCGCACGGCTTGCTGTAACACCCCCTCTTCGCCGTTTGGCCGTCCAAACGGCGGCCGCACCCCGGACTCGGCTATAATCTGCGGCTTTCCCGCCTGGAAGCCGCCATGTCCGCCCCCGCTGTCGCCCCCGTCCGCCGCGCCCTGCTCAGTGTTTCCGACAAGACCGGCCTGATCGAACTGGGTCGCCGCCTTGCCGCCAAGGGCGTGGAACTGCTTTCCACCGGCGGCAGCGCCAAGGCGCTGCGCGAAGCCGGCATCCCGGTGAAGGACGTCAGCGAACTCACCGGCTTCCCCGAGATCATGGACGGGCGGGTCAAGACCCTGCATCCCAAGGTTCACGGCGGCCTGCTCGGCCGGCGCGGCACCGACGACGCGGTGATGGCCGAGCTGGGCATCGAACCGATCGACCTGCTGGTGCTGAACCTCTATCCGTTCGAAGCCACTGTCGCCAGGCCTGATTGCACGCTGGAGCAGGCGATCGAGAACATCGACATCGGCGGCCCCGCGATGCTGCGCTCGGCGGCGAAGAACTGGAACGACGTGGGCGTACTCACCTCGCCCGGCCAGTACGAAGACGCGATGGCCGAGATCGAACAGCACGGCGGCCTCAGCCGCGCGACCCGCTTCAAGTTGTCGGTCGCTGCGTTCAACAACGTTGCCAGCTACGACGGCGCGATCAGCGACTATCTCTCGGGCCTCAAGCTCGACGATTCCCACGATGCGATCGCCGGCCACGAAGCCTTCCCTGCCCAGGCCAACGGCCGCTTCGTCAAGCTGATGGACCTGCGCTACGGCGAGAACCCGCACCAGCAGGCCGCGTTCTACCGCGACCTGTACCCGGCGCCCGGCACGCTGGCCACGTTCCGCCAGCTGCAGGGCAAGGAGCTCTCGTTCAACAACATCGCCGACGCCGACGCCGCGTGGGAATGCGTGCGCAGCTTCGTCAAACCCGCCTGCGTGATCGTGAAGCATGCCAACCCCTGCGGCGTGGCAGTGAGCCTGGACGGTATTGGCAAGGCCTATGACCTCGCCTACCAGACCGACCCCACCTCGGCCTTCGGCGGCATCATCGCGTTCAACCGCGAACTGGACGGCGCCACCGCGCAGGCGATCGTGTCGCGGCAGTTCGTCGAGGTAGTGCTGGCGCCGTCGTACAGCGACGAAGCGCTCAAGGCATTCGCCAAGAAGGGGAACGTGCGTGTGCTGGAGATCCCGGTGCCGCCGGGCACCGACCTGGTCGCCGCGCTTCCCGGCGACAACGTCAAGCGCGTCGGCTCGGGCCTGCTGATCCAGACCGCCGATACCGGCATGGTCACCGCCGCCGACCTGAAGATCGTAACCAAGCTGGCGCCCACGCCCGCGCAGATCGACGATCTGATCTTTGCGTGGAAGGTGGCGAAGTTCGTGAAGTCCAACGCCATCGTCTATGCGAAGGACCGCCAGACCATCGGCATCGGCGCCGGCCAGATGAGCCGCGTGTACAGCGCGAAGATCGCCGGCATCAAGGCCGCCGACGAGAAGCTGGAAGTGCGCGGCTCGGTGATGGCGTCGGACGCCTTCTTCCCGTTCCGCGACGGTATCGACGCAGCGGCCGCCGCCGGCATCAGCGCCGTGATCCAGCCCGGCGGCTCGATGCGCGACGCCGAGGTGATCGCCGCCGCCGACGAACACGGCATGGCGATGGTGTTCACCGGGATGCGCCACTTCCGGCATTGATCGTGGCATCTCCCTCTCCCCTCGGGGAGAGGATTGGGTGAGGGGCCGGGTTTGCCCCCGCCTCAATCCGCCGGCGCCACATCCCCCTCGTCCGCCGACATCGCCACACTCCGCTGTGCGTACTGCTTCGCCAGCACCGCGCACACCATCAACTGCATCTGGTGGAACAGCATGATCGGCAGCACGATCATGCCCAGCGGATGGCCGGCGAACAGCACTTTGGCCATCGGCACGCCACTGGCCAGGCTCTTCTTGGAGCCGCAGAACACGATGGTGATCTCGTCTTCCTTGCCGAAGCCCAGCGCACGCGCGCCGCAGCGTGTCACCAGCAGCGCCAGCGCCAGCAACACCGCGTTGACCACCAGCAATCCGCCCAGCACCGGCAGCGGCACCTGTCGCCACAAGCCCTGCAGCACCGAGGCGCTGAATGCGGTGTACACCACCAGCAGGATCGAACCTTGGTCGACCAGGCCGACCAGCGGACGGTGCCGCTGTACCCAGCCGCCGATCCAGCGCTGCGCCACCTGCCCCGCCACGAACGGCACCAGCAGCTGCAGCACGATCTCACCCACCGCATGCCACGACATGCCGCCTCCGCCATGCGACTCCAGCATCGCGCCCACCAGCAGCGGCGTGACGAAGATGCCTAACAGGCTGGAAGCCGAAGCCGCGCACACTGCAGCGGAGACGTTGCCGCGCGCGATCGAGGTGAACGCGATCGACGATTGCACCGTGGACGGCAGCGCACAGAGAAACAGCACGCCCAGATACAGCCCAGGCGTCACCAGCGCCGCCAGTACGGGGCGCAGTACCCAGCCCAGCAGCGGAAACAGCGCGAAGGTACTGGCCAGCACGGCGAGATGCAGCCGCCAATGGGTGATGCCCGCAAACACCGCCGTCCGCGACAACTTGGCGCCGTGCAGGAAGAACAACAACGCGATCGCCGCATCGGTGAGCCAACCGAACACGGTGGCCCAGCTGCCGCGGCAAGGCAGCACGCTGGCCAACAGCACGGTCAGCAGCAGCGCGCAGGTGAAGCGATCGGGCAGGTAACGGCGGAACATGCGGGACACCAGCAACGAGTAGCGCTTATTGCAGCGGGGCCTCCGGGGCAAATCAATCCCGCAGCCCGCGCGCTTTCATCACGCCCACGACGCGTCGCCGCGCCCATCCCGGCTCAACGACTGCCGTCGCTCTGCGCGCCGTTGTCGGACTCGGCAGGCTTCTTGCTGCCGCCCCACTCCAGGATCTTGTACATCACCGGGCGCACCGGCGGCGCCCCCTCGGTGGCGCTCATCACGCCGTTCCGGTCCACCATGTAGGTGTAGGAAAGACCGTTCTTCTGGGTGACCACCACCATGTAGACGCGGCCGCCGCGGCGGTATTCCTGGTACACCGCATCGCCCTCGGTATGCACGGTGACATCGTCCGCCGGCGAACTGGATTGGGCGGCCTGCGGCGCACGCTTGTCGCCCGGCATCGCGGGCAACGGGATCGGCTTGCCGGGCAAGGGCGTCGCGGTGACCTCGGCGGGCGTGCTGCCGCTGGTGCCCGCGGGCGCCGGCTGGGCGGGCGGCGCCACCGCCTTCACGCCCGGATCGTTCATGCCGGGCGGTGGCGGCACCGGCGCGAATTTCGGCGGCTGCGCGCTGGTGGATTGCGCGCAAACCGGCAGCGCGACGAAGGCAGTGAGGGCAAGCAGGCAGGCGGCAGGTTTCATGACGGCGACCTCATTGGGGGGCCGAAGCATAACAGTGTGCCCGCTGCCCGCCCGTGAACCGCGACATCGCGCGCCGCATGCCAGAATGGGCGCATGCCCAAGCTCATCCTGATCGACGGTTCCTCCTACCTGTATCGCGCCTTCCACGCGCTGCCCCCGCTGAGCAATGCGCACGGCGAACCCACCGGCGCTTTGTTCGGTGTGGTCAACATGCTGCGCGCCACGCTGAAGGCACGTCCGGAATACGTCGCGTTCGTCAGCGACGCCTCCGGCCCCACTTTCCGCGACGCGATGTACGAGCACTACAAGGCGAACCGCCCGCCGATGCCGGACGACCTGCGCGCGCAGATCGAACCGATGCTGGCAATCGTGGGTGCGCTGGGCTTCCCGATCCTGCGCATAAAAGGCGTGGAAGCAGACGACGTCATCGGCACACTTGCCTTGCAGGCGCAGCAGGCCGGTATCGAGGTGGAGATCTCCACCGGCGACAAGGACATGGCCCAGCTGGTCGGCCCCGGCGTCACCCTGGTCAACACCATGACCAACACCACGATGGATCGTGAAGGGGTGATCGAGAAATTCGGCGTGCCGCCCGAACGCATCATCGATTACCTCACCCTGGTCGGCGATACCGTGGACAACGTGCCCGGCGTGCCCAAGTGCGGCCCCAAGACCGCCGCGAAATGGCTGGCCGAATACGACTCGCTCGACGGCGTGGTCGCCCATGCCGATCAGGTGGGCGGCAAGATCGGCGAAAGCCTGCGCGCTGCGCTGCCACAATTGCCGCTGTCGCGCGCGCTGGTGACGATCAAGACCGACGTGACGCTGGAGCAGGGCCCTACCGATCTCGCGCTGCGCGAACCCGACGCCGCCGCGCTGCGCGAGCTGTACGCGCGCTACGAATTCAAGGCGGCGCTGAAAGATCTCGACGCCGCTGCAGACGCCTCGCTCCCCTCTCCCCCCGGGAGAGTGATTGGAGGTGAGGGTACGACGGCGCCGCGCGCTCCAGTCGAATCCTCACCCAAACCTCTCCTGCAAGGCGAGCACGGCTTCGACCTCGCCGCGCCCGGCGCCTACGAGCTCGTCACTACGCAAGCACAACTCGACGCCTGGCTGGAAAAACTGCAGGACGCGCCGCTGATCGCCTTCGATACCGAGACCACCAGCATCGACCCGATGCAGGCCGACATCGTGGGCTTGTCGCTGGCGGTGGAACCCGGCAAGGCCTGCTACGTCCCGCTGGCGCACGACTATCCCGGCGCACCCGCGCAGCTGCCGCGCGATGCGGTGCTCGCCGCGCTCAAGCCGGTGTTCGAGGACGTCAGCCGGCCCAAACTGGGCCAGCACGCAAAGTACGACATCAACATCCTGTCCCACTACGGTATCGCGGTACAGGGCGTGCGCCACGACACCATGCTCGAATCCTACGTGTGGAACGCCACCGCAACGCGCCACGACATGGATTCGCTGGCGAAGAAGTACCTCGGCTACGACACCGTGAAGTACGAGGAAGTGGCTGGCAAGGGCGCGAAGCAGATCCCGTTCTCGCAGGTAGACCTGGACACCGCCTGCCGCTACGCCGCCGAGGACGCCGACATCACTTTGCGCCTGCACCACGCGCTGTGGCCGCAGCTGGAGAGCGTGCCCAGCCTGCGTTCGGTCTACGAAAACATCGAGATCCCGCTGATACCCGTGCTGGCCGGCATGGAGCAGCGCGGCGTGCTGATCGACGTGGACGAACTGCGTCGGCAAAGCCAGCAGCTCGGCAAGCGCATGCTGGAACTGCAGCAGCAGGCCTACAAGGAAGCCGGCCGCGAGTTCAACCTCGATTCGCCCAAGCAGCTGCAGGCGATCCTGTTCGACGAACTTGGCCTGCCCGCCCGGCTCAAGACGCCCACTGGCCAGCCCTCGACGAATGAAGAGGCATTGGAGGCGATCGCGGATGCGCATGCGCTGCCCAAGCTGATCCTCGACTACCGCGGCCTGGCCAAACTGCGTTCCACCTATACGGACAAGCTGGCCGGCACGGTCAACCCGCGCACCGGCCGCGTACACACCAGCTACCACCAGGGCGCGGTGGCCACCGGGCGCATTTCCTCTACCGATCCGAACCTGCAGAACATCCCGGTGCGCACCGAAGAAGGCCGCCGCATCCGCCAGGCCTTCATCGCGCCACCCGGCTGGAAGGTGATGGCGGCGGACTATTCGCAGATCGAACTGCGCATCATGGCCCACCTCTCCGGCGACGAGGGCCTGCTGAAGGCTTTCCATGAAGGCGGCGACGTGCACCGCGCCACTGCCGCCGAGGTGTTCGGCCTCAAGCCCGAAGAAGTCACCGCCAACCAGCGCCGTGCCGCCAAGGCGATCAACTTCGGACTGATGTACGGCATGAGCGCGTTCGGCCTCGCCCGCCAGCTCGGCATCGACCGTGGCGAGGCCAGCGACTACATGGCGCGCTACTTCGCCCGCTACCCCGGCGTACACGCCTTCATGGAAGCCACTCGCACCCAGGCGCACCGCGACGGCTACGTGGAGACCATCTTCGGCCGCCGCCTGTACCTGGAGAACCTGCAGTCCCGCAACCAGGCCCATCGCGCCGGCGCCGAGCGCGCCGCGGTGAACGCCCCGATGCAGGGCAGCGCCGCCGACATCATCAAGCGCGCGATGATCGCCGTGGCCGCTTGGCTGCGAAACCGCGACGACGCCCACATGCTGATGCAGGTGCACGACGAACTGGTATTCGAAGTGCGCGCCGATACGGTTGACGAGGTGCGCGAAGCGGTGCAGCAGCGCATGCAAGGCGCGGCGGAACTGGCCGTGCCGCTGCTGGTCGACGTGGGTGTGGGAGCGAACTGGGACGAGGCGCACTGAGGCGGGGCGCACCCAGTTGTTGGGTTTCCGTGAAATGAATCGGGCCTGACTTTTTTGCCCCGGTGGTAGAACTTTTGCGGATTCGCGCGTTCTCAATCATCGGATGCACGCAACGGCATCCATGGCTGGTCACCTCCCTGGACAGCCACCCGGACGCGGAACCTCTCCCCTGGGCATCCGCCTCCACCGGCCCCGAAGGCACCCCCTGGCCTTCGGGGCCTTTTTTTGTGGGTGTATTCGTGCACTCGTCTCTGGGTGCAGGACAAGATCGAAAAGCGGCCATCCATGGCTGCACCGTTTGGTTTGAGCACCCGTCCCTGGGTGCAGAACAAGATCGAAAAGCGGCCATCCATGGCCGCACTGTTTGGTTTGTGCACCCGTCCCTGGGCGCAGAACAAGATCAAAAAGCGGCCATCCATGGCCGCACTCCTCATAGAGAGCTGCTTTGTCTTGAGTGTCGTGACCAGGCGATCCTGCACTTCATCTGCACGGACCGTCCCGGCATACTCGAAGCCTGTTCCACCGCTGGAAGAACCCATGCGTTTCGCACTGATCGTCGTTGGCCTCGTCCTGCTTGTCGCGGGCCTGTGGGTGGTCTTCGGCCACGGCAGCTACCAGACCACCGACACCCTGGTGCAACTCGGTTCGGCCAAGATCACCGCCACGCACGACAAGGCCTTCCCGCAGTGGCTGGGTATCGCCGGCATCGCGGTGGGCGCCTTGCTGGCGCTGGGCGGCATTTTCAGGAAGGGCTGAGCGCGGCAACCGTTACAATCGGTGCGATGGATGTCTCGCACCTGATCGACTCGCTCAACGACGCGCAACGCGAAGCCGTCTGCGCCCCGCCCGGCCACTACCTCGTCCTCGCTGGCGCCGGCTCCGGCAAGACCCGCGTGCTCACCCACCGCATCGGCTGGTTGATGCAGGTAGAGCACGTGCCGCCGTGGGCGATCCTCGCCGTCACCTTCACCAACAAGGCTGCGGGCGAGATGCGCGCGCGGCTGGAAAGCCTGATCCCCGGTGGCACCCAGGGCCTCACTGTGGGCACCTTCCACGGCATCGCGCATCGCCTGCTGCGCCGGCACTGGCGCGAAGCGGGCCTGCCGGAGGGCTTCCAGATCCTCGATGCCGACGATCAGCAGCGGCTGGTGAAGCGCGTGATCGCCGGACTCGGCCTGGACGAGGCGAAATTCCCGCCACGCCAGGCCACCTGGACCATCAACGGCTGGAAGGACGAAGGCAGGCGCCCCGACGGCATCGAGCACCGCGACCACCCGGTCACGCATACCCTGGTGCGCATCTACCAGGCCTACGAGGACGCGTGCCGCCGCGCCGGCCTGGTCGACTTTGCCGAACTGCTGCTGCGCGCGCACGAACTGTGGCTGAAGAACCCCGCTGTGCTGGAGCATTACCAGAACCGCTGGCGGCATCTGCTGATCGACGAGTTCCAGGACACCAACACCTTGCAGTACGCGTGGATCCGCGTGCTGGCCGGCAACGCCAGCAAAGTCTTCGCCGTGGGCGACGACGACCAGTCGATCTACGGCTGGCGCGGCGCCCGGGTAGAGAACATGCAGCAGTTCCTCAAGGACTTCCCCGGCGCACGCACGATCAAGCTGGAGCAGAACTACCGCTCCACCGCCACCATCCTGAAGGCCGCCAATCAAGTCATCGCACGCAACGGCGGCCGCCTCGGCAAGAACCTGTGGACTGACGGCGGCGAAGGCGAACGCATTTCGCTGTATGCCGCCTACAACGAACAGGACGAGGCGCGCTTCGTGATCGAGCGCATCCGCGAATACATCGCCGAGCACGGCAACGCCAGGGATTGCGCGATCCTCTACCGTTCCAACGCGCAGTCGCGCAACTTCGAGGAACAGCTCACCCAGCGCAACATCCCCTACCGCGTCTACGGGGGCCAGCGCTTCTTCGAGCGCGCCGAGATCAAGGACGCGCTGGCTTACCTGCGCCTCACCGCCAACCGGCATGACGACGCCTCGTTCGAGCGCGCCGTGAACACGCCGCCGCGCGGCGTCGGCGACCGCACGCTGGACGTGCTGCGCCGCCGCGCCCGCCACGACGGCAGCTCGCTGTGGGAGGCCGCCCTCGGCGAACTCGCCGGCAGCGAACTGGCCGGCCGCGCCAAGAACGCGGTGAAGGGCTTCCTCGCGCTGATCGATGGCATGGCCCGCGACTTTTCTCCCTCTCCCCGCCGGGGAGAGGATCGGGGTGAGGGGCTGGACTTGCCGGAAGCCCCCTCTTCTCCCGAATCCTCACCCCCGACCCCGCTCCTGCAGGGAGAGGGGAGCCAAGGCCTACCCCTCGCCGAGCAGATCGACCATGTGCTCAGCCACACCGGCTTGCGCGACCACTACGAGAAGGACAGCCGCGGCAACGGCGAGGCACGCATCGAGAACCTGGACGAGCTGGTCAACGTGGCCAGCCGCTTCGAGCGCACCCAGGAAGACATCGACGCCGGCCTGGGCGAGCTCGCCGCCTTCCTCTCGCACGCCGCGCTGGAAGCCGGCGAGGGCCAGGGCGAAGCCTGGGACGATTGCGTGCAGCTGATGACGCTGCACTCCGCCAAGGGCCTGGAGTTTCCGCTGGTGTTCCTGGTCGGGCTGGAAGAAGGCCTGTTTCCCAGCCAGCGCTCCACCGAGGACGAGGGCCGGTTGGAAGAGGAACGCCGGCTGGCCTACGTGGGCATCACCCGCGCCCGCGAACGCCTCGTCATCAGCTACGCCGAATCGCGCCGCATGCACGGCACCGAGATGCTGGCCCGCCCCTCGCGCTTCCTCGCCGAGATGCCCGCCGAACTGATCGACGAGGTGCGCCCCCGCGTGCAGGTGAGCCGACCGCTCTACAGCGGCGCCAGCCGCTACATCGACCACGCGCCCCTGCAGGAGGATCTGCCGGTCAGACTCGGCCAGCGTGTCAGCCACCCCAGCTTTGGCGAAGGCGTGGTGATCAGCGCCGAAGGCAGCGGCGCGCACACCCGGCTGCAGGTGAATTTCGAGGCGGCGGGGAGCAAGTGGCTGGTGGCGGCGTATGCGAATCTCACGCCTTTGTAGACCATGCCGATTCCCGGCAGCGGACCGGGGCGCGCGAACCCCGTTCCCGCCACTCCCGGCCACGTTCTTTTGGGAGTCCAAACCCGTCTGCCGCCCCTTGCCAAGGCGCCGGATTGCGGGGAGGATGCGGGCAATCGCGCCTTCCTGCGTTCTGGCCGAGAGGAGGATTGCATGGATGTCGTGATCGTCGACGACCAACCTTCGGCACGCACGATGCTTCGGCATATCGTGCAGGGCATCGGGCCGCAGCTCGTCGTGCATGATTTCGGTGTCCCCGTGGAAGCCTTGAACTGGTGCCAGGACAACCGGCCCGACCTGCTGCTGCTGGACTATCGCATGCCGGACATGGACGGGCTGGAGTTGGCCAAGGCCTTCCGCGAGCCGTTACGGAACCGGGATGTGCCTATCGTGCTGGTCACGGTGGTGGGCGACGAACCGGTGCGGCAGGCCGCACTGGATGCCGGGGTAATCGATTTCCTGGTCAAACCGATCCACCCGCGCGAGCTGCGCGCGCGTTGCCGCAACCTGCTGCAGTTGCGCCAGCAGTCGGAATCGATCAAGCAGCGTTCGCTGTCGCTGGAGCAACGGCTCCTGGCCAGCATGCACGAAGTCGAGGAACGCGAACGCGAGACCTTGTCGCGGCTTGCGCGAGCCATCGAACTCCGCGATGCCGGCACCAGCGCCTATCTTGAGCGCATGTCGCATATAGCAGGACTGATTGCGGAGGGCCTGGGGCTGCCGGAGGAGCAGGTGCGCACCATCGAGCTGGCCGCGCCGCTGCACGATATAGGCAAGATCGCCATCCCCGACGCGATCCTGATGAAGCCGGGCCCGCTGAACGCGGACGAGCGTTCGCGCATGCAGCAGCACCCGCGCATCGGCTACCAGTTATTGCAGGACAGCCAGAACCGCTTCATCCAGGCGGGGGCGCAGATCGCGTTGCGCCACCATGAGCATTGGAATGGCAAGGGCTACCCGGACGGGCTGGCGGGCGAGGAGATCCCGCTGGAGGCACGGGTGACGACCGTGGCCGACGTGCTGGATGCCTTGCTGTCGCCGCGCCCGTACAAAGAGGCATGGAGCATCGGGCGCTCGCTCGAATTCATCGGCACGCAAAGCGGCGTCATGCTGGATCCGGCCTGCGTACGCGCCCTGATGGACAACTTGCCGCGGCTGTACGGCATTTGCGAGCGCTACTCCAATGTCCCGCGGCATCGCGATTGGCGTTGACGGCATGCTCACGGCACTGGCCTGGATGCGACTGAGGCTGCGCGGACGCGCAGACAGCGAGCACGCGCAGGTGTTCGTGCGCATCGCGATCACCTTGCTGTTCTCCGTCTACCTTGGCTGGAAAGTCGGCTGGGGTGACAACGATCAGGCGTTGTTCTCGACCTGGCTGATCCTGCTCGGCGAGCTGGCGCTTTCGATCGGCCTGCTTGCCGCCATTCTCATCGCGCCTCAGCCGTCGCAGGTGCGACGCTGGCTCGGGATGCTGGCCGACTACGCGGCGATCGGTGGGGTCATGTACCTGCAGGGCGAGTCGGCCTCCCCGCTGTACGCGGCATACCTGTGGGTGTCGATCGGCAACGGCATGCGCTACGGGCCGCTCTACCTGTATGCCTCCACCACACTGGCCGCGCTGTCGTTCGCGGCCATGATGGCCTTCACTCCGTACTGGCTGCAGAACCGCTACCTGTCCTGGGGATTGCTGCTAGGCCTGGTCGCCGTGCCGCTGTACTTCGCCTCCCTGCTCAAGGCGTTGACCGCCGCGATCGAGGAAGCCCGCCGCGCCAATCTGGCCAAGAGCCGGTTCCTCGCCAACATGAGCCACGAGTTCCGCACCCCGCTGAACGGGTTGTCGGGCATGTCGGAGCTGTTGGCGAGCACCCGGCTGGATGCCGAGCAGCGCGGCTACCTGGAAACCATCCAGGCGGCCAGCCGCTCCCTGCTGGCCCTGGTGGAGGACGTGCTGGACATCTCGGCGATCGAGGCCGGCAAGCTGCGCTTGAAGCAGGAGGCGTTCAACCTGAATGCCTTGCTGGAACAGATCAACCTGATGCTGCGCCCCGAGGCGCGCTCGAAGCGGCTGGACTACACGGTGACGGTATCGCCGGAAGTGCCCGTGCAACTGCGTGGCGACGCCCACCACTTGCAGCAGGTACTGGTGAACCTGCTGAGCAACGCGATCAAGTTCACCGCGTCGGGCGAAGTCCGCATGACCGTGGCGAAATCGGCCGGGGGCGGCAGCGGGCAACTGCGCCTGCGCTTCACGGTTTCGGACACCGGCATCGGCATACCCGCATCGGCGCGTGCGCGACTGTTCGAGGCCTTCGAGCAGGCCGACAACAGCCTCGCCCGCAAGCACCAGGGCAGCGGGCTGGGCACCACGATCGCCAAGGGCCTGACCGAGGCCATGGGTGGATCGATCGGGTTCGAAAGCCACGAGAACGTCGGCAGCCGGTTCTGGGTCGAGCTGCCGTTCGAACCCGCCGTCGAACCCGCGCGCGCATCCGCCGAAGGCAAATTGCAGAGCACGGACGCGCGCCTACCGCCGTCACCGTCGCCGGCGCACAACGTCATTGCGTTTGCCGATCCGTTCTCGCGCCATCGTGCGCGGATCAAGTCCGTGCGCATCCTGGTCGCCGACGATCATGCCGCCAACCGCCTGCTTCTGCAGGGCGTGCTGCAAAAGGCCGGACACCGGGTCATGACCGTGGAGGACGGCGAAGACGCACTGGATGCGTTGGCGGGCGGCGGGTTCGAGCTGGCGCTGGTAGACCTGCACATGCCGTCGCTGAGCGGCATCGACCTGTTGCGTCAGCTGCGCGTGATGGAAGCCGGCACGCGCACCCGTACCCCGGTGGTGGTCATCAGCGCCGATGCCACTCCCGAATCGGCACGGGTATGCCGTGACGCCGGCGCACGTGCATTCATCACCAAACCCTTCGCCGCCGCAAGGCTGCTCGACGCCATCGCGGCGATCCTGACAGGTGGGGACGGCGAGGAACTGGACAGCTCCACCCCAGGCGCGCACGCCTCTGCCGGGGAGGTGCTGGACACATCGGTACTCGATGAATTCGCGTCGCTTGGCATGGGGAAGGCCTTCGAAGCCGACTTCGTCGGCCAGTGCATCGCCGATGCGCGGGTGGCGCTGGCAAGGATGCGCCAGGCCGGAGCGGAGGCCGACTGGGAGCGCTTCCGCGACCAAGCGCATGCCATGAAGGGGATCTCCGGCAATCTGGGCCTGGTGCAGTGCGCCGGCTTGAGCGGCGGCATGATGCGGATGACCGCCTTCGAGCTGGAACGCGACTGGCAGCGCCACTGCGACAGCCTGACGCAACGCCTGCGCGACGGCGAACAGGCGCTGCAGGCGCGCGGGAGCTGGACACCCGCGCGCGAGGACAGTCCGCAGTCATCATGATCAGGCCTGCACCGCAGCCGGTTCGCCGTGTCGGCGATACTGCGCGCGTACCAGCCGCTCCATGGTGCGCAGCGACTTCCCGCCGAGCTGCAACGCCGTATCCACCCAGATCTCGGTAATCGCCATCATCTCTTCCAGCGTCACCGGTTGCGCCAGCGCCCGGACCCGATGCATGGCCATGCGCGCATGCGGGATGCGGCGATTGCTGCGGATGACTTCCTCGACCGCCTGCACGCCTTGACCGCGCGGAGCCAGGACGTCCACCAGCCCCATCTTGTAAAGCTCCTCGGTGGAAAGGATGTCGCCGCTGAGCATCAGTCGCTCGGCCTGCTGCGGCGGGATACGCTTGCACAGGAAGGAGTAGGCGCCCATCCCCGGGAACAGGTCGAACAGCACCTCCGGCAGGCCCATGCCGACGCCTTCTTCCGCAACGATGGTGTGGCAGCTCAATGCCGCTTCGAAGCCGCCGCCCAAGGCGTCACCCTGCACCAACGCGATGCTGTGTGCGTCGGCATCGAGTCCGGCATGGAACGCATGCACACCGCGCACGCACTGCCGTGCGTAGGTCAGCAGCGCAGGACGGTTCTGCCGGCGGATCGACTCGCAGAAGTATTCGAGATCGCCGCCGAGGTTGAACGCATCGCAATCGGAGGCGAGCACCACATGCCGCAGTCCGGCTTCGCCAAGCATGCGCTCCCGGCGCAGCCTGTCGCCCAGGACGTTCTGATACTGCAGGATGTCGGCAACCAGTGCCGGCTTGAAGCAGGCGCGGCCGGGCAAGGTAGCCAGGTCGGCATGCATGTGGCACCAGTGCACAGAGGCATCTGCACTTTCGGTGACACGCAGGGTGGGGTAACGGGGGACAGAAGCAAGCTTCTCCAGGATCGCGGTAGCCATGGTCGCTCCAGACGGTTTGTGCCAGCCCGGGCCATGGCCGGCGGGACAGGGTAGGTACGCCGAGAGAGGCCCGGGGCCTCTATGCACCTAAATGGTCTGAAGTGCAAGGAAAAACCAGGCCCGGGGCTACCGGAAGGCGGCGACCGATCCGGTTGTGCAACCGGGGTCACGGACACCCGTCGCCCGACACGCGTTCTTCACGGGACAGGCCCGAAGGGGCTAGCCGCGCAACCGCGGCACCCCGTGCTCATCGCGTTCCTCTACCGCAATCGCGCTGGTGTCGATCACACCACTGGCCCGACCGGGGGGCTGCTGCACGGTCTCGCCGCGAGCCATGGCCAAGGCATTGCGGTAGCAGCGCTGGGCCTGGGCGGCGTCGCCCTGGCCTTGCCAGGTGTCGCCCAGCGCTTCCCAGGTACCGGCACCGGGTTCGAGCGCCAGCGAGCGTTCGAGGTACTGGCGGGCCTTGCCCCATAGTTTCGAACGCACACAGATACGGCCCAGGGCGAGCAGCAGCGCGGGGTCGTTGGGATGCTGGTCGAGCCAGCTTTCGCCACGGCGCAGGCGGGCGTCGAGGTCGCCGCCGGCGAGCACGCCGTAGGCCTCCACCAGGTCCGGCGACCATTCGCGCCGCAACGCCGATTCGAGCTCATCCATCGCCGGCAGCACCAGGCCGAAGCCGGCCGCACGGCGCGCGTAGGCGTCGATGGCGGCAGGGGCGCGGCGCTGGGTCTTGGGCAGCTGCGACCACAGCGTATTGAGCACGGCGCCGTCAGGCGCGGCGTCGATGGCGGCGACCAGTACCCTGGCCTCGAGCGCGGCATAACCGCGTGTACCGAGCGCGCCGCTTTTCTGCAGCGGCTCCAGCGCGGAAAGCGCACGGCGGGTGTCGCCCGCGGCCAGTGCGGAAAGTGCCAGCTCGCGCCAACCGCCCGGCGGCAACGCAGCCTTGTCGGCGTCGGGCGCGAGCAGGGCCAGCGCCTCGGCAGCCTTGTCGTCGCGACGCAGCACGCGGGCGCGCAACACGCGGGCGGCCTGCGGTGCGGCCTGCGAGGCCTCGGCAAGGATTTCCAGCGCGCGGCTGTGTTCGCCGCGCCGCGAGGCAGCCTCGGCGGAGGCCAGCAAGGCCACGCCGCGCAACGCGCCCAGCCGCGAGGCGCGGTTGAGGTCGCGCTCGGCGTCGCCGTGGCGGCCTTCCATCAGCGCGATCAGGCCTTCCGCCAGCCGCTTGCGGCTGAGCCGGCGATGCCGCCGTGACAACGCACCGAAAGGCCAGCGCAACAGCCGCCATGCCACGGTGAGCACGGCCCAGGCCAGTAGCAGGATAGCCACCGTGGCGAGCAATGAGGTCTCTACCTTCCAGCCGCGGATGCGCACCAGCACATAGCCGGGATCGGCCGCCACCCAATGCCAGCCGAACGCGGCCAGCGCGGCGACCACCACCAGCAGCAGGATCCAGCGCCAAAGACTCATCGCGCGGCTCCCGCGCCGTGTGCCGGCGCAGCCGTGCTGGCCGCCGCCGCGGGGCTGTTCGACAGCGCGTGCACCGCGCGCAGGTTGCGCAGTTCGGTAAGCGCGGCACCCAGCTGCACCGGCGTGTTGTCCGGCAAGGCACCAGCCAGCTGCTGCAACGTGGCGCGCGCCTGTTGCACGGCCTCGGCGCTGTCGTCGAACTGGCTGGCGAGCCCGGCGTCGGCACGTTGCAGTGCCGCCGCCCAGGCCTTGGGATCGTGCGCGAGCAAGGCGGCCTGCGCCTGCGCAAGGTCCAGCGCTAGCAGTTCGCGCGCGAAGCGCGCATCGGCTACGGCTAGTGGCGCACCGTTGTCGCGCTGCACGCTGACCACGCCGGCGAGCGCGCGACCGATGCGCGACCACGCGCTGCTCGAGGAGGCGCTGGCGGGTGCATCCAGCGGCTTCAGCGGCAAGGAGGGCAGCACACCACGCAACGTGGTGAGCTTGGCTAGCGCCTCCGTCTGGCCGGTGGGCTGGCTGGCGAGCAGCGCGCGGCGCTCGGTTTCCACACCCTGGCGCAATCCCGCGAACGCGCCGTCGTTCACCGCGGCCAGCGTCTGCGCGGCCAATGCGTAGGCAGCCGCCGCGCCCTGCGTGTCGTGGAACAGTTCGTAGCGCTCCTTGGCCATGCGCAACAGCGACTCGGCCTCATCGAGCAAGGTGGCGTCATGCGCGGAGAGCGTGTTCTCAGAGAGCTTGCCCACCGCCTCTTCCAACATGCGCAGTCGATCACCCTGTGTCTGCTGCGCGGCCTGCATGCCGCGGTCGCGCTGGTCGGCGGCATCCAGTCGCTGGGCGAGGTCTGTACTGCCGCCTTTCAGGCTGTCCAGCTTGTGCTCCAGCGCGTTTACGCGATTGAGCAAGTCCACTGTGTTCAGCACGGCGGCATTGACGCCGACTCGCTGCTGCCACTGGCGCCAGCCTACGTAGCCGGCTGCCAGCAAGGCCAGCAACGCCAACAGCAGGGCCAGCGCGACGCTGCCTCCGCGCGGCGCGGCATGGCGGGATGCAGGTTTCGTGGCACGCGGCGCAGATGCCGGCGTGGCGGACGGTGCAGACTCGTGCTCGTTCATGCCCGGCATGCTAGCAGGCAGGCCCGCGACGTTCGTTGCAAGGCCGTGAAACGATCAGCGCTGGGCCGCAGCCTCGAGCAGATCGCCGGCCAGCGCGGACCCGGCCTGCACGATGCGCGTAAAACCCGCTGCACGCGCGGCTTGCGCCAGCCGTGCACTGCTGACCACGACCACTGCCGCACGCAGGCGCGCCAGTGCCGGCGCCGGCAACAAGTCCACCAGGTTCTGCAGCGCCTCGGCACTGGATAGCAGCATCCGCGCCGAACGCGGCAGCGCCAGTACGGCTTCGGCATGCCGACGGCCCAGCCGCGGCGGCACGCGCCGGTACACCTGCAGCTCGCGCAGCCGCGCGCCGCGCGCGGCCAGCTGTTCGCGCAGTACGCCACGGCCGCCGGGCGCGCCGACCAGCGCCACACGCTTGCCGCGCAGGGCCTGCGTGGCGGACAGATCGAGCAGGCCGTCGCTGTCCTGCCGCGACGGCGCCTGCGCGGACACGCCGTGCCGGCGCAGCGCCTGCGCCGTGCCCTGCCCCACGGCCAGCACCGTGGCGCGCGTGCGCAAGGGCACTAACGCAGCGGCGAAACGCACCGAGGCGGGACTGGTGAACACCAAGAGCTGATCGCTCAGCGCGGCGCGCATCTGCGTGCGCAGGCTTGCTTCGTCTGTCGTGCCGCGCAGCGACAGGCCCGGCAACAGCAGCGGCACGCCGCCGCACGCACGCACGCGCCGCGCCAGCGCGGCGGCAGTGCCGGCCGGACGGGTGATCACCACCACACGGCCGCGCAACGCGAACGGCTTGCTTGCACTTGAGGAAGGCACCTGCGCCCCACATCATTCCGGCTCGGACAACCCGCAGTCTAGCGGTTGCCATCACCCCCAATGGATCGCCCGTGAACCCAAGCAACAACGCAGCACACGATTTGGTCGGCTTCATCCGCGACAAGATCCCGCTGGCGCGGGCGATGGACCTCGAACTGCTGGCCCACAACGACGAACTGCTCATCCTGGGCGCACCGCTGGCGCCCAACGTCAACGACAAGGGCTGCGCGTTCGGCGGCAGCCTGGTGAGCCTGATGACGCTGTGCGGCTGGGGTCTGGTGGAGCTGGCGCTGCGCAAGCAAGGCCACGACTGCGATGTGTTCGTGGGCGAATCCACCGTGCGCTACCTGCAGCCGGTATGGGCGGATTTCCGCGCCGAGGCGCGGCTGGCCGAGGACGCGGACTGGGCCGGATTCTTCGCCACCCTGCAGGCACGTGGCAGGGCACGCATCGAAGTGAGCTGCCATGTGCCCGGCACGGACGGCCTGCCAGCGGCCACCTTGACCGCCCGCTTCGTCGCCAAGCGCCGCGATTGAAGCGGCGCGCCCGCCGCCGCAGAATGGCGAGGATCCCCGGGGGACAACCACCATGCGTCGTATCCTGCTCCTGCCCGTCGCCAGCGCCGCCCTGCTGCTGGCCGGCTGCGCACAAAACACCCGCAGCGATAACCTGACCTCCACACTCAGGGCCTACGGCGGCGCCATACGCTGGGATGGCCTGGAGAGTGCGCTGCAGTTCGTCGACCCCAAGGTGCTCAAGGAACATCCGCCCTCGAACATCGACCTGGCGCGCTACCAGCAGGTACGCGTCACCGACTACGACGAGGGCTCCGGCCCGGCGGCGGTCAACCAGGACGAAGTGCAGCAGACGGTGCAGATCAGCTTCGTCAACATCCACACCCAGGTCGAACGCAGCGTCGTCCAGCGCCAGGTCTGGCGCTACGACGAGAAGACCAAGCACTGGTGGCTGGAGAGCGGCCTGCCGGACATCCGCCAGGATTGATGGCGGCCGGACTTGTAGCAGCCGGACTTATAGCGGCATCGGATGCCCGTATAATCGCCGGTTCGACCGTACCGGCGCGGCTGTCGCGCCCCGTGGAACCGACATGCAAGATTTCCTGCACAAGCTGCCCCAGTTCATCGGCAACCACGCGGCGCTCGCCGCGCTGTTCGCAATCCTGCTGATCGCACTGATCGTGGTGCAGATCGGCGTCCTGTTCAGCAAGAGCAAGGAACTGACGCCGGCCGGCCTGACCCAGCTCATCAATCGCGACAACCCGCTGCTGATCGACCTTTCGGCGATCGCCGATTTCGAGAAGATGCACGTGCCCGGCGCGCGCCACGTGCTGATGAGCCAGTTCGACCCCGAGCACAAGGACCTGGCCAAGGCCAAGGAACTGCCGGTGGTGGTGATGGACAAGGACGGCCGCGGCAACGCCGCGAAGGCTTCGCAGCGGCTGGTCAAGGCCGGCTTCCAGCGGGTCTACACCCTGGGCGGCGGCGTGCTGTCCTGGCAGCAGGCCCAGCTGCCAGTGGCCAAGGGCAACAAGTAAGAGCGCACCCGGTGCGCGAGAGCTCTTTGGCGGTTACCGGCCAAAAGCCATCGCGCGCAAGGCGCACTCCTACAGGTGAAAACCGGCGCGGCCGGCGATGATCTGCGCCAGCACGTCCGGCGCGTAATCGAACGAGTCGTAGTACAGCCGCTCCTCCGGCAGGCCTGCCGCCACGAAGCGGTGGCGCGCGATGTCGATCATCGCGGGCGGCCCGCTCATGTAGACGTCGTGGCCAGACAAGTCGGCGTAATCGGCCAGCACGGCCTCGTGCACCAATCCCGCGCGCCACCCCGCGCCGGCAGCTTGTTCCACGTCGGACAGCACCGCGTGAAAGCGCAGCTGCCGTGCCTGTCGCCGCCACTGTTCGATCTTCGGCAGCAGATACAGATCGGCCGCGCTGCGCACGCCCCAGTACACATCCATCGTGCGGCGCGAGCCCAGCGCGAGAAAGTGCTCGACAATCGCCTTCACCGGCGCGATGCCGGTGCCGCCGGCCATGAAGATCATCGGCCGCTCCGAATCCTCGCGCGCCACGAAGGTACCCAACGGCGCCTCGATGCGCATCACATCGCCCACCGCAAGCTCGTCGGCCACCCGCGAGGTGAAGCCGCCGCCGGCGACGTGGCGCACGTGCAGCTCGATCGTGCCGTCCGGCTGCGGGCCGTTGGCGATCGAGAACGGTCGCCGCCGCCCCTCGTCCAGCAGCACATCGAGATACTGGCCCGGCAACCATTGCAGCCTCGCCTCGCCATCGACGGGTTGCAGATGCAACCCGGTCACGTCGGGCGCCAGCACCCGCTTCTCGGTCACACGCACGCTGAGCTGGCGGCGCGCGATGTCTTCCACCGAGGCCACCTCGCGTGCCTCCAGCAACAGGTCGCTGGCCGGCACCGCCTGGCACAGCAGCACGGCATGATGGGCGCGCTCGTCGGCGTCCAGCGCCAGCGGCGGGTTGCGCGGGTAGTCGCAGCGGCCGGCGAGCAAGGTGGCCTTGCAGCTGCCGCAGACGCCGGCGCGGCACGAGTATGGCAAGGCGATGCCGGCACGCTGCGCGGCTTCCAGCACGGTTTCGCCCGCGGCCACGTCGAAGCGACGGCCGGTGCTTTTCAGGGTGACGGTGAACACGCGCACATTGTCGCCGCGATGGCGGTCGGCCGACAATGGAGGCCTGTTAAACGAGGAACGGGCATGGGTATCTGGCAGCAGGACATCGATCTGGCGCGCGTCAACGGGTGGAGCGCAAACACGCTGATGGAGGCGCTGGACATCCGCATCACCGCCGCCGGCGACGACTGGCTGCGCGGCACCATGCCGGTGGACCAGCGCACCCACCAGCCCTACGGCCTGCTGCACGGCGGCGCTTCCGTGGCGCTGGCCGAGACACTGGGCAGCACCGCGGCGATGCTCACGCTCGATCCGGCGCAGTTCCACGTCGTCGGCCTGGAGATCAACGCGAACCACGTACGCGGCGTGCGCGAAGGCATCGTCACCGGTACCGCGAAGGCATTGCACCTGGGGCGCAGCACCCAGCTGTGGGAGATCCGCATCGAGGACGAGCGGCAACGGCTGGTGTGCGTGTCCCGACTGACCATGGCGGTGGTACCGGTCGACGTGGTGGCGCCGCGTTGAACGACACGCCTTACGCGGACCTCACCCCCGACCGGGTGCTCGACGCCGTGGGCGCCTGCGGCCTGTGGCCGGATGGCCGCCTGCTCGCGCTCAACAGCTACGAGAACCGCGTGTGGCAGGTGGGCATCGAGGACGCCTCGCCGGTGATCGCGAAGTTCTATCGTCCTGGCCGCTGGAGCGATGCGGCGATCCTGGAAGAGCATGCTTTTGCACAGGAACTGGCAGTGGATGAGGTGCCGATGGTGGCGCCGCTCGCGTTCGACGGTCGCAGCCTGCTGCTGCACGGCGGCTTCCGCTATGCGCTGGCGCCGCGCCACGGCGGCCGCGCGCCCGCGCTGGAATCGCGCGAGCAACTGGAGTGGCTGGGCCGCCTGCTCGCGCGCCTGCACGCGGTGGGCACGCGCCGCCCGTTTTCGCATCGCGGCGCGCTAGACCGCACCACGCTGATCGCGCAGCCGATGCAGGCCGTACTGGCTTCGTCGCTGCTGCCCGCGCACCTGCATGCCGCCTACCGCAACGCGGCGCAGCGGCTCGACGCAGCCGTGGCCGCGCGTTTCGATGCCGTAGGCCCCGTGCGCACGCTGCGCCTGCATGGCGACTGCCACCCCGGCAACATTCTCTGGACCGATGCCGGCCCGCACTTCGTCGACCTCGACGACGCGCGCATGGGCCCGGCGGTGCAGGACCTGTGGATGCTCGCCAGCGACGAGACGACGATGCACGCGCTGCTGGACGGCTATACCCAGCTGCGCGACTTCGATCACGCGGAACTCGCGCTGGTGCCCGCGCTGCGCGCAATGCGCCAGCTGCATTACGCCGGCTGGATCGCCCAGCGCTGGCACGACCCTGCCTTCCCCGCCGCCTTCCCGTTCGTGGCCGAGGCCCGCTGGTGGGACGAGCACATCGCCGACTTGCATGAATTGGCCGATGCGCTGGATTGACGCGCTCGGCGAAAGCCAGCGCGCTTTTTGCGCCGATAGCCTAAGCTTCCCTTTTCGAACGAGACCACCGCGTGCGCACCATCCTGTTCCGCCTGATCGGCATCCTCGAAGTGGCTGGCGGCTGCTACGGCATGATCCTGATGCTCTACCGCCTACTGCCGTTCCGCGCGCACGACAGCGTGGTCGCGCTGATCGGCCTGGCGCTGTATGCCTTCGTGCTGGTGGCCGGCGTGCTGCTGCTGGAGAACAGCGAGCGCGGCGTGCGCTGGTCGGGCTGGGCGCAGCTGCTGCAGCTGCCGTTGATCGCCACTCCCGTGTTCAGCTGGGCGCTGTACTGCGGCGGCTACGTCAACGTGTTCGCCACGCTGCATCTGCCGCCGCAGTTGGGGCTGGCCGCGCACTTCGGCAGCCAGGCTTTCGTGCTTGCCGTCGGCGGCCCCGCCGCCGCACACCTCGGTATCAACCTGCTGGCACTGCTGTCGTGGCTGGCGCTGCGGCTGCGCTGAGCGGCCGTCAGCCGAATACGATGCTGGCGATCGCGCCATTGGTGTCGGCGCGTGGACGCATCGACACCTCCCAGCCATAGAGCTCGCACAATCGGCGCACGATGGCGAGGCCCAGGCCCGCACCGCTGCCGCCCGCGCCTTCGCCGCGCACGCCACGCTGGAACAGGCGCTCGGCGTCCTCCGGCTTGATGCCGGGGCCGGTGTCGATCACCTCGATGCGCCCCTTGCCGACCTCGACGCGCACTGTGCCTTCGAGTGTGTACTTGATCGCGTTGCCGATCAGGTTGGTGAGCGCCACCGACAGCACCGAGGCCGGCGCATTGACGCTGACCGGCTCGCGCGCCGCCAGTTCGATCTCGATCGGCTTGCCGCGCACCTGCGGGCGCTGGCTTTCGATCACGTCGGCGGCGACCCTGGCCACTTCGGTGGTCTCGCCGCGGGTGGGGCCGCGCCGCTCGGCACGCGACAAGAGCAGCAGCGCCTCGATCAGTTCGGTGGCCTGGCGCGAGGCGCGCTCGATGCGCTTCAGCCGCTCGCGCAGCTTGTCGGTGAGATCCGGCGAGCCTTGCAGCAGCTCGGTGGTGCTGGCGATCACCGCCAGCGGCGTGCGCAGCTCGTGGCTTACGTCGGAGTTGAACTCGCGGTCACGCTCCACCATCGCGGTGAGCCGCGCCGCGTATTCGTCCAGCGCGTGCGCCAGTTCGCCCACCTCGTCATCGGCGAAATGCTGGGCCAGCGGCTCGGCCTTGCCGGCCTTGCGGAAATCGCGCAGCCTGGTCGCCAGCTGGCTTACCGGCTTGAGCACCTTGCGCGACAACCACAAGCCGATCGCCAGCGACAGCAAGCTGAACAGCAGCACGACCGCGATCAGCGAGGTTACCAGCTGGCGCTTGCCCAGTTCCTCGCGGCTGACGTCGTAGGTGAGAAAGGCAATCAGGCCGTACTTGCGGGCCACCGCAAGCTTGTAATGCCGCTGCCGGCCGTCCTGATCCACGTCATGCATGTCGTAGACGCCGTTGGCAAGGTTCTGCCATGCCAACGGCGCCTTGTAGATGGTGCGGTCACTCCACAGCCACGCGGAGATCAGCTCGGACTGCAACGGCTGGTCGAAATGCTCATGCTTGTTTTCCACCGCCTGATCGATGTCGTGCTGCAACGCCGACACCACGAGCTGGTCTTCGACCTTGGCGCGCACATACAACGAGGCGACAGCAAACAGCACGCTGAGGCCGAAGCCGAACAGCGCGAAGGAGAGGACAAGGCGGAAACGGAGCTTACGCCTGGATTGCATCCGGCTCGACCATCCTGTAGCCGATACCGTGCCGCGTATGGATCAGCGGCTTGTCGAAGGGTTTGTCGATCGCCGCGCGCAAGCCATGGATGTGCACGCGCAGGGAATCGGAATCGGGCAACTCCTCGCCCCATACCTTCTGTTCCAGATCCTGCCGCGTCACCACCGAGGGGCTGGCTTCCATCAGCGCCTGCAGCAGCTTGAGGCCGATCGGGTTGAGCTGGATCGCCTTGCCGGCACGGCTCACCGTGAGCGTGTCGAGGTTGTAGGTGAGATCGGCCACCTTGAGCACGCGGCTCTGCGGACCCTTGCCGCGACGCGCCAGCACTTCCAGGCGCGCGGACAGTTCCTGCAGCGCGAACGGCTTGGTCATGTAATCGTCGGCACCGGACTCGAAACCCGTGAGCTTCTGCTCCAGCGCATCGCGCGCGGTGAGCATCAGGATCGGCGTCTGCTTGTGCGCCTCGTGGCGCAACTTTTTCGCCACCTCGAGGCCGTCCATGCCGGGCAGCGTGAGGTCGAGCACGATCACGTCGAAGTCATGCACCACCGCCAGATGCAGGCCGGTGACGCCGTCGCCGGCGAAATCCGCCACATGGCCACGATCTTCCAGATAGTCGCCGATGTTGGTCGCGATATCGCTGTTGTCTTCAATCACCAGTACGCGCATGCGCCGCTCCGCGATGCCGCCGGCGACATGGGCCGGCCCCGGCCGCAAGCTTAACATTCGCGGCGCGCGAAACTCGCTGCAGGCCGGCTCCAGCCTGAATGCCGGCGTCGTCCAAGAAAAAACCCGGATGAGCCGGCTGCTCGCCGCCGCATCCGGGTACAGGGCTCGTCCCGTTACCGCCATCCACCGTCATCGGACCTTGCGGCACGCTTCAGGCAAATCGACAGCGGGATCGTTTATAGAAGCTTGCGGGTTACGACCGGGTTAACCCGGGCGCACGGCGTTCATCTCGCATTTGCCCCGCCGCGCCGCGCACCGCCAACCTGGTCCTCCAGCAACGCGATGATCGCGTCGGCCACATCCACGCCGGTGGCCGCCTCGATGCCTTCCAGCCCCGGCGAGGCATTCACCTCTAGCACCAGGGGACCACGATCCGAGCGCAGCAAGTCGACGCCGGCGATGCCCAGCCCCATGGCGGCGGCGGCGCGCACCGCGATGCGCCTCTCGGCGGCGCTCAACTTGACCGCCGTCGCGCTGCCGCCACGGTGCAGGTTGGCGCGGAACTCGCCCGCGCTGGCCTCGCGCTGCATTGCCGCCACCACCTTGCCGCCGACCACGAAGCAGCGCAGGTCGCAGCCCTTGGCCTCGGCGATGAATTCCTGCACCAGGAAATTCGCGTACAGGCCGCGGAAAGCCTCGATCACACTTTGCGAGGCGCTGCGCTTTTCCGCCAGCACCACGCCGGTGCCCTGGCTGCCTTCGTTGAGTTTGATCACGTGCGGCGGCTCGCCCAGCATCGCCAGCAAGTCCTCGGTGTCGTCGGGGTTGTCTCCGAACACGGTGACCGGCATCGCGATGCCTTGTGCGGCAAGGATCTGCAGGCTGCGCAGCTTGTCGCGCGCGCGCAGCACCGCATCGGACGAATTGGGTGTGTAGACCCCCATCATTTCCAGCTGGCGCAGCACGGCGGTGCCATAGAACGTGCTCTGCGTACCGATGCGCGGAATCGCCGCATCGAGATCGCGCACCGGCTTGCCCTTGTAACGGATCGCCACGCTGTCCGGCGCAATCCGCACGTAGCAGCGCAGTGGGTCGAGTACGCGTACCACATGGCCGCGCGCACGCGCCGCGTCCACCAGACGCTGGGTGGAATACAGCCGCGTGTTGCGCGAAAGGATGGCGATCTTCATGGATGGTCCGTGGCCGCCAGCGGCAGCCTGGGCTGGGTGTAGGCGCGCGCCGGGTCGACCACGAAGCGCCCGTGCAATGCGCTGCGGCCGAGCAGCATGGGAAACAGCATGTGCCGCCGGTCGGTCAGGTTGATGTCCGCCATGAAGCGCCGCCCGGCCAGCAGGATCTCGCTGCGAATGAACCAGCGTTCGGTGCGGCGGCCGCCGGTGTCGGTGACCACGCGCCGGTCCAGCGCCCGCGCCTCGCATTGCACTTCGTGCGACGACTGCCGCCCGGTGCGTACGGTGAAGCGCAGCCACACCACGCCATCGCGCAGGAAACTTTCCAGCGTTTCCACATGCAGCGCGCTGCTGCGCGCACCGGTATCGAGCTTGGCCTTGAGCTGGGCGATGCCCAGTTGCGGCAGCGCCAGCCGCTCGCGCCAGCCCAGCACCAGCGGACCGGGCACGGTTGGACACGGGGTAGTCGGATCCGTCATCGGCGTCGGCATGCTCGCGGGGGTGGCGATGGGAGCGGCGTCTGGCCATTGCGGGGGAAGCAATGGAGCGGGTGAAGGGAATCGAACCCTCGTCAGTAGCTTGGGAAGCTACAGCTCTACCATTGAGCTACACCCGCGTCGGCCCGCGGATGGTAACCCGGGAAACGGCGCGCTGGGAATCGCCGGCCGGTACACCAGCATGAACCGTCGCCAGCCGATCGATATCCGTCCGCTGAACCATCGGCGCCGCCCGCGCGGAAACTAAGCCGCCCCTAATCCCTGCCGTAGGCATAATCGGGCCGTCAATGCGCTGCGCGCAGCGTGCTTGAAGCCGGGCATGGCATCGCGCCATGCTGATTCGCGTAGCACTGGAACCGGGAGACTCCAATGCGTGTGCATATCGATCTGGTTGCTTCGTGGCGTCGCGGCTGGCGGTTGCTGGCGGTGCTGCTGCTGTGCGTGGCGGCCGGACTGGCCCAGGCGCAGTCCGCCGACACCGACGACAGCGCGCCACCACCGGACCGGGTGGCGAGGCTGTCCTACATCGCCGGCGACCTCGGCTTCCTGCCCGCCGGCAGCCAGGACTGGGCCGGCGCCGACCTCAACCGGCCGCTGACCACCGGCGATCGCCTGTCCACCGGCGACAGCGCCCGCGCCGAACTGGAGCTGGGCGGCGCCAGCCTGCGCATGGCTGGCGGCAGCGACTTCGGCCTGCTCAACCTCAACGACAATCTCGCCCAGGTGGAGCTGACCCAGGGCACGCTGAACCTCAGCGTGCGCCACCTCGACCAGGGCCAGAGCTACGAGATCGACACACCCACGCTGGCGCTGGTGGTGAACCAGCCGGGCACCTTCCGCGTGGACGTGGGCAACGACGGCAGCGGCACCCGTGTCACCGTGTTCAACGGCCAGGCCTCGGTGTACGGCGAGAACAACACGCAACACGACGTGTTCGCCGGGCGCAGCTACCAGTTCGACGACTCCTCGCTGGCGGCACTGATGGTCACCGACATCGGCGGCGGCGACGCCTTCGATGCGTGGTGCAGCGGACGCGACCAGCGCTACGCGCAGTCCGAAGACAACCACTTCGTCTCCGACGACGTGGTCGGTTACCAGGATCTCGACCAGTACGGTAGCTGGCAGACCTCCGCCGACTACGGCGCGGTCTGGTACCCCAGCCAGGTGCCGGTGGGCTGGGCGCCGTACCGCGACGGCCATTGGGCCTACATCGCGCCCTGGGGCTGGACCTGGGTAGACGATTCACCGTGGGGCTTCGCGCCGTACCACTACGGCCGCTGGGCCTACGTCGGCGGCGCCTGGGGCTGGATTCCCGGACCGCGGATGGGGCGACCGGTGTATGCGCCGGCGCTGGTGGCCTTCGTGGGCGGCGGCGGATGGAACGTGTCCATCGGCATCGGCGGCGGCGCTCCGGTGGGCTGGTTCCCGCTGGGCCCGGGCGAGGTCTACAACCCGTGGTACCACTGCGACCGCGCCTACTACCAGCGCGTCAACGTCACCAACATCTATGTGCACAACACCGTCTACCGCAACACGGTCATCAACAACATCAACAACCAGTACAACGACTACCGCGTAGGACGCGCGGCGCAGAACCTGCGTTACGCGAACCGCGCCGCGCCGCGCGGCTTCACCGCCGTATCCGGCACCACCTTCGCCGGCGGCCAGCGCGTGCAGCGCGGCCTGCTGCAGGTCGATCCGCGCCAGCTCGCTTCCGCGCCGGTGCTGGCCCGTGGCGTGACCGCAGTGCGTCCCGACCTGCGCAGCGTAGCGCCGGCGCGCGGCCCGCAGTCGCGACCGCTGCCGACCGCCGACTTCCGCCGCAACGTGGTGGCACGCACCCCGCCGCCGTCCACGCTGCCCGCGGTGCATGCGAACTTCGCCCCGGCGGCCGCACGCGGCCCGCAGCGCACGGCCGCTCCCTTCGCCAACGTGCGCGTGTTGAACAGTCGCGCTGCGCCGCGCCCGGTCGCTGAGCCGCAAACCGAGTCGGCCCGTTTCGCCCCGGCGCAGCCGCGCACGATGCGTGCCCCGGACGCCGCCGGCCAGCCGGACGTGCGCCGGATGGAACCCGCGCCGGCGCAGGCGGGCGCACTGCCCTCGGCCCGATTCGCCCATCCGAATGGCGACGGGCGGAACCTGCCCGCGGTCGAGCCCATCCGCCGCGCGGAACCCGCCGCATCGCCCCAGGCGCCGCGCCCCGGCGTGAGCTATATCTCCGGGCCGGAACAGTCGCCGTCGCAACCGGCCTACCGCAACGAGCGTCCGGCCAATGCCTTGCCGCAACCGCCGCGCTTCGAACGCGCACCCGCGCCGGCGGCCGCACCGGCGGAGCGCGCTCCTGCGCCGGCATACGAGCCCCGCCCGTCGTACCAGCCGCAGCGCGAATACAGCCAACCCGCGTACCAGCCGCAACGCCAGTACGCCCAGCCGCAACCGTCTTACCAGCCGCCTCGCGAATACGCCCAGCCGCGCTATGAGGCACCACACCCCGCTGTACAGGGGCAGGGCCAGGGGCAGCAGCGACACGACAGTTCGGAGCACAAGGCGCCGCCACCGCCACGCAAGGACGATCAGCACTGACGCCTGCGCCTTGTCACCCACCGCGGCGACAAGGCGCCCCGCCCCATTCGGCAGCGGCTACAATGGGCGCATGCAGATCACGCTCAACGGCCAGCCGCGCGATTGCGCTCCCGCTACCACCATCACCCAGCTGCTGGAAACGGCCGGCTACGGCGGTCGGCGCGTGGCGGTGGAGCTGAATCGCGAGATCGTGCCGCGCAGCCAGCACGCCAGCCACGCGCTCGCCGAAGGCGACCAGGTCGAAATCGTCCACGCCATCGGCGGCGGGTGAGTTCGCGCGCCCGATTCCCGCATCCCCGCGACGTTCGCGCCGGACGCCGCCATTGCAAGGCATCTCCATGAATCTCAAGACCCTCGACGTCGCCGATCCGCTGGTCATCGCCGGCACCAGCTACGCCTCGCGCCTGCTCACCGGCACCGGCAAGTACAAGGACTTCGACGAGACCCGCGCCGCCTCGCAGGCGGCTGGCGCGGAGATCGTCACGGTGGCGATCCGCCGCGTGAACATCGGCCAGGATGCGAACGCGCCCAGCCTGCTCGATGCGCTGCCACCGAACGAGTTCACCCTGCTGCCGAACACCGCCGGCTGCTACAACGCGGTCGATGCCGTGCGCACCTGCAAGCTGGCGCGCGAGCTACTGGACGGCCACAAGCTGGTGAAGCTCGAAGTGCTGGGCGACCAGCGCACGCTGTTCCCCGACGTGGTGGAAACGCTGAAGGCCGCCGAGACGCTGGTCGCCGACGGTTTCGACGTGATGGTCTACACCTCGGACGATCCGATCCTGGCCAAACGGCTGGAGGAAATCGGCTGCGTGGCGGTGATGCCGCTGGCCGCGCCGATCGGTTCGGGCCTAGGCATCCAGAACCGCTACAACCTGCTGGAGATCGTCGAGAACGCCAAGGTGCCGATCATCGTCGACGCCGGCGTGGGCACCGCATCCGATGCCGCGGTGGCGATGGAACTGGGCTGCGACGGCGTGCTCATGAACACCGCCATCGCCGGCGCGAAGGACCCGGTGCTGATGGCGCATGCGATGAAGCTGGCGATCCAGGCCGGCCGCGCCGCGTTCAAGGCCGGCCGCATCCCGCGCAAGCGCTACGCCTCGGCATCCAGCCCGATCGACGGCACCATCGGCTGACGCCATGAGCGACACGCACGACCACGAAGACGAACAGGAAGGCGCCGAGCATCCGCATTTCATGCGCCGCATCCGCAGCTTCGTGCTGCGCGAAGGCCGCATGACGCCGGCGCAGCAACGCGCCTTCGACGAACACTGGGCACGCTACGGCATCGATTACAGCGGCAACGCACAGGACTACGCCGCCCGCTTCGGGCGCAGTACGCCGCTGGTGCTGGAGATCGGCTTCGGCAATGGCGAGGCGCTGGCCTGGGCCAGCGAACATGACCCAGAGCGCGACTATCTCGGCGTGGAAGTACACGGCCCCGGTGTGGGCCGGCTGATGAATGCGCTGGCCGCACGCGACGCGCGCAACGTGCGCCTCTACAAGCACGACGCGGTGGAGGTGCTGGAGCACGAGATCGCGCCGGGCACCTTGGCCGAGGCGCGCATCTGGTTTCCCGACCCCTGGCACAAGAAGCGCCACAACAAGCGCCGCATCGTCCAACCTGCCTTCGTCGCCCTGCTCGCCTCGCGCATGGCCCCCGGCGGCCTGCTGCACCTGGCCACCGACTGGCAGCCCTACGCCGAACACATGCTGGAAACGATGGAAGCGGCGCCCGGCTGGCGCAACGCCATCGCCCCCGGCCAATATGCCGAGAAGCCGGCGTGGCGCATCGAGACCCACTTCGAGCGGCGCGGGCTGAAGCTGGGGCATGGCGTGTGGGACCTGCTCTACCAAGCCGCCTCAACGAAATAATAGCCACGCCGCCCTTTCGGGCGGCGTCTCGTTCGCCCCCTCTCCCGCTTGCGGGAGAGGGTTGGGGAGAGGGACACGCCGCGAAGGCCCTCCGCTCTAAACAAACATCATCGCGAACCTCCGCCCCTCACCCTGCCCATCACGGACCGCAGTGGAAAAAGCTGCAACGGCATGCCTCTCGATTCACCAGCCCTTGCATCACGCCGCTTATACTTGCGCAAACCTGCCAGGGACGAGCGCCGCAGCGTGAATTCGCCACTGCCACTCCGCATCCATCCACATTCGACGCCCTGCCGGGACGCGCGCTAGTGCCGCTTACGCTCACCCCCGAAATGATCCTGGTGCTCGGGCTGGCGGGCTTCACCATGCTGATGCTGGTGCTGGAGTGGATCCGCGCCGACATGGTGGCGCTGCTGGTGGTGGTGGTGATCGGCCTCACCGGGGTGATCCCCTCCGACCGCGTGTTCAACGGCTTCGCCGGCAACGCGGTGATCGCGATCATCGCGATCATGATCATGGGCGAGGGGCTGGACCGCGCCGGCGTGCTCAACCTCACCGCGCACATGGTGATGAAGCTGGCCAAAGGCATGGAATCGCGCCTTGGCCTGGTCATCAACATCATGGCCAGCCTGTTTTCCGCGGTGATCCCCAGCCAAGCGCTGGCCGCGCTGATGATCCCGGTGTCGAGCCGCCTGTCCGCGCGTACCGGCGTGCCGCTGTCGCGGCTGCTGCTGCCGATGGCGTTCTGCATTCTCACCGCCACCAACACCACGCTGATCGCGAATTCGCCGCTGATCGTGCTGAACGACCTGATCGCCAGCGCGAACGCGAACCTGCTGCCGGGCGCGCACACGATTCCGAAGTTCGGCTTGTTCAGCGTGACCCCGACCGGCCTCGCGCTGGCCGCGGTGGGTGTCGGCTACTTCTACTTCTTCGGCCGCAAGCTGCTGCCCGGCCACGAGGACGAGCGGCTGAAGGTGACGCCCGGCCGCACCGAAAGCTACTTCGCCGACACCTACGGCATCGTGGGCGAGACCGCCGAGCTCACCGTCACCGCCGAAAGCCCGCTGGTGGGCATGAGCATCGGTGAGGCCGAGGCTTTGCACGACGCACCGCTGATCCTGGCGATCCGTAGCGGCAACGAGGCGCGCATGGCGCCGCCGGCCGACCACGTGATCTGGGTGGGCTCGGTGCTCGGCGTGCTGGGGCCGCGCGAGCAGCTCGCCAATTTCGCCAACAACCAGCTGTGCCGGCTGTCCACCCGCATGCGCCAGCTGGCCGAACTGTTCAACCCCACCCGTGCGGGCATTTCCGAGGTGGTGATTCCGCCGGTGTCGCGCTTCATCAAGCACACCGTGGGCGAGCTGCGGCTGCGCAAGCGCTTCGGCATCTCGGTGCTGGCGGTGAACCGCGGCGATCAGGTACTGCGCGACGACGTGCGTGCGGTGACCCTGCGCGCGGGCGACACCGTGGTGGTGCACAGCACCTGGCGCGACCTTTCGCTGGCGTCGGAGGACCGCGACCTGGTGGTCGTCACCGACATCCCGAAGGAGGAGCAGCGCCCCGGCAAGATCTGGCAGGCGGTGGGCTTCTTCGTGCTGGCCAAGTGCCTCGCACTGTTCACCAACCTGGACCTGTCGGTAGCGATGATGACCGGCGCGATCGGCATGCTGCTCTCGGGCGTGCTGAACATGGACGAGGCCTACAAGGCGGTCAACTGGAAGACGATATTCGTTACCGCATGCCTGATCCCGCTGGGTTGGTCGATGGACTCCACCGGCACCGCGGCATGGCTGGCGCAGTATGTGCTGCATTACCTGGGCAGCGCCTCGCCGTGGGTGCTGCAGGCCACGCTGGCCGTGCTCACCCTGCTGTTCTCGCAAGTGATGTCCAACGTGGGCGCCACCGTGATGATGGTGCCGATCGCCATCTCGGTGGCGGTGGCCACCGGCGGCAATCCTTCTGCCTACGCACTGATCGTGGCGGTGTCTTCGTCGAACACCTTCCTGCTCAGCTCCGGCCATCCCGCCCTGATGATGGTCACCGGCCCGGGCGGCTACCGAGGCAAGGACTTCTTGCGCGTCGGCGTGCCGCTCACCTTGGCGATGCTCGTCGTCACCCTGGTGTCGATCAACCTGCTGTTCCGCTGAGCGCCTGTCCGAAGACTGCGGCTCAGCCGGCCGCCAGCAACCACACTTCGCCGCCGCGCAACTCCACCGCCAGCGCACGCAGGTGTTCGCCGCGGCAAGGCCCGGCCACGCAGACGCCGTCGTTGCGGTTGAAGCTGGCGCCGTGCACGGCGCAGATCAGCAGTTCGTCCTTGAGCAGGAAGCGGCCCGGCGCATAGTCCAGCCGGCGGCCGGCATGCGGACAGATGTTGAGCCAGGCGCGCACCGCATCGCCACGGCGCTCGACGATCACGCTCTCGCCGCCGAGCGCGGCCACGCCCTCGATCGCAGTGGCCCCGTCGTCGGGAATCTCGTCCAGCCGGCACATCAGGGAGGGTGGGAAAGCGGTGTCCATCGGCACTTGTCCTGCGGGCCGGATGGCCTCATCGTTGCACACGTAAGTCGTTGATTTTAGCACACGGATTTTTAACACATGCGCTTCCATCTGCCTCCGCCCCGTCGTTCCCGCCACCCGCTGGTGCGCGCTCTCTCGCTGCTGCTCGGCATCGCGATGCTGGGTGTGCTGCTGGTGTTCGGGCTGGCCGTGGCCGGCGTGCTGCTGCTCGGCGGCGGCCTGCTGCTCGCATGGCGGCTGTGGAAGCAGGCGCGTGCGCCGATCGCCCGAACCAGGCCGAACAAGCCGGCACCGGAGGTGCTGGAAGGCGAGTTCGTGGTGATCCGTCAAAGGCCGGTCGCCCACTGACGCAAGATCCGGATGGCGCGTGACGCGACCTCGGCACAACATGGCGGCGTGTTCCATTGGATAACGCCATGAACGCCCACCTTGCTCCCATCGCCGAGACCCTCGAACGCGTGCGCGCCCGCATCGAGCGCGCCGACGAGGCACCGACGCTCGATGCGCTGGCGCAGTTCGCGCAATTGAGCCCCAGCCACCTGCAGCGCGTATTCCGCCGCCGCTACGGCATGAGCCCGGCCGAGTACCATCGCGCACGCCGGTTTGGCCAGCTCAAGGCCGCGCTGCGCGATGGCGCGGCCGTCGCCGAAGCGGTGTACGAAGCCGGCTTCGGCTCCGGCAGCCGTGTCTACGAACACAGCGACCGCTTGCTCGGCATGACGCCGGCCAGCTATCGCGCCGGCGGCGCGGGCGCCAGCATCCGCTACACCACCACCGCCACGCCGCTGGGCCGGCTGCTGGTGGCGGCCACCGCGCGCGGCATCTGCGCCGTCACCCTGGGTGCGGACGACGCCGAACTGGAAGCGCGGCTCAACGCCGAATTCCCGCAGGCCGCGCACGAGCGGGTGGACGCGGGCCGCGAGGAATGGCTGGACGCGGTGATCGCGCGCATCGCCAGCGAGCTGGGCTGGAGCGATGCCGGCGCCCCCGCCTTGCCGCCACTCGACGTGGCCGCCACCGCGTTCCAGTGGCGGGTATGGGACGCGCTCACCCGCATCCCCGCCGGCGAGACGCGCAGCTACGGCGAGCTGGCTGCCGCGATCGGCGCACCAAAGGCCGCGCGCGCGGTGGGCAACGCTTGCGGCAACAACCGCCTCGCCCTGATCGTGCCCTGCCATCGCGTGGTGCGCGAGGACGGCTCGTCCGGCGGGTGGCGCTGGGGCGTGGAACGCAAACGCGCCCTGCTGGCGCGCGAACGCAAGCGCTCCACGGCGCCTGAAGCGCAACGCAAGCGGGGCTGAGCGCCGCCCGCCGGCCTTGATACCGCCTCAAGCCTGTCTTGCGCAAGCCTCGCTACCGCACGGCCCGCGCCTCGTCCATCATCCATGCTGCTGCCGTTCCCCCACGGCGGTGCGCCGGCGTCAGTCGAAGCTACGGATAGCTCCCCCGTTGCCTGTAGACTGCGCCGCGCGCGTTGCGCCCCTGCCGAGTCCCCGCCATGAATGACGTCACCGCCCTCGCCGCCGACGGCGCGGCAAACGCCGTTGCCGACCGCTCCCGCCTGCTGGTGCCGCTGGGCCTGCTGGCGCTGTACGTGATCTGGGGTTCGACCTATCTGGGCATCCGTTTCGCGCTGGAAAGCTGGCCGCCATTCCTGCTCGCCGGCGTGCGCTTTCTGATCGCCGGCGCGCTGCTGTTCGGCTTCCTGCGGATGCGCGGCATGGCGCCACCCACGGGTCGGCAATGGCGCAATGCCGCGTTTACCGGCGTGCTGCTGCTCGGCCTCGGCAACGGCCTGGTGTGTTTCGCCGAAGAGCGGGTGAGCTCGGGCATCGCCGCCGTAGCGGTGGCCAGCATGCCGCTGTTCGCCGCGTTGTTCGGTCGCTGGTACGGGCACCGGCCTAACCGGCGCGAGATGCTCGGCCTCCTGATTGGCTTCGCGGGCGTGGTCGTGCTCAACCTGGGCAGCGACCTTTCCGGCTCGCGCGTCGCCGCGCTGGCGCTGCTGACCGCCGCCGCCGCGTGGGCGTTCGGCTCGGTCTGGAGCAAGCGACAGGACATGCCGGCCGGCCCGATGAACACGGCGGCGCAGATGCTGTGCGGCAGCGCGGCACTGCTGCTGATGGGCTTTGGCGGCGGCGAACACTTGCCCGCCCATCCCAGCTTGCACGCCAACCTCGCGCTGGCCTATCTGGTGGTGATCGGCTCGCTGATCGGCTTCAGCGCCTATCTCTACGTGCTGAAGCATGCGCGCCCCGTGCTCGCCACCAGCTATGCCTACGTGAACCCGCCGGTGGCGGTGCTGTTCGGCATGCTGCTGGCCGGCGAGCATATCGGGCTGTTCGAACTCGCAGGCATGGCGGTGATCCTGCTCGGCGTGGCGGCGATCACGCTGGCGCACCAGCGCCGCGCCTGAGCCGCACCGCGGCTCCGCCACAGGCGGAGATATACCTTGGTCGGCTTGCCCCGCATGCCGGCCGCGCGCCACCATGCCCGCGGCTTCGCATGAGCTAAGGAACCAGGGCATGAATACGACGAACGAAGGCCTGATGGCGCGCCTGGCGTTGCGCTGCGCGGCGTGGTCGGAGCGCTGGTTCCCGGATGCCTGGGTGTTCGCGGCGCTGGGCGTGGTGATCGTGGCAATCGCCGCGCTGGCCTTCGGCAGCACGCCCGTGGCTGCTGTCAACGCGTTCGGCGACGGCTTCTGGAGCCTGATCCCCTTCACCATGCAGATGGCCTTCGTGGTGATCGGCGGCTACGTGGTGGCCACCGCGCCGGTGGTGGCGCGCCTCATCGACCAGCTGGCGCGCGTACCGAAGAGCGGGCGCGGCGCGATCTGCTACGTAGCGTTGGTGAGCATGCTGGCCTCGCTGCTGTCGTGGGGCTTCTCGCTGGTGTTTGGCGGCCTGCTGGTGCGGTCGCTGGCGCGGCGCGAGGACCTGCGCATGGACTACCGCGCAGCCGGCGCGGCGGCGTATCTCGGCCTCGGCGCGGTGTGGGCGATGGGCCTGTCCTCGTCGGCGGCGCAGCTGCAAGCGAACCCGGCCAGCATGCCGCCGGGCCTGCTCGCCATCACCGGCGTGTTGCCGTTCACCAGCACCATCTTCCTGTGGCAGTCCTTCGCGCTCACCGCCTGCCTGATCGTGGCCTCGCTGCTGGTGTGCTGGCTCACCGCGCCGTCGGACCGCAATGCGCGCACGGCGCACTACTTCGGCGTGAGCGAGGCGACCGCCGTGCCGCAGCTGCCGCCGCGCCAGCGCCCCGGCGAATGGCTGGAATACAGCCCGCTGCTGGCGGTGCTTATCGGCTTGCTGGGCCTGGGCTGGCTGGGCCACGAGTTCGTCACCAAGTCGGTGGTGAGCGCCATCGCCAACCTCAACACCTACAACTTCCTGTTCCTCACCGTGGGCCTGCTGCTGCACTGGCGTCCGCGCAGCTTTCTGGACGCGGTGGCACGCTCAGTGCCGAGTACGGCCGGTGTGCTGATCCAGTTCCCGCTGTACGGCGGCATCGCCGCCCTGCTCACCCATGCCCAAGGTGCGGGCGGCCTGACGCTGGCGCACCGGCTGTCACAGCTGTTCGTGCACGTGGCCAGCACCGACAGCTTCCCCGCGGTGATGGGTGCGTACTCCGCCATCCTCGGCTTCTTCGTGCCATCCGGGGGCGGCAAATGGCTGGTGGAGGCGCCCTACGTGATGCAGGCGGCGAACGATCTGCACGTCCACCTGGGCTGGGCGGTGCAGGTGTACAACGCCGCCGAGGCACTGCCCAACCTGATCAACCCGTTCTGGATGCTGCCTTTGCTCGGCGTGCTGGGACTGAAGGCACGCGACGTGGTGGGCTACACCTTCATGCAGTTGCTGGTGCACGTTCCGCTGGTGATTGGCTTGCTGTGGTTACTGGGGCTCACACTGGACTACGTGCCGCCGGTAATGCCGTAGGAGCGCACCCTGTGCGCGATGGCTTTTGGTTTCGATCAAGCACCAGAGCCATCGCGCACAAAGTGCGCTCCTACAGGTCACGCGGATTCAAAGCTCGCGCAGCGCCGTGGTCACCGGCAAGCGTGCCGCGCGCACGGCGGGAAACAAGCCGCCAACGAAGCCGATCGCCAGCGCCCACTTCAGGCCCGTCCAGAGCAGCGCGGGCGTGACAGCCAGCTTGAAGTTGACCGTGCCGACGGTTCCCTGGGCCAGGGTCGAGGCGCTGTAGCCGTTGAAGACCAGCCAAGCCAGCAAGCCGCCGATGATGCCGCCGAGCAACGCCAGCAACATCGTCTCCAGCATCACTGCAACCACCACAGGGAGGCCGCGGAAACCGATGGCGCGCAGCGTAGCGATCTCCCTCGCCCGCGTCGCAACGGTGGCGAACATGGTGTTGAGCGCACCGAACACTGCGCCGATGCCCATGATCACGCCGACCACGATGCCGATGATGGTGATCGCCTTGGTGACCCCTTCGGACTGCTTGCGGAAGTAGTCCAGCGTGGTGGTGGCGTCCACCTGCAGGCGTGGATCGCCGGCAAGCGCCGCCTTGAACGTGTCGAAGGCTGCGGCGTTGGTCAGGCGCACGAACACCGAGGTGCGGCTGCTGCCGCGGCGGTAGGTGTCGGCGACCACGTTGGCGTCGGCCCACAGTTCAGAGTCCATCGCGCTGCCCGACTCGAACACGCCGACCACGGTCCAGGCCTGGTTGCCCAACTTGATGTCGTGGCCCGGCGTCAGCCCGGCAAACTGGTTCTGCGCGCCTTTGCCCACCACCAACTCGCGCAGGCCCGGCTTGAACTTGCGCCCGGCGACGATCTTCACCTCGGGACGCACCGCCCAGGCCTCGTCGCCGATACCACGCATCTGGACGCTGCCCTCGTCGCCGCTGCCGTCGCTGAGCGGCAGGTTTGCCGCCACCACCAGTTCAGGCGAAGCGATCGGCTTGCCGGCGGCGTCACGGGCGACGCCCGCCGCCTGCGCAATCACCGTAGTGCTCGCGTTGTCGAGCACGGAAGACACTTCAGAGTCCGAGCCACCGCGCACCACGATGGCGCTGTCGGCACTGCCGCTCATGCTCAGCGTCTGTTGATACCCCGTGCCCATCGCCAGCAGCGACACCAGCACCGCGACTACACCGGCGATGCCAATGACCACTACCGAAGAGGAACCGATACGCTGCGGCAAGGTACTGATGCCGACGCCGGTAACCGAACTCGCTTGCCGACCGGTGCGCAGCAGCAGCATCCACAGCGCGAACAGCACGGCGATCACCAGCAACGCCGGCCACGGCAAAACTGTCCAGGCTGCGATGCCCACGGCGACGACCAGGCACAGGCCGAGGCCACCCAGAATCGATTTCAACTTGTTCATGGCGGTTGCTCCTCAGCGGCCGGCCAGTGCGTCGACGATGTTCAGGCGCATCGCCCGCAACGCGGGCAGCGCTCCCACCAGCAAGCCGATGGCGACCATCAGCCCCACGCCGAGCAACCAGCTGCTCGCGCCTACCGGCGGCATGTTGATGACGCCGCCGCTGCCTGCGCTGACCACCGGGCCCAGCACGGCCGCCAGCCCCAGCCCCAGCACGCCGCCGATCAGCACCAGCAACACCGATTCGGCCAGCACGATCATCAACACGCTGACGCTGGAAAAGCCGATGGTCTTCAGCACCCCCAGTTCCGAGGTACATTCGCGCACGGCCTGCGCCATCGTGTTGCCGGTGAGGAACAGCAGGGTGAAGAACACCGCGCCCATGATCGAGAACACAATCAAGCCGACGTTCGCCATCTGCTTGATCCATGACGCCATCGCAGCCTGTTCGGTCTGCGTCTTGGTCTCGTGATCGGAATTGGCCGACAACGCGTCGATGGCCTTCGCCACCCCGTCGGCCTGCGCGGGATCGGCGACATGACTGACGTACCAGCCCACCTGCCCCCTGTTGTAGGGGTTGGACTCATCGAAGTACTTCCAGTGCATCAGGATGCCGCCCTGCAGGAACTGGCCGTGGTCGGGGTCCTTGGCGTGCATGATGCCGCTGATGTCGAACGTCCAGTTCTTGCTGCCGTCGCGGTTCGGAAAGATGTTCGACATCAGCGGGATCTTGTCGCCGACTTTCCAGTGGTACTTCTTCGCAATTACGTCGCCCACCAGCACGCCTGTGCGGGTGCTGTCGAACGCCTTGCGTTCTTCGGGCGAGATGACGAGCTCTGGGTACATGTCCATGTAGTTCGGGCTGACCGCGAAGGTGAAGATCTGGTTGTGCGGATCCTGGTAGGCACCGCCGAACCAGTTGGCGAAGGCCACGCCCTTCACGCCGGGCACAGCCTCGATCTTCGCCTGCAACGCCGATGGCAGCGGCTGGATGAACGAGAGCTTCGCGCCGGTCTGCAGACGCTCGGCGCCAGCGGCACTCTTGCCTGCATTGGCGAAGCTGGTGCGTACGCCGTTGAGCATGCCGAACAGCAGGAACGCGGCGACGATCGATACCAGGGTGAGGATGGTGCGGGCCTTGCGCCGGAACAGCGCGGCCCAGATGAGATGGAGGTATTTCATGGCGCCATCCTCATGCCGTCACTTGTTCGACGAGGGTGCCCTTGTCCAGATGCAGGGTGTGATCGGCGTATTCGGCAGCCTTGGGATCGTGGGTGACCATCACGATGGTCTTACCGTGCTCGCGGTTGAGCGTGCGCAAGAGGCCCAGCACGTCCTCCGCGCTCTGGCGATCGAGGTCGCCGGTGGGCTCGTCGCAGACCAGCAACGTCGGATCGGAAACGATCGCGCGGGCGATCGCCACGCGCTGCTGCTGGCCGCCGGACAGCTCGCTTGGCTTATGGCTGGCGCGATCGGCCAGGCCCACCAGCTGCAACGCGATGGCCGCGTTCTTCTTGCGTTGCGCTCCGGAGAGCTTGGTTAGCAGCAGCGGCAGTTCCACGTTCTTCTGCGCGCTGAGCGTCGGCATGAGGTTGTAGAACTGGAACACGAAGCCCACGTTGGACGCGCGCCACTTCGCCAACTGGCCGCCACCCAGCTGATCGATGCGCTGGCCGCCCACGCCGATGCTGCCCGCGGTGGGCGAATCGAGGCCGCCGATCAGGTTGAGCAAGGTGGTCTTGCCCGAGCCGGACGGCCCCATCAGGGCGAGGAAGTCGCCCTCGGCGATGTCGAGGTTGATGTGGTGCAGCACCTCGACCTTCTGCTTGCCGCGTTCGTAGACCTTGGAGAGGTCGCGGATCTGGATCAGTGTGTCCATGGCGTTGCTCCGATGGATGTTGGCCGGATAGATGGAAACAGCTGCGTGCCCGCCCGTGCAGGCACGCCGATCAGGGGGACGATTTTTCCGTCTGGACGTTCGAACCGTCGCGTAGCTCTGCCGGCGGCGACAGCACCACCGCTTCGCCTGCCTGCAGCGCGTCCGGGATCAATTTCATGTCGCCGTAATTCTGCGTCGCGGGCTGCACCGCGCGCAGCTGCGCCTTGCCGCCGGCGACCACGAACACCACGCTGCGGCCGTCGCGCTGCGCGATCGCCTTGGCCGGCACCAGCACCCCCTTAGGTGCCTGCGCCACGGTGGTCGATTTCTGTTCCAGGAAGGACACACGCACGCCCATGTCGGGCACGATGCGTGCGTCCTTGTTCTCCAGTGCCACGCGCACCTTTACCGTGGCCTTGCCGCGATCGGCGGCAGGCACGATGGCGATCACGTGGGCAGGGATCTTCCAGTCCGGGTAGGCATCGAGCACGGCCTCGGCGGGCATGTCCGGCTTCACGCGGCCGATGTAAGCCTCGTTGACGTCCACGTCCACTTCCAGCGAATCCATGTCGACGATGGTGCCGATGCCGGTGCGGGTGAAGCCGCCGCCGGCGGAGAACGGCGAAACGATCTCGCCCACCTGGGCATCCTTGGTGGTGATCACGCCGTCGAACGGCGCACGGATCACGCAGTAGTCGAAATTGACCTGCGCCTCGACCACCTGCGCGTCGGCCGAGGCCGCGGTTTTCTTCTGCGAGGCAAGCTGGGCGCGCGTGCTGTCGGCCAGCGTGCGCGCCTGCTCGGCCGCCTGCTTCGGCACCAGGCCTTGCCCGGCCAGCGACTGTTGCCGCGTGGCATCGCGCAGGTTCTGCGCCAGCTGGACCTGGTATTGCGCCACCAGGGCGTGCGCGGCGGCGGCCTGTGTCCGTGCCGCATCCAGCGCCGCCTTGTAGGCGCTGTCGTCCAGCCGGGCCAGTACCTGGCCCTTCTTCACATGGTCGCCTTCCTCGATCAGCACAGCGGTGAGCGTGCCGGTGATCTGCGCCGACACCGTGGCCTGCCGCCGTGCAGTGACGTAGCCAGTGGCCTGCAGCACAGCACCGGCTCCGGGGTCGCTGGCCGGCGATACCGCCGTGGCGGTTTGCACCGCGATGGCGCGATGGCTCATCACCCACCACGCGCCGGCGCCGATCAGCGCCAGCACCACTACCAGCGCGAGCACGATCCACGGCCAGCGCGCAGGGCTCTGGCGATGGTCGTCGCGCTGGTGTTTCTCGATACGCAGTTCTTTCAGCAACTCGGCCTGGCTCACCGTCATCCCCGTGACTCCGTGATGCACGACACCGTAGCGGCTCCCGGGCTATCGGGGCCACGGGCGGTTATCAGCCATCGACAATGACAGATGTCATCCCACGCGCGCAATCGATGGGAATGGCTCTGCCCGCCCCACCAGGATTGGCCTTGTCGCCTTGTCGACCAGACATGCATTTCCTGTCTCCTTGCCGGAGCTGGTCCACCCGGCCCTTGTGGGAATGACGAACAGAGTTCTCGAAAATCGACACAGTCCTGCGCATCTTCAACGGCTGGCAGCGGCAGGATGCCCTGCGCTTGCCGGAACGGAATCCGCGAACGAGGTGTTGGACGCGGGCCCCTATGCGAGGACGGCTCTTTGGACCGGGTCACGCGAGGGTATTGAACAGGCACCGGGGAATCGGCACGCTGACGTGAGCGCCGCCTTCCATGCCCACGGAGCCGCCTCATGCCGCATCGCCCGATTGCCGCCTTGTTCGCCGCCACCCTCGCACTCGCCATCCCCGCACCGCCGACGCTGGCGACGGGCGCGCCGCCCGCCGCGCACTGCAGCGCGCCCGTCTTCCGGGAGTTCGACTTCTGGCTGGGCGACTGGGACACCTATCGCGTGGACAAGGCGGGCCACACTCCACCCGGTGCGGCGTCGGTGGCGCGTAACCAGATCACGGCCACCCTCGGCGGCTGCGTGCTGCACGAGGTATACCGGCGCACCGACGGCTATACCGGCGAAAGCTTCACCATCTACGACGCCACGCGCCACCTGTGGCATCAGAGCTGGGTGACCAACGAGGGGGAGCTGCTGCTGGCCGAAGGCGAACGACAAGGGAAGGCGATCGTGCTGACGGGTGCCGTCCGCGACGCGCAAGGCACCCAGTTGCAGCGGGTGAGCTGGACGCAGCAAGGCGACGGTGTGCGCGAAACGGCGGTGCAGTCGCGTGACAACGGCAAGACGTGGACACCGCTGTTCGACATCCTGTTCCGACCGCACCGCCCCTGAACGTCGCCGACGGCTACACTGCCGCGCATGGACTACGCCATCACCCCACCCGTCGTGCCCAGCCTGCCGATCCTCGGCAGCGAGTTGCGCTTCCCAGTCCGCCGTGTGTTCTGCATCGGCCGCAACTACGCCGACCATGCGAAGGAAATGGGCGCAGCGGTGGAACCCGGCCGGCCGATGTTCTTCTGCAAGCCAGCCGATGCGGTGGTGACCGACGGCGCCGACGTGCCCTATCCCTCCGCCACGCAGGAACTGCACCACGAGGTGGAGATGGTGGCAGCACTGGGTGCGGGCGGCCGCGACCTCACGCCGGCGCAGGCCAGGGCCGCAGTCTTCGGCTATGCCGTGGGGCTGGACCTTACCCGCCGCGACCTGCAGGCGCAGGCCAAGGCCAAGGGCCACCCGTGGGACGTAGCCAAGGGCTTCGACCACTCCGCGCCGGTATCGGCCTTGCGCCGGGCCGACGAAGCCGTCATCGGCGCGGATACCGGGCTGCGCCTGACGGTCAACGGCGAATTGCGCCAGCACGGCCGGCTCGGCGACATGCTGCACGACCTGCCGGCGATCCTGGTGGCGCTGTCCACGCTGTTCGAACTCAAGGCCGGCGACCTGGTATTCACCGGCACGCCGGCTGGCGTGGCCGCGCTGCAACGCGGCGACCTTTTCCACGCCGAACTGGAAGGTGTTGCCGAACTGCGCGGCCGCATCGCCTGACAGCCGCAGGATATTGCGCGAGCCATGCATGGTTCGCCGACAGGCCCTGCGCTAGAGTCTCCCTCGCCATTCGGCGTACCAATCGGGGAGAAAATCCATGGGCATGATGCAGGAGTTCAAGGCGTTCGCCATGCGCGGCAACGTGATGGACATGGCCGTCGGTATCGTGATCGGCGGCGCCTTCGGCAAGATCGTCAGCTCGCTGGTCAGCGACGTCATCATGCCGCCGATCGGCATGCTTACCGGTGGCATCGATTTCTCGGCGATGAAATGGGTGCTCAAACCCGCCGACGACAGCGACCCCAAGCACAAGATCGCCGAGGTGGCGATCAACTACGGCACCTTCATCAATACCATCATCACCTTCATCATCGTCGCCTTCGCGATCTTCATGGTGATCAAGCTGATGAACCGCATGCAGAAGAAGAAGGAAGAAGCGCCCGCCGCGCCGCCGGCCGACGTGGCCCTGCTCACCGAAATCCGCGACCTGCTCAAGAACAAGCAATGACATTCATCCGCGGGGGCGGCTTCGGGCCGCCCCCGCATCCGCAAGCCGTGACTTCCGGCCCAAGCGGGGCGCCTCATCGGCGCGATAATCGCGGCTTCACTGCCTGGAGCCACGCATGCGCCGCCCTACCCTTACCCTGCTCGCCGCCAGCTTGTTGCTGGCCACCGGTCTCGCCAGCGCCGCTGACACCGTCATTCCCGACGCGGCCGTAAAGACGGCAGAACAGCTACGCGACAAAGCGCTAGACGACGGTACGGCGATGACCGTGCTGACCTCGCTCACCACCGAGGTAGGTCCGCGCCTGGCCGGCAGCGACGCCGACCAGCGCGCCCGCGACTGGGCGGTGGCGAAGTTCAAGGCGCTGGGTTTCGACAAGGTCTATACCGAGCCGGCGACCTATCCGCTGTGGGTGCGCCGCCACGAAAGCGGCGCCATCGTGGCGCCATTCCCCCAGCATCTGGTGCTCACCGCACTGGGCTACTCGCCGGGCACGCCCAAGGGCGGACTCACCGCGCAGGTCGTCAGCTTCGACAGCCTCGATGCGCTGAAGGCGGCCGACCCCGCCACGATCAAGGGCAAGATCGTCTACGTCGGCGCCCGCATGCAGCGGCACCAGGACGGCCACGACTACGGCATCGGCTCGGCCATGCGCGTGGCCGGCCCGGTGATCGCCTCGAAGAAGGGGGCCGCCGGCTACCTGCTGCGCTCGGCCGGCACCGACGCGCACGAGCGCATCGCCCACACCGGCGTCACCGGCTTCACCAACGCTGCCGAAGGTATTCCCGCTGCCGCGCTCTCCAACCCCGATGCCGACCAGCTGGAGCGCGAGCTGGGCTACGGCAAGCCAGTGACGGTGAAGCTGGACCTCGACTGCGGCATCGTGGGCGAATACACCGGCGCCAACGTGATCGGTGAGATCACCGGCCGCAAGCATCCCGACCAGGTCGTCGCCATCGGCGGGCACCTGGATTCCTGGGATCCGGGCACCGGCGCGATCGACGATGGTGCCGGCATCGCCATCTCGATGGCCGCCGCCAAACTGATCCACGACTTGCCGCGGCGCCCCGACCGCACCATCCGCGTGATCGCCTTCGCGAACGAGGAGATGGGCCTGTGGGGCGCGCGTGCCTATGCCGACAAGCATGCGAAGGAAGTGTCGAAATTCCTGCTTGGCACCGACTCCGACCTCGGCGCCGGCAAGGTGTACCGCATGAACGCCAGCGTCGCGCCGTCGGCCCGCCACGCCATCGAACAGATCGCCGACGTGCTGAAGCCGCTGGGTGTGGCCTACGACGCCAAGCGCCCCGGCGGCGGCGGCTCCGACCTTGGCTCCATGCACGCCAAGGGCATGGCGGCGCTGACGCTGGACCAGGACGCCACCCACTACTTCGACTGGCACCACACGCCGAACGACACGCTGGACAAGGTCGACCCGAAGGAGCTGGCACAGAACGTGGCGGCGTATGCGGCCTGGACTTACATGGCGGCGCAGGCCGATGGCGATTTCGGCTCGGCACCCGGTGCCTTCGCCAGCGATGGCGCGGAAGAGTGAGGCCGGCGGCGATCTGCTGAAACGAACAAGGCGGCCTACGGGCCGCCTTGTTCGTCATGGCGCCGGCAAACGCTCCGCGCCCGGCGTGCGCTTGCGCCCGAAGCGCTGCTGCAGTCGGTCCATGTACAGGTAGATCACCGGCGTCAGGTACAGCGTGAGCACCTGCGACACCACCAGGCCGCCCACCACGGCAAGGCCCAGCGGGCGGCGCGAGGACGCGCCGGCGCCGATGCCCAGCGCAATCGGCAGCGTGCCGGCGAACGCCGCCATGGTGGTCATCATGATCGGGCGGAAGCGCACGTGGCAGGCCTCGATGATGGCTTCGGCCGGCGACATGCCTTCCACGCGTTGCCGCTCCAGCGCGAAGTCGATCAGCATGATCGCGTTCTTCTTCACGATGCCGATCAGCATCACGATGCCGACGAAGGAGAACAGGTCCAGCGGCGCATGGAAGAGCATCAGCGTGAGCAGCGCGCCCACGCCCGCCGCGGGCAGGCCGGAGAGAATCGTCAGCGGGTGGATGAAGCTCTCGTACAGAATGCCCAGCACCAGGTAGATCACGAACAAGGCCAGTGCCAGCAGCATGCCCATGCCTTGCATCGAATCCTGGAAAGCCTGCGCGGTGCCCTGCACGCTGCCGGTGATCGACGCCGGCAGGTTGAGCCGGCGCATCGCGCCGCCTATCTCAGCTACCGCCTGGCTGAGGCTCACGCCCGGCGCGAGGTTGAACGAAATGGTCACCGCAGGCAGCTCGCCCTGGTGGTTCACGGTGAGCGGCTGCGCCTTGCGGGTGAAACTCGCCACCGTACTGAGCGGCACCAGCGTGCCGGTGTTCGAGGTGACATAGAGCTGCGACAGCACCGCCGGGTCGTTCTGCAGCTCGTACGGCGCCTGCAGGATCACCCAGTACTGCGTGGCAGTCCCGTAGATGGTGGAGATCTGGCCCTCGCCGAACGCAGTGCCCAACGCGCTCTGCACCTGGTACATGGTGAGCCCCAGCGGCGCCAGCTTGTCGCGATCCACCTGCACCTGGATGGCCGGGCCATTCAGGTCGAGATCGCTGGTGACGTCCTGGAATCCGGGCAGTCTGGCGAAGGCATCGAGTACCTTGCCCGACTCGGCGTACAGCGCGTTGAGGTCGGTGGACTGCAAGGTGTACTGGTACTCCGCCTTGGAGGCGCGGCCGCCCACCTGGATCTGCGGCGGGTTCTGCAGGTAGGCGCGGATGCCCGGCACCTTGGCGAACTTCGCGCGCAGCTCCTGGATGATCTGGTCGGGATCGAGCTCGCGCTCGCTCGCCGGCTTCAGCCGCATGAAGATCGAGCCGTTGTTGGTGGTGGTGCGCGGGCCACCCGAACCCACCGACGACATGTAGGCGGCGATGTTCGGATCCTGGCCCACGATCTCCGCCAGTTTCTGCTGGCGCACCGCCATGCCGGCGATGGAGATATCGTCTGGGCCCTCGGTATTGGCGCTCAACTGGCCGGTATCGCCGGCCGGAATGAAATCCTTGTCCACCACCACGAACAGCACCGCGGTGGCAACGAGGCTGGCGAAGAACACGCCCATCACCATGCGCGGATGCGCCACGGCCCAGGCCAGCGAGCGGTTGTAGCCGTCGCGCACATGGTTGAAGCCGCGATCGAAGGCGAGCGCCACGCGGGATTTCTGCTCGTGCTCGGCATGCTTCACGAAGCGGCTGCACAGCATCGGCGTGAGCGTGATCGAGACGAAACCCGAGATCAGGATCGCGGTCGAGATCACCACCGCGAACTCGTGGAACAGCCGACCCACGATGCCGCCCATGAACATCACCGGCAGGAACACGGCCACCAGCGACAGCGTCATCGAAAAGATGGTGAAGCCGATCTCGCCGGCGCCGACGAGCGAGGCCTCGTACGGGTCCATGCCGGCCTCGACGTGGCGCACGATGTTCTCCAGCATCACGATCGCATCGTCCACCACAAAGCCGACCACCAGGGTCAGCGCCAGCAGCGAGAGATTGTCCAGGCTGTAGCCCAACGCGTACATCACGCCGAAGGTACCGATCACCGACACCGGCAGTGCCAACGCGGGGATCAGCGTCGCCGAGGCGTTGCCCAGGAACAGATAGATCACCAGGATCACTAGCACGCCGGCCAGCAGCAAGGTGAACTGCACATCATCCACCGAGGCGCGGATCGAATCGGAGCGGTCGTACAGCGTCTCCAGCTTGATCCCGGGCGGCAGCGTGGCCTTGAACTGCGGCAGCACCGCGCGGATGCGATCGATCGTCGCCACGGTGTTGGAGCCGGGCTGGCGATCGATCGCCAGCACCACCGCGCGCCTGCCGTTGAACCAGCTCGCCAGCTGGTCGTTTTGCACGCTGTCCGCGGCGTGGCCAAGCTGCGACAAGCGCACCGGTGCGCCGTTGCGATACGCCACGATCAGGTTGTTGTATGGCTCGGCCCGCCGCAGCTGGCCATCGGAACTCACCTGCAGCAGCTGCCGGCTGCCATTGAGCGAACCGGTGGCCAGGTTGACGTTGGCGTTCGCGATCGCCTGCTGCACCGCATCGATGCCGATCCCGTTGGCGGCCAGCTTGGCGGGGTCGACGCTGATGCGCACGGCGTACTTCTGCGAGCCGAACACACCCACCTGGGCCACGCCGTTGATCATCGACAGCTCCTGCGCCAGCTGCGTCTCGCCGTACTCATCCACGGTGGACAGCGGCAGCGTGTCGGAACTGAGCGTGAGGTAGAGGATCGCCTTGTCCGCCGGATTGACCTTGCGGAAAGTGGGTGGCGTGGGCATGTTGGTGGGCAGCTGGCGCTGCGCCGCCGAGATGGCCGCCTGCACGTCCTGCGCGGCACCGTCGATGTTGCGGCCGAGGTCGAAGGTCAGCGTGATCGAGGTCGATCCGAGCGCGCTGGTCGAGGTCATCTGGCTGATGCCGGCGATGGTCGAGAACTGGTTCTCCAACGGCGTGGCCACCGCGGTGGCCATGGTCTCCGGCGAAGCGCCGGGCAGGCTTGCGCTCACCGAGATGGTGGGAAAGTCCACGTTCGGCAGTTCGTTCACCGGCAGATTCGGATAGGCGACCACGCCGAATACGATCAGCGCGATCATCAGCAACGCCGTCATCACCGGTCGCCGGATGCACAGGGCAGGCAGGTTCAAGGCAGCCGCCCTCCTTTCGAAACCCGTTGTGCCTGCAGGCCACATACGCTCGGGTCACGATTCATGCGGTGGTGCGAATCCGCATAGCACGTTCGCACCTTCCCCCCTCCGTGCGGAGGGGTCAGTCTTGCCACTACCTTCATCAAGCCGCGGCAGGAGCGAAACATGGCGGCGCTCACCCCTTCACCACCTGCACATGCGTGCCGTTGGTGAGCAGCATCTGGCCGTCCGTGACTACCTGCTCGCCCGCATCCAGGCCTTTCTCGATCACCAGGCGGTCGCCACTGCTCTGTCCCGTCGTCACCATGCGCTGCTGCACGCTGCCGTCGGCGGCGACCACAAACACGAAGCTGCCGTTCGGCGAGTTCTGCAGCGCTTCCACCGGCACGGTCACGACGTTGGCGAGGCGGGTGGTAGGCAGATGCAGCTGCACGTACTGGCCCGGGGTCAGCCGGTCGTCGGTGTTCGGATACACCGCCTTCAGCTGGATCGTGCCGGTGGTGGCATCCACCGTGTTGTTGATGAAATCCAGGGTGGCCTCGAGCGGCGGCCCCTTCGCGCCCGGAACGGTGGCGCCGACCGTCACCTTGCCGCGCGCATGGGCGGCCTTCACGCCATCCAGTGCCGTCTCGGGCACGGAAAAGGTGAGGTAGATCGGCCGCACCTGGTTGAGCACCACCAGGTTGGTGCTATTGGCGCTCACCTGCGCGCCGGGGTAAACCAGCGGCGCGCCGGCGATGCTGTCCACCGGCGCGACGATCCGCGCGTAGCCGAGCTGGGTCTGCGCCATTTCCACCGCCGCCCTGTCCGCCTTCACCGAGGCGGCATAGATGCCCACATTCGCCTTGTAGGTGTCGTAGTCGGTCTGCGCGACGTAACCCTTGGCCAGCATCGGCGTATAGCGGCGCAATACCTGTTCGGCGTTCACGAGCTGGGCCTGGTCCTTGGCGAGGTTGCCGCGCGCCTGATCCAGCTGCGCCTGCAACAGGCTGGGATCGATCCGCTCGATCACCTGCCCTGCCTTCACCCGGCCGCCCGGAACGAACGCCAGCGACTCCAGCTGCCCGCTGACGCGCGACTGCACGGTCACGCTGGAATACGCCTCGACGCTGCCGATCACCTTGAGCGAGAGGTCGAGATCGCCGCGCTGCGCCACTGCCACCTTCACCGGCACCGCCTGTGTGGCGACCGATTTATCCGCATCGCTCTTGCCCCGGCCGGACCATCCGCGCGCGACCAGCGCGACCAGCACCACCGCGACCAGCAGCGCCACGAGCTTCTTCCAGGACATGCGCTGGGGCATGGGAACTCCAGTATCGAATCGGGCATTCCCGCCGACTGGCAAACCACGCTATCGCGACGCCGGAGCACAGCAGGAATCAAATGAATAACAAACGCACGCATGCAACGATGCGCTGACTGTCATGACACATTCTGCGCCGACTGCGCGGCGCGGGACCCGCAACGCCCGGCACTTGGCAGGCGCGACGAATGTGGCTAGGGCATCCGCCCGCGGCTATTCCTTGCGCGTTGCCGGCGCTTCGGCCGTGTCCAGTGCCTGCAGGTTTTCCTTGATCCGCCCGATCACCGCCAGCGCCTGCTTCAGCTCGTCGTAGTCGATGCCCTGGGTAACCTCGCTACGCAGCTCGCGCGCGATCTGCTCCATGTCGTCCACCACGTCGTGCGCCTGTGCGGTGACATACAGCCGCCACGCGCGCCGATCCTTCGGGTCCGGCCGGCGCTCAACGAAACCGGCAGCCTGCAGGCGGTCGATCACCCTGCCCACCGCGATCGGCTCCATCTCCAGCGCCTCGGCCAGCTCGGTCTGGCGCATACCTTCGCGGTGGTACAGCATCTTGGTGGCGCGCCACTGCGCGCGGGTCAGGCCGAATTTCACCGCGCGCCGGTCGAAATGCTTGCGGAACAGCAAGGTCACGTCGTTCAGCAAATAGCCGAAGGAAAGCTCTTCTGTTTTCGCCATGATGGTCGCAACCTCGCCCGCATTGGGCTCAAGCATAAGCCGAAAGCCACACGCACATGCCCCTCGCCGTCATCACCGCCGACATCACCACGCTGGCCGTCGACGCCATCGTCAACGCAGCCAACGAGACCTTGCTCGGGGGCGGCGGGGTCGATGGCGCCATCCACCGCGCCGCCGGTCCGGCGCTGCTGGCCGCCTGCCGCGCGCTGCCGGAAGCCGCTCCCGGGGTACGCTGCCCCACCGGCGAGGCCCGGATCACGCCGGGATTCGCGTTGCCGGCTCGTCAGGTGATCCACACCGTGGGTCCGATCTGGCGCGGAGGTGCGTATGGCGAGGCGCAGCTGCTGGAGAGCTGCCACCGCAACGCCGTGCAATTGGCGCGCGAACACGGCCTGCACCGCATTGCCTTCCCGGCGATCAGCTGCGGCGTCTACGGCTACCCCGCGTCGCTGGCCGCCGTGATCGCGCTGGGCACGCTGCGCAAGGAACTGGCCAGCGACCCCGCATTCGACCTCATTGTGTGCTGCTACAGCGAGCCGATGCGTGCGGTGTTTCAGGCGGCACTCACTTCACTTTGAATGGGTACAGCGGTGGCAGGCCGTCATCGTCCACCTTGTCGGCCGGGCGCCATGCGAAGCCCTGCTTGAACACCTCGACGAGATCGCCGCTCTCCGCCGTCGATACTGATGCCATGCCGTAGCAGCGCCGCTGCAGCCCAGCCAGCGCGCGCCGTTGCGTCTCGTCAGCCAGTGCATTCGCCAGCGCGCCCGGATGCTGGATCGCCGGCCGCTCCGTCTGCGCCCAGGCCAGCAGGCTGCGCAATTGCGCCGATGCATCGCTGCCGCGCGCGGCAGCCACGAAGGCCTGCCTTGCCTGGCGCGTGGAATCGCCGACGACGCTGCGGTTCGCCACGACGGCAGCCTGGCGCGCCGTGCGTCGCGGCCACAACCACCATGCCAGCAGGGTGAGCAGCCACAGCGCCAGGCAGGCCAGCGCGATCCAGCGCCACGGCACGTCGTGCGCGCGGTCCGGCGCCAGCGCCGTTGCCGTAGCGGGCGATGCAGTCGATGCCGTCGATGCCGGAGTCGTGGGCGTGGCCGCGGCTGCACCGGCTGCCGGAAGCACGGTGATGCTGTACGCGGGAATCTCCGCGGTCTGCGCCTGTCCCGAGGTCACGTCGAACCAGCGCAATGTGGTCGCCGGCAAGGTCAAGGTACCGGCCTGCTCCGGCACCACCGCGAAGCTGCGCACGCTGCTGCCCTGTAGCCATGCATCGTCTTCCGCAGTGGCCGTCTTCGGCTGGTCGGGGTACACCGTGGCACCCTGCACCGCAGGCAGGCTGAGCTTCGGCAACGCATCGGCCGGCAGGCCGGTGGCACTGAGCGTCATGGTGAGGTTGATCGGCTGGCCCACGCGCACCGGCGTGCCCGCGTCCGGCCAGCCGCTGAGCGTGAGGCTGAGTGCGCGCGCCGGCAGCCACGCGGACTGGCCCCAGTTGGCGGGCGCGACTCGCACCTGTACGGTTTGCGCTGGTGCACTGGCGCCGACTGGCGTACCCGCGCCGAAAAAGCTGTCGGGATCGCCGGGATCGAGCGCCATCCCCTGGAAACCCAACGCGGGAATAGCCAACGTACCCGCATGCTGCGGCACCAGCGCATAGCGGCGTTCGATCACACGGTATTCGCGGCCATCACGCACCTTGTCGTAGCGCAGCTCACCGCCGATCTGACTGAGCTGCACGCCATCGACCTGCGGTGTGTCCAGCGTGCCGCCGGTGATATCGCCGCTGACGTAGAGCCGCACCACGTAGCTGAGCTGTTGGCCCACCCAGGCCTGCTTCGGCGCGACCTCGACTTCCATGAACACATTCTTGTTCGTCGCCGCAGCGGCCGACTGATTCGGCGCGACGACTTGCAGTTGCAGCGGCGCGGTCCGCGACCCGGCCACCGCGAGCGGCGGTATCGTCAGCGTGCCCAGACGCTTCGGCCGCAGCACCAGGCCGATCACCAGCTCCGCGCTGCGCTGGCCGTTGACGATGCTGAGGCTGCTGCTTTGCGAGCGGCCGAGGATGTCGAAATCCTGCTGCAGAGGACTGAGATTGGGCATGGCGACGTTGCCGCCGCCATCGTCGACGTGCAGGTTCAGCGTCACCGTCTCGCCCAGTTGCGCGGTGTTGCGATCCAGCGTGGCCCGCACACCGGTGGCGTGCGCCAGCAGTGGAAAGGCCAGGCACAGCAGCAGGCACAGGCACTGAAAAGTGCGATTGAGGACGGCAGCCCGTCCGATCTCCGCAGCGAGACATGGCGGCAACAGCAAAGCCTTTCCTCTAAACATCACGGCCCACCTTCATCGGCCACGCCACCATGGCGGCGCTGGTATTCCAATTCGAACTTGCGGCGCAGCAACGCACCCGGATCGTCGGGTACGCGCTGCAAGGCCTGGCGCAAATCCGTGGGCAGCTTCGACTGCGCGTCGGCACCTTCCGCGCCGAGCTGGTGCGCGGGCGGCTGGCCCGCCGCGGGTTTGCCAGGCGCGCCCAGCTGTCTGTCGAGTTGCTGCTTCAACGCCTGTTGCGCCCGCTCGGCCTGCGCCTGCTGGGCCGCCTGCTGTTCAGGCGTCGGCTGCGGCTTGACCTGTTGCGCTCCAGTGCTGCCGGGTGATCGTTGGTCGCCTTGTTTCGTTTTGTCTTGCGGCGATTGGCCGGCATCGTTCGATGCATCCCGCTGACCTTGCTGCTTCGAGTCGTCGCCCCGCTGCGACGATGGGCCGGGCTGGCCGTCGTTCTTGTCCTGGCCGCTCTTGTCTTGGCCGTTCTTGCCTTGACCACCCTGGCCTTGCTTGTCCTTGCTCTGTCCGCTGTTGCCACCCTGCCCTTGCGGCGAAGACGAGCCACCCTGCTTCTGTGGCTGCTGTGGCTGCTGTGGCGAGGACTGGTTCTGCGACTTGTCCTTCTGCTGCTTGTGCAGCCAGTCCTCGACGGCCTGTTTGTTGGCCTTTGCGTCGGCGTTGGCGGGATCGCGCTTCAGCGCCTCGTCGTAGGCATGGATCGCGTCCTGGTATTTGCCGCTGCGCGCCAAGGCGTTGCCGAGGTTGTATGCGGCATCGCTGCCCTTCGCCTCGCGCAGCGCTTGCGTGGCGGCGGCATAGTCGCCGGCACGGTAAGCCGCCGCTCCGCGCCAGGCCGGGTCCTGTGCCAGCTGCATCGCCTGCTTCGCGTCGCCCTGCCGGAGCGCCGTAGCCGCCTGTTGGTTTTTGTTCTGCCAAAGGTCGCGCCAATCCGTTGCGTGCGCCGTGCCCGGCACCGTTGGCAGCAGCACCAGCGGCAACAGCAGCAGCCAGCCACGGCGAAACGCCAACGCTGCCAGCGGCAACAGGAGCAGCAGCAACCAGGGGCCGCGATCCTGCCATTCGTCGCCGACCTGCCCCTGCATCGCTTGCGTGGAGCTTGCCTGCAATTCGCTGCGCAACGCCGCGATGTCGCTGCCGTCGGCACGCATCGACACGTAACGACCACCGCCCGCCGCGGCGACCGCCGCCAGCGCCGCATCATCGCGACCCGCCAGCTGCAGATGGCCTTGCGCGTCGTGCAAGAAGCCGCCGCCTGGCAGCGGCACGGGCGCACCCTGCGACGTGCCTACGCCCAATACCGAGACCCGCACGCCTTCGGCATGCGCTTTGCGCGCGGCGTCTTGCGCCGCCGCGTCGGCGGTATCGGCGATCAACACCAGCGAGCCGCCGCCGACCTTGGCATCGTGGATCAATGCCGCGCCGCGCGCGATCGCTGTCGCCGCGTCATCGCCGTCCACCGGCATGGTGTCGGGCGCCATCGCGTCGAGCAGCGTGCCCAAGCTGTCCACATCGGAAGTGAGTGGTGCCACCGCGAAGGCCTCGCCGGCGTAGCCGAGCAGTGCGTTGAGGCCATCGCGGTTGGCCATCAGCAAGTCGTGCGCCTTGTAGCGTGCGCGGTCGATGCGACTGGGCGTCACATCCCGCGACAGCATGCGCTGCGACAGCGAGATCGCCACGACCTGTGCCGCGCGACGCGCATACAAGGGCTGCTCGACGCGACTCCAGGTTGGCCCGGCCAGCGCCAGTACGGCCAGCGACCAGGCCAGCGCGAGCAGGCCCAGCGGCAGCCGCTGCCGCGTGGCCTGTCCATGCAGCAATTGCGGCAGCAGCTCTGCATCGACCAGCCGCGACAAGGCCTGCAGACCGCGACCGCGGCGCGAGGCCTGCCACAACAGCCACGGCAGGGCGACGAGCGCACACAGCCACCACGGCCTGAGGAAGTGGAACTGGGCCAGCGCAGCGCTCATGCCGGCATCTCCACCGCCCGCCGACGCGGCAGGCTGGCCAGCAGCCACAGCAGCAGCGCGGCAGCGAGCGGCCAGCTGAACCACTCGTGCCGTGGCCGCAGACTGGGGCCGTGCTGCGGCATCGGCTCCAGCGCATCGATGGTGCGATAGGCATCGGCCAGCTGGTCGCTGTCAGTGGCACGGAAGAAGCGACCGCCGGTCCCGTCGGCGATCTTCGTCAGCATGGACGCATCGAGGTCGGCGGAAGGATTGACGATCTGGCTGCCGAAGAAGCCTGGCACGCGCATACGGGTGGCGCCGATACCCACGGTATAGATGCGCACGCCGTCCGCCTTGGCGGCACGCGCGGCCTCCAGCGGAGTGATGCTGCCCGCGTTATTGACACCGTCGGTGAGCAGCACTAGCACGCGCGCCTGCTCGGGCAATGCGGACAGCCGCTTCACCGCGATGGCGATCGCATCGCCGATTGCCGTTTCGGTGCCAGCCAGGCCCACGGCCGCGCCCTGCAGTTGCGCGCGCACCGCATCCAGATCGTAGGTGAGCGGCGTCACCAGGAAGGCCTGGCTGCCGAACAGGATCAGGCCCATCTCGTCGCCGTGGCGCCGGTCGATGAAGTTGCCGGCGATCGCCTTCACCGCGCCGAAGCGGCTCACCGGCTGGCCAGCCAGCTCCATGTCCGGCGTTTGCATGCTGCCGGAAAGGTCGACCGCCAGCATCAGCGCGCGGCCGCTGCGCTGCTGCGCCTGCGGCGGCCCTACCCACTGCGGACGCGCCGCCGCGGCCACCAGGCACAGCCACGACGTTGCCAGCAACCACGGGGCGACGCTGCGTGCCGCATTGCCGCCTGCCGCTGCAAGGCGCAAGCCGGGCTGCGGCAAACGCAGTGCTTGCCCTGGCGTGGTGGGCGGCAGCACGAGGCGCAGCAGCCAGGGCAGCGGCGACAGCACGAACAGCCAAGGCCATGCGAACTCAAACATGGCCCGGCTCCTTGGCGACCGACGGCCAGGTGCGCGGCTTCGCAGCCGCCTGCAGCCAGCTGCGTGCCGCTGCCAACGTGTCGGGCACGTCGAATTTCGCTTGCGGTCGATAAATCGCCTGGTCCAGCGCCATCAGGCGATCCAGCACCGGCGCCGCCACCGGCACGCGCGCCAGCGTCTGCCGCCAGCTTTCGCCACGTTGCCTCGCCGCGGCCTCATCATGCCGGCGCGCCACACGGCGCAGCAGTTGATGAAGCGCGGCCGCCAACGCGGCATCGTTGCCGTCGCGCACATGGCATGTCGCCAGCTGTTCCAGTTCGTCCAACAGCAGGCGGCGCTGCTTCTGCAAACGACGATGCCGTTGCCAGAACCACGCCGCCGCGATCAGCGCCAACAGCGCCAGCGCGGCCAACAGCCACCAGCCCGGCGCCAACGGCCACCACGACGGTGCGGGCGGCAAATGGATGTCGCGCAGCGCCGGCCCCTTCGATCCGGGTGGTTGCGGCATCATCGGCGCATCCCTGCCGCGCCCAGCAACTCGCCGACCGCTGCGAGCGGATCGTCGCGTGTGTCGATCACGCGGCAACGCAGGCCCGTGCCGCGCGCCAGGGCTTCCAGGCGCGCCGGGCCGCTGCCCAGCGCCTGCTGGAACTCGCGCCGCTGGCGCTCGCCCAGCAGCACCACATCGCGCCGCTCGCCCGCGTGCTCCAGCGGATAGCGGCCCGGTGGCGGCAGCTCGCGTTCCAGCGCATCGGCCACCACCAGCACGCCGACTTCAGCCCGCACCTTCAGTTCAAGCAAGTGCCGCCGAGCTTCGGCGTCCGCGCTGAACCCGTCGCTGAGCAACAGCACGCGACTGGCACCATGCTGCAGGCGGCGGGCTCGCAGCAGGGTGGCGGACAGCGGCTCGGCACGATCCGTCGGCGGCAACGCATCCCATTCGGCCAGGGCGCCGCACACCGCGAGTGCGCCACGCGCGGCGCCTTGTGGGCGCAGCAGGCGATCGTGCACGCCGAAGGCCATCATGCCCACGCGTTCACCCGCGCGCACGGCCAGCCACGCGGCAATCGCGGCGGCGCGCGCAGCCTGCACCGACTTGAAGCGGACGCGGGTACCGAAGCGCAGGCTGACGTGTGTGTCCAGCAGGATCAGCAGACGCCCTTCGCGCTCCTCCTGGAACAGCTTGGTATGCAACCTGCCGCTGCGTGCGGTGAGTCGCCAGTCCATTCGCCGCACGTCATCGCCGGCCTGGTAGACGCGCGATTCGGCGTAGTCCATGCCACGGCCGTACAGACGGCTGGGGTGCTGGCCGCTGCGCGCGGCACGGCTCTCCGTCGGCGCCAGCTTCGCACGGCCGACACGGGTTCCTTGCGCGATCAGTTCGGCCAGCGACACGCATGCCCGGCCATCGCCGTCGACGCGATTCGGCGCAGCGACACTCACGGCAGCGGCACGAGATCCAGCAGCCGGGCGATCACCTGATCGCTGCGCACGCCTTCGGCTTCGGCTTCATAGCTGAGCAACACGCGATGGCGCAGCACCTCGTGCACGATCGCGTGCACGTCCTCTGGCAGCACATAGTCGCGACCAGCCAGCCAGGCCTGCGCGCGGGCGCAACGGTCCAGCGCGATGGTGGCGCGCGGACTGGCGCCCCAGGCGATCCAGCGCTTCAACTCCTGTCCGTAGCGGCCGGCGTCGCGCGTGGCCAGCACCACCTGCGCGAGGTATTCCTCCAGCGCGGGCGCCATATGTACCGCCATCGCGGCATCGCGTGCAGCGAACACGTCGGCCTGGCTAAGCAAGGAGGCCGGCGCCGGCACCGGGTGCGCGCGGCGGCTGGCCTGTTCGCGGGCCAGCCTGAGGATCGCCAGTTCGGCCGCAGCGTCGGGATAGCCGATGGTGACATGCAACAGGAACCGGTCGAGCTGCGCCTCGGGCAGCGCGAACGTGCCTTCCTGCTCGATCGGGTTCTGCGTAGCCATCACCATGAAGAGCTCCGGTAACGGCCAGGTGCTGCGGCCCACGGTGATCTGGCGTTCGGCCATCGCTTCCAGCAGGGCCGATTGCACCTTGGCCGGTGCACGATTGATTTCATCGGCCAACACGATGTTGTGGAACAGCGGACCGCGCTCGAACTCGAAGCTGCCGGATTGCGGGCGGAATACATCCGTGCCGGTGAGATCGGCCGGTAGCAGGTCGGGGGTGAACTGCACGCGGTGGAAGTCCGCCTCGATCCGCGCCGCCAGCGCCTTCACCGCAGTGGTCTTGGCCAGGCCTGGCGCGCCCTCCACCAGCAGATGGCCGTCAGCGAGCAACGCCACCAGCAGGCAATCGACCAGCTTCGGCTGGCCGATGATGCAGGCCCGCAGCTCGTCGCGCAGCCGCGCAAAGGCCTGCTGCAGAGCACTGCGGGGCGGAGTCTCGGGTATGTCCATCATGGGAATTCCAGCAGCAAGTCGCGGTTGTTGACCGCGACGGAGCCTGGAAGTTTAGTCGACGGCGCCCCGGCATTCAGGCGCACTACGCAAAGAGGCGGCCGAAGCCGCCTCTTTGCGTGTAGCACGGATGCAACGTCTTACTGCAGCGAATCGTTGAGGATGCGCGGCGTCACGAAGATCAGCAGTTCCGCCTTGCTGTTGTTCCGGTTGGTGCTGCGGAACAAGGTACCCACGATGGGGATGTCGCCAAGGCCGGGCACCTTGGTGACCGAGTTGGTCTTGTCGACCTCGTAGATGCCACCCAGCACCACGGTCTGGCCATTGTCCACCAGGACGTTGGTATTCACCGACTGGGTGTTGATATTCGGCACCTGGCCCTGCGGCGTCTGCAGATAAGAAGCCAGCGAGTCCTTGTTGACGGTAATCGCGAGATAGACGCGGTTGTCCGCCGTGATGGTCGGCAAGACCTTGAGCTGCAGCACGGCATCCTTGAACTGCACCGAGGCCGTGCCCGTACTCGAACTGGAGCCTGCGCCACCCTGGTAGGTAACGTAGCCGATCTCCTGGCCCTGGCGGATCACCGCTTCTTGCTGGTTTGCGGTAATCACGCGCGGGCTGGCGACGATCTCGCTGTTGCCTTCGGTCTGCGAGGCCGACAGTTCCAGGTCCAGCGCGTAGTTCTTGCCAAGGATGGCGAAGCCGAGCGCACCTGCAGGAGAGTTGCTGCTCGCCGCCGGCAAATTCACCACAAGGCCAGGATTGGTGGAGACACCATTGCTGCCGCTACTACTGGTGGTGCTGCCTGGCGTGTTCCAACCCAGCGTGGTGCCACCTGCGCCGCCACCCGTCTGTATCACCTGGCCACTCGGATTGATTCGCTGCGCATACGCACCCCACTGCACGCCCAGCGCACGGGTGAAGCTGTCGCTGGCGATCACGATGCGCGACTCGATGAGCACCTGCTGCACCGGTCGATCCAGCACGGCGACGAGCTTGCGGATCTGCTCGGTCTTCTCGGCGGTGTCGTTGAGCAGCAAGGTGTTGGTGCGCTCGTCGTAGGAGACACTGCCACGCGCGGACAGAAAGCCGCGTGCAACGCCAGCACCGCCCGCGGCCGCGCCCCCACCATTGCTCTGCATGCTGCCAGTGGTCAGCAGCTTGGCGATATCGGTCGCCTTGCCGTAGCTGATCGGGATGTAGGTGGTGATCAGCGGCGCATTGTCTTCGGCCTTCATGCGCGCGGTGGCGAGATCCTCCTCGTACTTAGACAGCTCTTGCTGCGGCGCGATCCAGATCACGTTGCCGTCGCGACGCTTGTCCAAACCCTTGGAGCGCAAGATCACGTCTAGCGCTTGATCCCACGGCACGTTCACCAGGCGCAGGGTGATGCTACCAGTGACGCTGTCGGAGGCTACGATGTTGAGACCCGAGGTATCGGCGATCAGCTGGAGCACCGAACGCACCGGGATGTCCTGGAAGTTGAAGGTCGCACGCTTGCCGGTGTAGACCGGGGTCTGGTCCAACGCCAGCTTGCCACCACCGGCGGTGGTATCGCTCTTCTTCGCTGCCACCTCGACCACGTACTCGTTGCCATCCTGGTAGGCCGAGGGGTCGACCACGCCCTTGGTGATGATCGTCATCTGCACACCGCCCGAAGCGCCGGCGCGGGTGGCGATCGACTGCACCGGGGTGGCGAAGTCCAGCGTATCCAGCCGCTGCGCCAGGTTGGACGGCACGCTGGCATTGGGGATGCTGACTTCGACCTTGTCGCCGATGGTGTGCATCTGAGCATCGGCGCCGGGACCGCTGAAGCTGATCAGCACGCGGCCCTGGCCGTTCGCGCCACGGCGGAAGTCGATGTTGGTAACGCTGATGCCACCCTCAGCCGTCACCGGCAGACGCTTGGACGGATCGATGATCGCCGCGGTGGTGACGCTGCGCTGCGCTGGCGCAGGTGCAGATGCCGTTTGAGGTGCACTGCCAGCCGCTACCGTGAGCACCAGGCTGTCGCCTTCGATCGCCGACTGGTACGACGCCTGTCGCATCAGCTCCACGATCACCCGGGTACGGCCGCCGGCGGATACCGCCGAAACACCGGAGGTGGCGCCCTGTCCGATGTCCGTATGCCGCTGGGCGGTGGTATCGGTGTTGGCGAAATCGAGTGCGATGCGCGCTGGGTTGTCGGTGGTGAAAATGCGCGGCTGCGGCACGGCACCTGAGAAGTTCAGGTGCAGCTGCACGCTGCCACCGGGCAGCGTGGTGTAGTTGATGTCCTTCAGCGTGCTGCCGCCGGCAGCCAGCGCAGCCTGGCCGAAGCCGGTACCGGCGAGAAGCAGCAGCAACAGGAGACAACGAATGGCGTGGCGCATGACCCGGCCTCGGACAGATTGATTGTGGTTGCTCATTGCATCGCCCCCTGTGTCCCCTGTTTCTCGCTGAGTGCGACGCTGGTCGGATGCTCCATCCAGCCACCATTGCCATTGGATACCAGCTCGATCAGGTCGATGTGGTCATCGCTGATGGCGGTGATGCGGCCGTAGTTCTGGCCCATGTATTCGTTGCGGTGCACTGGATGGATCACGCCACTGGGATCCTTGACCAGCGCCTCGATGCCCGCACCGGCACCGATCGTGCCGACCATCCTCAGGCTGTCCAGCGCGAACATCTCCAGCGGCTGCTTGGGCCGGTTCTGGTCCGGGCGCGGCCCGCTGGCGGATGCTTCCTGCTCCACCGCACCCGGGCCGAATGGGTCGCGCAGGTCCTGGTCGGCGTAAGTGAAGGTCTCGAACGTCTTGATTACGGGCAGCGGCGGAATTGGTGCACCCCTCTTCGCCTTCTGCTGGGTGATCCATTCGCGCAGATCCGAGGTACCGCGGGTGCAGCCCCCCAACATCGCGACGGCGACCAGCAGCAAGGCGGTGCGCGCCAGCATCGACGGCTTCATGGCAGCGGACAGCTTCATCACTTGCGCCCCCCTGCCTTGGCCGAGTTCTTCGCGGAGGCCGCGGCCTCGTCCTCATCCAGGTAGCGATAGGTCTTCACCGTACCCTGCAGCACGAGCAAGCCATCGGTACTGGTGCCGTCCTTGCTTGCATGCTGGGGCGTGAGCGACACGTCATGCATGGTCAGGATCACCACGCGCGGCAGTGAGGCAACGCCGCTGATGAAGGTACCGAACTGATGGTAAGTGCCTACTATCTTCAGCTGGATCGGCTTCTCGGCGTAGAAGTCCATCGGCACTTCGGGTTGCGGCACGAAAGAGTCGACCTGCAGGCCCGCCGACAAGGCGGTCTGCGAAATGTCGATCAGCAGCTCGGGCATCTCGGTCCTGCTGGGCAATTGCCGCAACAGCTGCCGCAGCATGTCCTTCATCTCGTCGAGCTGCTGCTGCAGCGCCTCGAGGTTTACCGCCTTAGCCTGCTTGCTGGTGAATTCCTGCTGGAGCTGGGTCTCCTTGCCCGCCAGCGTAGCCAGTTCATCCTGCTGGCTACTGACGTAGAAGTACCAACCCAGCAACACCACGACCAGAAACAGCAACGAGATGAAGAAAATCTTGACCGACTGCGGCCAGCCGCCGATGTTGTTGCGGTCGAGGCCGCGCAGATCGTCGAGGAGTTTCATGACTTGACTCCTCCCTTGGCGGCGGCAGCCGGCTTGGTGGGCTCACGGCCGGGGGCATGCACCATTGCAGGCTCCAACGTGGCCGGAGCCGCCGTGGTCGCGGCCGTCGGTACGCTCGCCGCGCTACCGGCATGCGCAGGCGCCGCTGCCGAGCCCGCACCGGCCGGCGTGGCACCGGACGCGTCCGCCTTCGGCTTGCTCAGCTTCACGCTCAGGCCGAAGCCGTAGGGCATGCGCGAGGAATCGTGGCTGTTTTCGGTCTTGCCCAGGTCGACGTGGCCCATCCACGGCGAGGCCTCGATGTTGCGCATGTACTCGGCGACGCTGGCATTGGACTGCGCCACGCCGTCCAGCGACATGGTTTCACCGGCTTGTTTGACCGAGGTGAGGCGCACGCTGGTGGGTATCGTCTTCACCAGTTCGTCGAACAAGTGCACCATCTTTGAACGGTCGGACTGCAGCTGTTCGATGATCTGCTTGCGTGCAAGGAGGTGATCGCGCACCGTGTCCAGCTCCTTGATCTTGGCGATCTTCACGTCGAGCTGCTTGATCTCGCCCTGCAGGATGGCATTGCGGTCGTTCTGGTTGTCGATGCGCGCGCTCATCCAGATCGCCCACAGCAACACGAAGCCCAGTGCGGCCACGAAGGCGGCGCCGAGCTGCCCAAAGAACTCGCGTTCGCGCAGCTTGCGCCGCTCCGCACGCCAGGGAAGGAGGTTGACGTGGGCCATCAGTCGAAACTCCTTAGGGCGAGACCGACCGCGATCATCAGCGCCGGTGCGTCCTGCGACAGCGACTGTCCCTGCACCTTGGGCGACATCGACATGCGTGCCAGCGGATTCGCCACCACGCAGGGCACGCCGATGTGCTCCTCGAGCATCGCAGCGATGCCGTCGATGGTGGCGCAGCCGCCGGCCAGCACCACCTGGTCGACCTTGCTGTATTCGCTGCCGGCGAAGAAGAACTGCAGCAGGCGGCTGACCTGCTGCACCAGCGATTCCTTGAACGGCTCCAGCGCCTCGCTCTGGTAGGAGTCAGGCAGGCCGCCCTTGCGCTTGGCCCGGCCGGCTTCCTCGTAGGAGAGCCCGTAGCGGCGCATGATCTCGTCGGTGAGCTGCTTGCCGCCGAACACCTGTTCGCGCGAATAGATCGTGCGCTGGTTGCGCAGTACCGACAGCGTGGTCATCGTCGCGCCCACGTCCACCACCGCCACCAGCGCGTCGCGACCCACGTTGAGCTGGTCGGTGAGCAGGGCGAACGCGTTCTCCATCGCGAAGGCCTCTACATCCACGACCTTGGCGGTAAGGCCGCCCAGCTCCAGCGCAGCCACGCGCATGTCCACGTTCTCGGTGCGCGAGGCAGCGAGCAGGATGCTGTTCATCTCGGGGTTGTCGCGTACCGGACCGAGCACCTCGAAGTCGAGGCTCACTTCGTCGATCGGATAGGGGATGTACTGGTTCGCCTCGACCTGGATCTGACCTTCCAGGTCCTCCTCAGAGAGTTCGCTCGGCATCGGGATGATGCGCGTGATCACCGCCGAACCGGCCACCGCGGCGGAGGCGTGCCTGAGCCTGGAGCCGGAGCGCGCCAGCGCACGACGGATCGCCTCGCCCACCGCCTCGACCTCGACGATGTTCTTTTCGACCACGGCATTGGGCGGCAGCGGTTCCACCGCGTAATGCTCGACGCGGTAACGCCCGCCAGCCTGGCTGAGCTGCAGCAGCTTGACCGCAGTCGAACTAATGTCGACGCCGATCAGTGCCGGCTTCTTGGGTGTGAAGAGCCCCACGGTGTTCCCCCTTTGCCCCCGAGCGCCAACTACCGGTTTTCCGGCCGATGTGCGGTGGCATTAGATCGAAAATTTAACGGCCCCGCAATGGCCTGGCGCGGCTTTCTCAAGTATTTCCCGTGATGGCGCCCACATTTGGGCCGCGGCCTTTGCGCAGCGTGACGAAGGCCTCGTTTCGGCCCGGACACAGGTTCTTGCGGTCGCAGCGTCCTCCAACCCGGAGATATACCCCTTAGCCGGGTGCGGCCTACACACCCTCTATACTCTTCAGGGTTTCGACATGGGCCATCCGCCACACATGCGTATTTTCAAGCGTCTGCTGCGCTGGGCACTGATCCTGGCGTTCACGGGTTTTCTGCTGGCGGTGCTCGCGGTCGGGGTGGCGTACTGGCTGGTCGCGCCGCGGCTGCCCTCGGTGGCCGTGCTGAAGGACTACCACATGCAGGTGCCGCTGCGCGTGGAGACCGCCGACGGCAAGCTGATCGCCAGCTTCGGCGAGACGCGGCGCATCCCGGTGGCGATCACCGACGTGCCGGACAACCTCAAGCACGCGGTGCTGTCGGCCGAGGACGCCGAGTTCTACCACCACCCCGGCGTGGACTGGCGCGGCATCGCGCGCGCCGGCTGGCACGTCGTCATCACCGGCGGCGACAAGGGCCCGGGCGGTTCGACCATCACCCAGCAGGTGGCACGCAACTTCTTCCTCAGCCCCGAGAAGCTGTACTCGCGCAAGCTCACCGAGATCTTCATCGCGCTGCGCATCGAGCACGAGCTGAGCAAGGACCAGATCCTGGAGCTCTATCTCAACAAGATGTTCCTCGGCCACCGTTCCTACGGCGTGGCCGCGGCGGCCTCGTACTACTACGGCAAGACTCTGGACAAGCTCAGCATCGCGCAATGCGCGGCGATCGCCTCCTCCTTCCAGTTACCCTCGGTGGTGAACCCGATCAGCAGCCCGGCCCGCCTGTTGGCGCGGCGCAACTGGGTGCTGGGCGAGATGCTCCGGCACCGCTACATCACCGAACCGCAATACCAGGCGGCCATCGCCGAGCCGAACGACGCCGCGCCGCACGAGGCGCCGATCGAGGTGGATGCGCCCTACCTCGCCGAAATGGTACGCCGGCAGGTGCTGGATCGCCTCGGCAACGATGCACTCACCGAAGGCTACGTAGTCAAAACCACCGTGCAGAGCACGCGCCAGCGGACCGCGGTGGAAGCGGTGCGCAACGGCCTGATTGTCTACGACCGCCGCCACGGCTGGCGCGGTCCGGAGGCGCACCAGGACCTGGCAGCCGACGCCGGCCAGCCGGACTACGCGCGGGCGCTCGCCGGATACACCGACGTTTCCGGCCTGGTGTCGGGGCTGGTCACGGCCAGCGCCGCCGACAGTGCCAGCGTTTTCCTCGCCGACGGCAAGAGCATCCGGCTCGACCTCGCCGCGGTGGACTGGGCACGACCCTATGTCAACGACAGCCGCACCGGCCCCGCGCCGAAGCAGGTGGATGCCGTGCTCAAGCGCGGCGACATCATCCGCGTGTCGCAGGACGACAAGGGCGGTTGGCAGCTGGCGCAGATCCCCGCCGTGCAGGGTGCGCTGGCTTCGATCCGGCCGGAGGACGGCGCCGTCGAGTCGCTGGTGGGCGGCTTCAATTTCACCCGCAGCAAGTTCAACCGCGCCGTGATGGCGGCGCGCCAGCCCGGCTCCAGCTTCAAGCCCTACCTTTATTCGGCGGCGTTCGACCACGGCTTCACGCCCGCCTCGATCATCAACGACGCACCGATCGCCCTGCCCGATCCCTCGCGCCCCGGCGGCCTGTGGACGCCGAACAACGACGACGACAAGTTCGCCGGCCCGATGCGCCTGCGCGAGGCGCTGGTGCAGTCCAAGAACCTGGTCTCGATCCGCCTGCTCGATGCAATCGGCGTGCGCTACGCGCGCGAGTTCATCACCCGCTTCGGCTTCCCGCTCGACGCGCTGCCACCGAACCTGTCGATGGCCCTGGGCACCGCCTCGGTGTCGCCGATCAACATGGCGCGCGGCTACGCGGTGTTCGCCAACGGCGGCTACCTGGTCACACCGTACTTCATCAGCGAGATCGATGACCGCAGCGGCAAACCGGTCTACCTCGCCAGCCCCGCGCGTGCCTGCAGCGAATGCCAGGAGCGCCTGCTGGAGAACACGCCGCCCGGCCCGCCGCCGGCTGACACCGGCAAGCACCCGGCCAATGGCCTGGCGAATGCCGCCAGCACCGCGCAACCGGCCAGCGCCGGCAGCGCCGACGACTCCGGCGTGGAAACCCTTCCGGCCGACGCTCATGGCAATGGCGCGCATCCACCGGTGCTCGCACCGTACGTACTCGGCCCACGCACCGATTTCCTGGTCACCTCGCTGATGAAGGACGTGATCCTGCGCGGCACCGGCTCGGCGGCCAAGGCGCTGAACCGCGCCGATCTCGCCGGCAAGACCGGTTCCACCAACGACCACCGCGACGCCTGGTTCGTGGGCTTCAACGGCGACGTCTCCACCGCAGTGTGGGTGGGCTTCGACAACTACGGCTCGCTGGGCCGCGGCGAGTTCGGCGCCAAGGCGGCGCTGCCGATCTGGATGGACTACATGGGCGCAGTACTCAAGGACACGCCTCTGGCTTCGCTGCCTATGCCGCCGGGCATCGCCACCGTGCTGATCGATCGCTCCAGTGGCCTGCCGACGGCGCCGGACGACCCGAACAGCATGAACGAGTTCTTCAAGGTCGAGGACGTGGACCGCCTGCGCAGCCAGGCCACCCAGCAGCAACAGGACCAGCAGAACCCCTACAACATCTTCTGATCCGGGCGGCGCCCCGCCCGGGTCCGCGGGGACGGTTCCCGCGTTCCGCCGCTTGCGCTAGTCTGGATGCGTAACGGCGGAGGAACCGACATGGCCCGAGGCGAGCACCACCGCATCCATGCAAGCGACCGCCAGCAGCGCAATCGGCGACGCGTGGCCCAGGAAGCGGCCCGCCTGATGAGCGAGCACGGCATCCGCGACTTCCACCGCGCCAAGCTCAAAGCCGCCGAACGGCTGGGCATCCTCGATACCCAGGCACTGCCGCGCAACCAGGAGATCGAACAGGCGCTGCGTGAACACCAGCGCCTGTTTCTTGCCGACAGCCAGCCGCAGCTGCTGCGTGCGCGGCGCGAGGCGGCGGTAGAGGCGATGCGCTTCCTCGACCGCTTCGAGCCGCGCCTGGTCGGCGCCGTGCTGGAAGGCACCGCCGACGCGCATTCGGCAATCTGCCTGCACGTATTCAGCGACGATCCCGATGCCGTGCACCGCTACCTGCACGAACACAGCGTACCATTCGAGACACAGATCCGTCGCCTGCGTACCAGCCGCGACGAACAGGTCGAATTCCCGGTGCTGCTGTTCGCTGCCGACGCGCTGCCGTTCGACCTCACCGTGCTGCCGCGCGATGCGCTGCGCCAGGCACCGCTGGACCGCATCGACGAGAAGCCGATGCGTCGCGCCGCGCTGAGCGCGGTGGAAATCCTGCTAGCCGAAGATGACGACACGGACGAACTGGAGCGCATGCTGGCGAACGCAGCACCTCGTACCTAGCAGGCATCGCCTTGCGATCATCCTGATCGCAAGAGTCAAACAGGCGACGTTCCATGGCCGCACCACCCAAACGAAAACGCCCCGGCAAGCCGGGGCGTTTTCGTTCATCCGTGAGGCTACAGCTCAGCGCTTGCCCGACGCCACGTAGTCGCGCACGTCGTGGCCGGTGTAGATCTGGCGCGGACGACCGATGCGCGCACCGGGCGTCTCGTGCTGCTCGATCCAGTGCGCGATCCAGCCGGCGGTGCGGGCAATCGCGAACATCACGGTGAACATCTCGGTCGGGATGCCCAGCGCCTTGTAGATGATGCCGGAGTAGAAATCCACGTTCGGGTACAGCTTGCGCTCGACGAAGTAGTCGTCCTTCAGCGCCGCCTCTTCCAGCTTCATCGCCACGTCCAGCAGCGGATCGTTGACGCCCAGCTCGGCGAGCACCTTGTGGCACATCTCGCGGATGATCTTCGCGCGCGGGTCGAAGTTCTTGTACACGCGGTGGCCGAAGCCCATCAGGCGGAAGTTGTCGTTCTTGTCCTTGGCGCGCAGCACCGCGGTCTCGACCTTGTCCGGCGTGCCGATTTCCTGCAACTGCTTGAGCACCGCCTCGTTGGCGCCGCCGTGCGCAGGGCCCCACAGCGCGGTGATGCCCGCGGCGATCGAAGCGTACGGGTTAGCGCCGGTGGAACCGACCAGGCGCACAGTCGAGGTGGAGGCGTTCTGCTCGTGGTCGGCATGCAGGATGAACAGCAGATCCAGCGCCTTGGCGGCCACCGGACTCATCGCCAGCGGCTCGCTCGGCACCTCGAACATCATGTGCAGGAAGCGGTCGACGTATTCGAGGTTGTTGCGCGGATAACGGAACGGCCAGCCGATCGAATAGCGGTAGCAGGCGGCGGCGATCGTCGGCATCTTGGCGATAAGGCGGATCGCGGCAAGCTTGCGGTCTTCGGCGTTATCGACGTCGATGTCGTCGTGATAGAAGGCCGACAGCGAGGCCACCGAGGCGGCCAGCATGGCCATCGGATGCGCGTCGTGGTGGAAGCCCTTGAAGAAGTCCTTCAGCGACTCGTGCATCATCGTGTGATGCGTGATGTCGTTCTCGAAGGCCGCGAACTCCGTCGGCTTCGGCAGCTCGCCGTTGAGCAGCAGGTAGGCCACTTCGAGGAAGCTGGACTTCTCGGCCAGTTGCTCGATCGGGTAGCCGCGGTACAGCAGCACGCCCTGGTCGCCGTCGATGTAGGTGATCGCGCTCTTGGTGCTGGCGGTGCTGCCGTAGCCCACGTCGTAGGTGAAGTGGCCGGTGTCCTTGTACAGCGTGCTGATGTCGATGCAGGCCGGGCCGAGGGTGCCGGCGACCAGCGGCAACGTGCTGCTGCGCTGACTCGACTCATCCACCAGCTTGACAGTCTTGGAATCGGACACGGGAACCTCCTTTGCATGGGTCGTCGCCCGCCAGGGCCGCGAGGCAGCACCGGCCAGCGAGGGGAAACAGGCATCGCGCCGGGGAAAGCGGCGATGCAATCCATGCATTATCGCACATCGACCCATCGCACATGCGTTCGCGGATGGTCGTAGATCGGGCGCAAAAACCCGCCTGTAGCGACATGGCGTCGCGCCAGCAAGGGTCCGGCAGGCACCCGCCGGGGATGGCGGATGCAAAAACGCACGGGGCAGGCCAAGGCCTGCCCCGTGCGTGGATGCGTCACGCACCGCCTGCCGCAACGCGGCGGCGGAACGCGCTTACTTCTGCGCGTAGCGCTTGCGGAACTTGTCGACGCGGCCACCGACGTCCAGCGTCTTCTGCTTGCCGGTGTAGAACGGGTGCGAATGGCTGGAGATATCCACCTTGATCAGCGGGTACTCGTTGCCGTCCGTCCACTTGACGGTGTCCTTGGCGGCGATCGTCGAACGCGTCAGGAACGCGAAGTCGGACGACAGATCCTGGAACACCACCGGGCGGTAATTCGGATGGATATCGGGCTTCATGACGGGCTCAATGCAACGTGAAAAGAGGACAAGTTTACGTGGCCATGCCGCATGGCGTCAAGCACGCCGACGCCCGTCATGCCGCCCCAAGCGCCTTGCGCACCATCGCAGCGAACCGCGCCTGGTCCACCTCGAGCACGATGCGCGCCTGCGCCGGTCGGCCCAGCCGGTTCGCCCAGTCCACCACGGTAGCGCCGCGGGTGAGGCGGCCGTCCAGTTCCACCGCCACCGCACGGGTCTCGCTGCGGGTCACGATGGCGGGGTCGATCGCCACGGCCATCGCCAGCGCGTCGGCCGCGACCACGCCATGGCGGTCGTGCTTCGCGTTGTAGTCGCGCGCGGTACGAAACACCTGGCCGAAGAATTCCGCCCGACGGTCGCCGGCCGCCAGCCACGCGTCGAACTCGGCATCGTCGAACCCGTGGCGCAGAGTGGCCTCCCAGTCGACCAGGTCGAAGGCGGGAAACGCCTCGAACACCACGTGTGCGGCCTCGGGGTCGAAGCCGATGTTGAACTCGGCGGGCACCTTGCCGGTGTTGCCGCGGCCGGTTACCGCACCGCCCATCACCACCAGTCGCTTCACCCGCTGCGGCAACGTGGGGTCGAGCCGCAAGGCCAGCGCAAGGTTGGTCAGCGGCGCCAGCGCTACCAGGGTCAGTTCGCCGGGGCGCTCGCGGGTGAGCCGGAGCAGCGCCAACGCGGCAGCTTCCGCATCGGCCGCCGCCTTCGGCTCAGGGAAGCCCACATCGCCCAGGCCATCCATGCCATGGACGAAGGCGGCGTCCTCGTCCGGTGCGCGCACCAGCGGCGAGGGGCAGCCGGCATACACCGGGAACGTGGCGCCCAGCAGATCGCGCAAGGTGCGCGCGTTGCGCACGGTGTGCCCCAGGCCCACGTTGCCGGCAGCCACGCTCAAGGCCGCGATGTCGGCATGTGCGTGCGCCATCATGATGGCCAGCGCGTCGTCCACGCCGGGGTCGGTGTCGATCAGCAATTGCGGTTTGCTCATGGCCGACTTTTCCTCGGAAAAGTCGGCAAGTCTAACTCAGCACGCTCTAGGCAATTCTGTCGCCATCTCTGCCTCTGCGCTCGCACAATACCCATGCTATGCCCGCGCATAGCGCGCCGAACCGCCGATCCAGCGCGCGATCAGCCGGTCCGCCTCGCGCGGGTGTTCGGCCAGCAGGCGCGCGCCGACCTGCTGCACCGCCGGCAGCAGATGTGCATCGCGGGCGAGGTCGGCGATACGGAAGCCGAGCTGGCCCGTCTGGCGCGTGCCCAGCACCTCGCCTGGACCACGCAGTTCCAGATCCTTCTCGGCGATGCGGAAGCCGTCGCTGGTCTCACGCATCACCTCGAGCCGCTCGCGGGCCAGCTGGCCCAGCGGCGGCTGGTACAACAACACGCAGTTCGAGGCCACCGCGCCGCGCCCCACCCGTCCGCGCAGCTGGTGCAGCTGGGCCAACCCCAACCGCTCGCTGTTCTCGATCACCATCAGGCTGGCATTGGGCACGTCCACGCCCACTTCGATCACCGTGGTGGCGACCAGTACGGCCAGTTCGCCGGCCTTGAACGCATCCATCACCGCCTGCTTTTCCTTCGGCTTCAGGCGACCGTGGATCAAGCCTACCCTGCAGTCGGCGAGCGCGGCGGAGAGTTCTGCGTGCGCCACTTCGGCAGCCTGCGCGCGCAACTGCTCGGACTCCTCGATCAACGTGCACACCCAATACGCCTGACGCCCTTCGGCGCAAGCTACGCGGATGCGTTCGATCACCTCGGCACGGCGCGCATTGGACACCGCCACCGTCTGCACCGGCGTGCGGCCGGGCGGCAACTCGTCGATGGCAGAAACGTCGAGGTCGGCATAGGCACTCATCGCCAGCGTGCGCGGGATCGGCGTGGCGGTGAGCACCAGCTGGTGCGGCACTTCCCCTCGCGCCGTATCCGCGCCCTTATCGTGCAACGCGAGGCGCTGCTGCACGCCGAAGCGATGCTGCTCGTCGACGATCACCAAACCGAGCCGGGCGAAGCTCACGTCTTCCTGCATCAGCGCGTGCGTACCCACCGTCACCGGCGCCCCTTCGGCCACGCGGCGCATCGCCGCCTGCCGCGCCTTGCCTTGCTGCTTGCCAGCCAGCCATTCCACATCCACGCCCAGCGGCGTCAGCCAGTGGCGGAAGTTGCGCAGATGCTGCTCCGCCAGCAGTTCGGTGGGCGCCATCAGCGCCACCTGATATCCCGACTCCACCGCGGCCAGCGCGGCCAGCGCGGCGACCACGGTCTTGCCCGAACCCACGTCGCCCTGCACCAGCCGCAGCATGGGCTTCGGCTGGACGAGGTCGCGCCGCACCTCCTCGTCCACGCGTCGCTGCGCGGCAGTGAGCGAGAACGGCAGCGATTCGATCAGCCGCCGACGCAGCACGCCGGCGACCGCGAGCTTCGGCGACTTGCGCCGCTGCACCGCGGCGCGCATCCGCTTCAGGCCGAGGTGCTGGGTGAGCAGTTCCTCAAACGCCAGCCGCTGTTGCGCGGGATGCCGGCCATGCAGCAGCAGATCCAGCTGCGCATCGGGTGCCGGGCGATGCACCGTCAGCAACGCCTCACGCAGCGAGGCGAGGCCGTGCGCCGCGCACAAGTCACGCGGAATCAGCTCCAGCACCGACTCCGGCGGCAACAGCGCCAACGCTTTGGCGACAACGCCGGCCAGCCGCTTCTGGCCCAGCCCCTCGGTGGTCGGATAGACGGGACTCAACCGATCCTCCACCACCACCGCCTCGCCGGCAGCGAGGCGGCGATACTGCGGATGCACCATCTCCAGGCCAAGCGTCGTCTGGCGCACTTCGCCGAAGCACAGCAGGCGCGTGCCCGGCGTCAGCTGGTCGGCCTGCGCGCGGTTGAAATGGAAGAAACGCAACTGCAGGCTCTGCAGCGTGTCATCGCCTATCGCCACCTTCAGCTGCGGGCGATAGCGGAAGCCGCGCTCGACCGCTTCGATCGTGCCCACCACCTGCGCGCTCTGTCCCGCGCGCAGGTCGGCGATCGCGGTGACCCGGGTGCGATCCTCGTAACGCAGCGGCAGGTGGAACCACAGGTCCTGCACGTGCTCCAGCCCCAGCTTTTGCAGCAGGACCTGCAGCGCCGGACCCACGCCGGGCAGCGCGGCCGCGGGCTGCATGCCCGCGTCGATGGCGGCGGTGGCGACGCTCATCGCCCGGCGGAGCGGATCAGCCCAGCACCATGATCGCGTCCACTTCCACCTGCGCGCCCTTGGGCAGCGCCGAGACCTCGATGGTGGAACGCGCCGGATACGGCTGCTGGAAGTACTCGGCCATCACCGCGTTCACCGCGGCGAAATTCGCCAGGTCGGTGACGTAGATGCCCACGCGCACCACCTGCGCCAGCGAGCCGCCGGCAGCCTCCGCCACGGCTACGAGGTTGTCGAACACGCGTCGCGCCTGTGTGCCGATGTCGCCATCGACCAGGTTGCCAGTGGCTGGATCGAGCGGAATCTGCCCGGAGAAGTACACGGTGTCGCCGGCGCGCACGGCCTGCGAATACGGACCGATCGCGGCGGGCGCCTGCGTGGTGGAAATGATGCTGCGGGACATGGGGCGGCCTCGGGATACGGGGGCGGAAAGGCGAAAGCGTACCGCGCCTCGGCATCGCTGCCCACCCGAACCCGGAATCACAGCGGGTAGCGATAAACCCCGCTTACCACGCCGGTGCGACGCACGCGGCGGATCACGTCGGCGAGGTGCTTGCGGTTCTTCACCTCGATCGCGAACAGCAAGGTGGCGGCGGCGAGGTCGCGCTCGGCGTATTCCACATTCTCGATGTTGGAGTCGGCCGCCGCGATCGCCGCGGCGATGGTGGCAAGCACGCCGGGCCGGTTGATCACCTCGATGCGCAGCTCGGCGCGGTAATCGCCCTGCACGTCGTGATCCCATTCGATCGCCACACAGCGCTCGGGCGACTTGCGCAGCTCGACCACGTTCGGGCACTCCTCGCGGTGCACCACGATGCCTTTGCCCGGCGACAGGTAACCGATGATCGCGTCGCCCGGCAGCGGATGGCAGCAGTTGGCGAAGCTGAGCACGCCGCGCTCGGCGCCGGTGATGCGGATCTTCTCGTGCACCGGGCTGGCACCGGGCGCCGCGTCGTCGGAGCGGCCGTCGCGCAACGCCAGCAGATGGCGCGCCACCACGTCGGGCATGCGGTTGCCCAACGCGATCTCGGCCAGCAGTTCCTCCAGCCGCTTCAGCCTGGCCTCGTGCAGGAAGCGGTCCAGCACTTCGGTCGGGATCGCATCGAGGCTGCTGCCACGCGCGTCCAGCGCGCGGTCGAGCATGCGGTGGCCGAAGTCCACCGCGTCCTCGTGCTGCAGGTGCTTGAGGTACTGACGGATCGCGGTACGTGCCTTGCCGGTGACCACCGACTCCAGCCAGGCCGGGTTCGGCACCGCAGATGGCGCAGTGATGATCTCCACCAGCTGGCCGGATTCCAGCCGCGTGCGCAACGGCAGCAGCTTCTTGTCCACGCGCGCGGCCACCGCGTGGTCACCCACGTCGGTATGCACGGCGTAGGCGAAGTCCAGCGCGGTGGCGTTGCGCGGCAGCGCGAGAATGTCGCCGCGCGGGGTGAACAGGTAGACCTCGTCGGGGAACAGGTCGATCTTGACGTTCTCGATGAACTCCGCCGACGAAGCGGTATTGATCTGGCTGTCGGCCAGCGAGGACAGCCATTCGCGGGCACGCGCCTGCGCGCTGTTCGCCGGGCCGGAGTCGGTCTTGTAGGCCCAGTGTGCGGCCACGCCGCGCTCAGCCACCGAGTCCATCTCGGCGGTGCGTATCTGCACCTCGATCGGCGCGCCGAACGGGCCGAGCAGCACGGTGTGCAGCGACTGGTAGCCGTTCGCCTTGGGGATCGCGATGAAGTCCTTGAAGCGTCGGTCCACCGGCTTGTACAGCCCGTGCACCACGCCCAGCGCCATGTAGCAGTTCATCGCGCTCTCGACCACCACGCGGAAGCCGTACACGTCCATCAGCTGGGCGAAGCTCTTGTGCTCGCTGTGCATCTTCGAATAAATGCTCCACGGCGACTTGATGCGTCCCACCACGCGTGCCGGCAGGTGCTCGGTGGCCAAGCGCTGCGACAACGCAGTCTCGATCCGGCCCATGGCTTCGCGGCGGTTGCCCAGCGCAGCGCGGATACGTTCGCTGATCACCCGGTAGCGGTCGGGATGCAGCGCGCGGAAGCCGAGATCCTGCAGTTCGGCCTTGATCTTGTTCATGCCCAGGCGCTGGGCGATCGGCGCATAGATTTCCAGCGTCTCGCGCGCGATGCGGCGGCGCGAGGAGGCGTCCTTCGCGCCCAGCGTGCGCATGTTGTGCAAGCGGTCGGCCAGCTTGATCAGGATCACGCGCAGGTCGCGCGCCATCGCAAGAAGCATCTTGCGGAAGCTTTCCGCATCCGCCTCCTGACGGCTGCCGAAGCGCATCTTGTCCAGCTTGGTGACGCCGTCGACCAGCTCGGCCACGATCTCGCCGAACTCGCCGGCCAGCGCGCTGCGGCTGAGCGCAGTGTCTTCCAGGGTGTCGTGCAGGATCGCCGCGATAATGGTCTCGGCATCCATGCCCAGCTCGGCGAGGATGCCGGCCACGGCGACCGGATGGGTGATGTAGGGCTCCCCGCTCTTGCGGGTCTGACCCTCGTGCGCTTGCGCGCCGACCTGGAAGGCGCGCAGCACGCGATCAAGTTGCGGCGCCGGCAGGTAGCCGAGCTGATCCTTCAGCGCCAGCACGTAGGGCGGCAGCGCGGTGGGATCGATGGCAACTGGCGTGCTGGCGGCGGTCATGCTTGGACGCGCCGGCGGTATCGCGCCTGCGGCGCTGTTATGCGGACCAGCGGAACGCGGCCGGCCGCGCGTGCAATGACATCGGCCGCCCCGATGCGATGCATGCGCGGTCTACAGCCGCCCTCCATCAATCGTCGCCGACCTTGGACAGATCATCGTCCACTTCGGCGGCGGCCCACTCCAGCGCCTCGCGCTCGGCACGCTCGCGCTCGGCCTTGTCGATCTCGTCGATGGTGGCCTGGTCGATGCGGCGGCCGGCGATCTCGCGCAGCGCCAGCACCGAGGGCTTGTCGTTATCGGGATTGACCGCCGGCTCGGCACCCTTGGCGAGCTGACGGGCGCGCTTGGTCGCCATCAACACCAGCTCGAATCGGTTGTCGACCACCTCGAGGCAGTCCTCCACGGTAATGCGTGCCATGCCAAATCCTCAACGAAATAGAGACTTATACAGGTCGCCAGTGTAGAGCAGCCGGCGCTGGCCTGGCAATGCAAGCCGCGCTTACCATGGGCGGTTTTCGCCGCTTGCGCGCGAAAGCGGGGCGAAACGCGTGCAGGATATAAAACCAGACAGTACACTATTGAACCTGCTGCGCTTCCTGCCACGCCCCTGCCCTGGCCGTGACCCCATGCCGACGCCTTCACTGCTCCGCTCCTTCCTGCCACGCCGCGGCCTGATCCTGCTCGCCACGGCGCTGCTGGCCGGCTGCGCGATCGCGCCACCGCGCACCGACGACCCGCTGCAGAAGGTCAACCGCAAGGTCTACGCGTTCAACGATCGCCTGGACAAGGCGGTGCTGCGTCCCGCGGCAGTGGGCTATCGCAAAATCACCAATCCGCCGGTGCGGCGCTCGGTCAATAACTTCTTCACCAACATCGAGATGCCGATCACGGTGGCCAACAACCTGCTGCAGGCACGGCCTTCGCAGGCATTGGGCAACACCGGGCGCTTCCTGATCAACCTCACCGTCGGCGTGGGCGGCATCTTCGATCCGGCTACCCGGATGGGCCTGCCGCTGCAGACCACCGACTTCGGCATCACCCTGGCGCGCTGGGGCGTGCCCGAGGGCGACTTCCTGATGTTGCCCCTGCTCGGCCCCAGCACCGTGCGCGACGTGTGGCACTACCCGGTGGACGGTTATTTCTTCGATCCGCTGAGCCTGATCGCGAAAAACCACGGCTTCAATTTCGGCCAGTACTACCTGCCGCAGGTGCTGTACGTGGTATCGATGCGTTCGCAGCTGATCGATGCGGAAGGCTTCCTGCAGACGGCCTACGATCCCTACGCCTTCCTGCGCGACGCCTACCGCCAGCGCCGGCTGTACATGCTGTACGACGGCAACCCGCCGGCCGACGTGATCGAGAAGATGCAGGGCGTCGACCAACCGGGCTTCGATCCCGACGAACTGCTGGAGCAGCAGAAGCAGTGGGAGCAGCAGCACGCCACCTCGAAGTCGGCGCCGACCAAGAGTTGAGGCACCACATGCACACGTGAAAACGGGGCCGCTGGCCCCGTTTTCACGTGCGCGTTCAAGCTTGTGGTTTTCAACCCGCCGCGAGCATGGCCTCTACGCCACTGACCTGCGCCAGCGTGCGCAGACCGTCGGGCACGTGCTGCAGGCCCACGGCCTGGCCGCGCTTGCGCGCCGCGGCCAGCACCGCCAGCACGCAGGCCAGCCCGGCGCTGTCGCAGCTGCGCACTCCAGCCAGGTCCAGCTGCGAGCGGTCGCCCACGCGCAAGGCTTCGTCCAGGGCCCGCCATGCCTCGGTCGCCGTAGCGAAACCCAGCGTGCCGGACACGGCCAGCGTGTCCGGCTCAGCGCGATCCAGCCGGAACGCGCTTTCAGCCGCCATTGGACTTGCCGTTCTGTTCCAGCTCCTTCAGCGCCTGGTCGCCCTGGTTCTGCAGGTTCTTGATCAGCTGGTCGAGGCCGACCTTGCGGATCTCCGCGTCCACCTGGTTGCGGTAGTTGGTGATGTAGGAAATGCCTTCGATAACCACGTCGTAGGCCTTCCACTCGCCGCTGGCGGTCTTGCGGAACGCGAAGTCCACCGACACCGTCTTACCGTCGCCGGTGGCCACCTGGGTGCGCACCACGCTGCGCTTGTCGTTGAGGTCGCCGGCGAACGGCATCACCTTCACCGCGCCCGTGGTGTAGTTGAGCAAGCCCTCGGCGTAGCGATGGGTGATCGAGTTGTAGAACGCCTTGGCGAACTGCGCGCGCTGCTCGGGCGAGGCTTCGCGTGCGTGCTGGCCGAGCACCAGGATCGCCGCATAGTCCACGTCGAAGTGCGGCAGGAACACCTGGTTGACGATGCCGATCGTCTTTTCGCGGTTGCTCTGCAGCTCGGCCTTGTGCCCGGCCACGGCGGTGTCGAGCTGGTGGGCGATCTGCTGCACCACCTGCTCCGGGGTCTGCTGGGCGGCGGGCTGCTGGGCAGCGGACTGGGCCATGGCCGGCGCGGCAAGCATGCCGCCGAAGGCAACGGCGATGGCAAGGGCCAGATGACGCATCATGGGGAAACTCCTGTGCAAGCGGTACGGGCTACCGGCTTCAGTGCTTGCCGGCGGGGGTGGTGGACGAACCGGCATCCTTCTTGGTGTCGCTGCTGCCGGAACCGTTGACCAGGAACTTGCCGATCAGGTCTTCCAGCTGCATCGCCGACTGGGTCAGGATCATCTCGTCGCCGTTCTTCAACATGTCCGGCGAGCCGCCGGGCTGGATCGCAACGTACTGGCTGCCGATCAAACCGCTGGTGAACACCGCGGCCGAGGAATCGTCGGGAATCTGGTTGTACCGGTTGTCGATCGCCAGCGTCACCAGCGCGTCCAGCTTGGTCGGGTCGGCCTGTACCGAGGCGACCTGGCCGATCGCCACGCCCGCCATCTTCACCGGCGCACCCGCCGACAGCGTGCCCACGTTGCTGAAGCGCGCGGTCACCTTGTAAGTGCCGCCGATGTTGTCGGCCGCGCCGCCGGCGCCGAAGAACTTGCCGAGCATCTCCTCCAGCGGCTGGCTGGAGCGCGTGAGCGCCAGCTTGCCGCCGTCGGCGACGTAGTTCTTCGCGTGACCGTACTCGATGCCCACGTACTGGTCGCCGAGCAGGCCGCTGGTGAACACCGTCGCCACCGAGTCGGCGGGAATCGTGGCGTACTGCTTGTCGATCGACAGCTTCACGTCGGCCACCGACTTGCCCGGTTCCAGCGCGATCGACTGCACCTGGCCCACGCGCACGCCGGCGATCTTCACCGGGGCGCGCTCCTTGAGCTGGCCAATGTTCTCGAACTGCGCGTCGACGGTGTAGCTCGCGCCCTGGTGGCGGTTCGCCACCGAACTGGTCTGGGTGGCGAGATAGGCCAGCGCGGCGAAGCCGAGCACGATGAACAGGCCGGTGCCGACGGCATAGGATTTTCTCTGGCTCACGGCAACATCCTCGAAGGTTTTTTGGAATCCCGGAAACCCGCCTTCCTGGCGGTTTTCCGAGTCGCCAGGCCCGGCGCATGTCCGGGCTTGGCTCCGCCGATCAAGCACTCGTGTGCCTGATCGCGGGCGGCACATCCATGTGCCGCGGGCACCACAATGCTTTCGCGCGTCGTCATGGCATCACATCAGGAAGGCGGTCAGCACGAAGTCCAGCGCCAGGATGGCGATCGACGAGGCGACCACGGTGCGGGTGGTGGCGTAGGCCACGCCCTCGCTGGTGGGCGGCGCGGTATAGCCCTGGAACACCGCGATCAACGCCACCACGGCGCCGAATGCCAGGCTCTTCCAGATCACGCCGCTGACGATGTCCTGCCACACGTCCACCGTGGCGGTCATGTTCGACCAGAACGTGCCGTTGTCGATGCCCAGCCAGCTCACCCCCACCAGGTGCCCGCCAAAAATGCCGAGCGCGCAGAACACACAGCACAACAGCGGCATCGCGATCAGTCCGGCGAGGAAGCGCGGCGCCGCCACGTAGGCCAGCGGGTCCACCGCCATCAACTCCATCGCGGCGATCTGGTCGGTGGCGCGCATCAAGCCGATCTCGGCGGTGATCGCGGTGCCGGCGCGGCCGGCGAACAGCAGCGCGGTGACCACCGGGCCCAGCTCGCGGTAGATCGAGATCGCCACCACGGTGCCGGTGGCCGCGGTGCCGCCGAAGATCGACAGCACGTGGTAGAGCTGCAGCGCCAGCACCATGCCTACGAACAGGCCGCAGGTCATGATGATGGTCAGGCTCATCGCGCCCACGAACCACAGCTGGCGCACCGTCTCGCGCGCGTGGCGCAGGCTGCGTGGGACCGCCGCGAGGATCTGCAGCAGGAACAGCCCACAGTCGCCGATCTGACCCAGCGCCTGCGTCACCACGTTGTCGCGTTCGATACGTGCGTTCATGCGCCACCCCGAGGAAAGCCCAATGCCTCTGCGTAGTCGCCGGCCGGATACTGGAACGGCACCGGGCCGTCCGCCTCACCGCCGAAGAACTGCCGCGTCCACGGTGAGCCGTCGTCGGCGATGGTGCGCGGGTCGCCCTGCGCCACTACCTTGCCGTTGGCGATCAGGTAGATGTGGTCGGCGACCTGCTTGATCGCCTCCAGCTCGTGCGCCACCAGCACGCTGGTGATGCCCAGCGTCTCGTTGAGCGTGCGGATCAGTTTCAGCACCTGGTTCAGCGCGATCGGGTCCAGGCCCACGAACGGCTCGTCGTAAAGAATGAGCATCGGGTCGAACACGATCGCCCGCGCCAGCGCCACGCGCCGCGCCATGCCGCCGGACAGCTCGCTGGGCATCAGTTGCGCCGCGCCGCGCAGGCCCACCGCCTGCAGCTTGGTCAACACCAGGTTGCGGATCAGCACCTCGGGCAGCTGGGTGTGCTGGCGTAGCGGGAAGGCCACGTTCTCGAACACGTCGAAGTCGGTGAGCAGGGCCGAGTTCTGGAACAGGTAGCCGATTTTCTCGCGCAGCGCGTACAGTGCCTCGCGACTCAGTTCCGGCACGTTCTTCCCGTCCACCATGACCTGCCCCGCATCACCGCGCATCTGCCCGGTGATGTGTTTGAGCAAGGTGGTCTTGCCGGTGCCGCTGGGACCCATGATCGCGGTGACCTTGCCGCGCGGGATGTCCATGTCCAGCGCGTCGAAGACCTTCTTGCCGTTGAGCACCGTGGTGAGGCCGCGGATGCGGATCAGCGTGTCGTCGGAGGGGGCGGCGGCGTTCATAGATGGGCTACGTTAGCGGAGCGGCAGGAGGCAGCCAAGCCGGGGCATGCCGCAGGCGGCCGCGCGGCATTCAGGCCAGCAGTTCGGCGATCAACGATTCGTGCCGTCGGCACTGCAGCGCACTGCGCAGGCGCACCGCGCGCACGATGGCCTGCAGCTCGTCCAGCGCATCCTCGAAGCGGTCGTTGACGATGATGTAGTCGAATTCGTGGGCGTGCGCGATCTCGCCGCGCGAATTGCGCAGGCGACGCTCGATCACCTCCGGCGCATCCGAGCCGCGGCCGCGCAGGCGGCGCTCCAGCTCGGCGCGCGACGGCGGTAGGATGAATACGCTGACGCAGTCGGGTTTGCTCTTGCGGATCTGCGCCGCACCCTGCCAGTCGATCTCCAGCAGCACGTCACGCCCCTGCCCCAGCAAGCCCTGCACTTTCTCGCGCGAGGTGCCGTACAGGTTGCCGTGCACCTCGGCGTGTTCCAGGAAGATGCCTTCGGCCACTTCGAGCTCGAACTCCGCGCGCTCCACGAAGTAGTAGTGCCGGCCGTACTGCTCGCCCGGCCGCGGCGGGCGCGTGGTGTGCGAGATCGACAGCGAGATCGCCGGCTCGCGCTCCAGCAGCGCGTTGACCAGGGTGGACTTGCCCGCGCCGGACGGCGCGGCGACCACGAACAAGGTGCCCGCTTCAATCGTCATAAGGCCGCGCAGCACGTTTGCTCCCACTCCCCTCCGGAGAGAGGGTTGGGGAGAGGGGCCAAGGCTTGCCGGAAGCACTCATTCAATGTTCTGCACCTGTTCGCGCATCTGCTCGATCAGCACTTTGAGTTCCACCGCCGCATTGGTGCTGCGCGCGTCCACCGATTTGGAGCCCAGCGTGTTCGCCTCGCGGTTGAACTCCTGCATCAGGAAGTCGAGGCGGCGACCCACCGGTTCCTTCAAGCCCAGCACGCGGCGCGTCTCGGCAATGTGGGTGGCGAGGCGATCCAGCTCTTCGTCGACATCGCTGCGGGTGATCTGCAGCACCAGTTCCTGCTCCAGCCGGCCGGGATCGGTGGGCTGCTTGATGTCAGCCAGTCGCGTCTCCAGCCGGGCGCGCAACGCGGTGCGGATTTCCGGCATCCATTCGCGCACCTGGACCACGATGCGCTCGATCGCGTCCAGCCGCTCGCGCAGGATCTCTCCCAGCTTGGCGCCCTCGCGCTCACGGGTTGCGGTCAACGCATCCAGCGCACGGTCCAGCACGTCGAGCAGCGCGGCCTGCCGCGCCTCGGGATCGGCCGCCTCCTGCTGCAGCACCCCGGGGAAGCGCAGCAGCTCGGTGAACTGCAACTGCATGCCAGGGAACCGCGCCTGCATATCCAGGTTCAACTCGGACAAACGGGACAGCAGCCCGTTGTTGACCTGCAGCGATTCGCTGCGCGAATCGCTGCAGCGCACGGTGACATCCACCTTGCCGCGCGAAAGCCGCGCCGCGATGCGTTCGCGCAACTGTGGCTCCAGGCTGCGCAACTCGTCCGGCAGGCGCGGGGAAAGCTCCAGGTAGCGATGGTTGACCGTGCGCAACTCGCAGCTCAGCGTGCCGGCGGAGCCGCCGGTTTCGGCGGAGGCATAGGCGGTCATGCTGCGGATCATCGGTGGCCTGCGGACGGCGGGAAAGGTTGCAATGGTAAACTTTCCCACCCAGCCTTGCCCAACCGCCTGCATGAACCAGTCATCCCATCCAGGCGGACGCCCCAGCGGCCGCGCCAGCGACCAGTTGCGCGACGTCCGCATCGAACGCCACTACACCCGCCACGCCGAGGGTTCGGTGCTGGTGAGTTTTGGCGACACCCGTGTGCTGTGCACCGCCAGCATCGAGGACCGCGTGCCACCATGGCTGCGCGGCAAGGGTGAAGGCTGGATCACCGCCGAATACGGCATGCTGCCGCGCGCCACGCACACTCGCATGCAGCGCGAGGCCGCGCGCGGCGGCCAGGGCGGCCGCACCATGGAAATCCAGCGCCTGATCGGCCGCAGCCTGCGCGCCTGCGTCAATCGCCAGGCGCTGGGCGAGCGCGTGATCACGCTGGATTGCGACGTCATCCAGGCCGACGGCGGCACCCGCACCGCCGCGATCACCGGCGCCTACGTGGCCCTGGCCGACGCGGTGAACGCGCTGATGCAGCGCGAAAACCTCAAGCGCAGTCCCATCGTGGGCGCGGTCGCCGCGGTCTCGGTGGGCATCTACAAGGGCGTGCCCGTACTCGACCTCGACTACGCCGAGGACTCCGACTGCGACACCGACATGAACGTGGTGATGAACGACGGCGGCGGCTTCATCGAGGTGCAGGGCACCGCCGAAGGCCACGCGTTCCGCCGCGACGAGATGGACGCGCTGCTGGCGCTGGCCGAAAAGGGCATCGCCGAACTGGTCGCCGCCCAGCGCGCGGCGCTGGCGCAGGCATGACCCCGGTCCTGCGCCGCCTGCGACCGGGCCCGCAGGATCTGGAAGCGACGCTAGCCGTGCATCGCGCCGCCTTCGGCCGCGACGACGAAGCCTGGCTGCTGCAGCGCCTGCGCGAGGCCGGCGACAACACGCTGGAATGGCTCGCCGAAGCGGACGGCCAGGTGATCGGTCATGTGGCGTACTCGCCCATACGCATCGAACAAGGCGATGACGGCCGTGCACTGGGCCTGGCACCGGTGGGCGTACTGCCGGCATGGCAGCGGCGCGGCATCGGCCGCGCGCTGATCGACGCATCGCTGGCCGCCTTGCGCCAGGACGGCCAGACGCCGCTGGTGGTGGTGCTGGGCGATCCCGCCTGGTACGCCCGTTCCGGTTTCACGCCCGCCTCGGTGGCAGGGCTGCACGACATCTATGGCGGCGGCGACGCCTTCATGGCGCAGGCGCTGCGCCCGAACGGCCTCGACGGCCGCCGCGGCCGCGTGGACTACGCCCCCGCCTTCGACCTGCTTACGGAATGACCCCCATGCAACGCATCGTCCTCGCCAGCAGCAACCCCGGCAAACTGAAGGAGTTCGGCGCCCTGCTCGCCGACAGCGGCTTCGAAGTGGTGCCGCAGACCCGCCTCGGCGTGGACGACGCCGAGGAGACCGGCCTTACCTTCGTCGAGAACGCGCTGCTCAAGGCGCGCCATGCCGCGCGCGCCACCGGCCTGCCCGCGCTGGCGGACGACTCGGGGCTGTGCGTGGACCACCTCGGCGGCGCGCCCGGCTTGTATTCCGCACGCTACAGCGGCGGCCACGGCGATGCCGCAGCCAACAACGCCAAGCTGCTGCGCGCCCTGGACGGCGTGCCGGACGCACAGCGCAGCGCCTTCTTCATCGGCGTGCTGGTACTGCTGCGCCATGCCGAGGATCCGGCTCCGCTGATCGCGGAAGGCCGGTGGCATGGGCGCATCCTCGCCGAGGGCCGTGGCAGCGGCGGCTTCGGCTACAACCCGGTGTTCCTGCCGGACGGCTACACGCAGAGCGTGGCCGAGATGGACGATGCGCTGAAGAACCGCCTCAGCCATCGCGGCCAGGCCCTGGCCCTGCTGCGCCAACGGCTGCACGAGCTGCACTGGCAATGAACCTCACCGCCCCACCGCTGGCGCTCTACGTACACATGCCGTGGTGCGTGAAGAAGTGCCCCTACTGCGACTTCAACTCGCACGGCCTGCGCGGTACGCCGCCCTACGCCGAGTACGTGGAGCTGCTGCTGGCCGACCTCGACGCCGACCTCGCCGACTTCGGCGCGGCCGCGCGCGGCCGCGACATCGTCAGCGTGTTCTTCGGCGGCGGCACGCCCAGCCTGTTCGCGCCGGAGCACATCGCCCGCTTCCTCGACGGCGCGCGCGCGCGCCTGCCGTTCGCCGGCGACTGCGAAATCACCCTGGAGACCAATCCCGGCACGGTGGAGCACGGGCGCTTCGACGGCTATCTCGCCGCCGGCGTGAACCGGCTCTCCTTCGGCATCCAGAGCTTCGACGACGACAAGCTGGAACGGCTCGGCCGCATCCACTCCGCCGCCGAGGCCGAAGCCGCGGTGAAATCGGCGCAGGACGCCGGCTACGCCAACCTCAACCTCGACCTGATGTACGCCCTGCCCAGGCAGTCGCTGGACGGCGCCCTGGCCGACGTGGAGCGCGCGATCGCGCTCTCGCCCACGCACATCTCGCACTACCAGCTCACACTGGAACCGAACACCGCGTTCGCCGCCAACCCGCCGCCGCTGCCCGACGACGACCATGCCTGGGCGATGCAGGAAGCCTGCGAGGCGCGCCTGGCCGAAGCGGGCTACGGCCAGTACGAGATTTCCGCCTACGCGAAGCCGGGCCGGCGCTGCACGCACAACCTCAACTACTGGCGCTTCGGCGACTACCTCGGCATCGGCGCAGGGGCGCACGGCAAGCTCAGCGATGCGGCCGCCGGCAACGTGCGCCGGCGCTGGAAGACCCGCCACCCGAAGGCTTACCTGGAGGCCGCCGGCGGTCCCGCCCGCATCGGCGGCGATAACGCCGTCGGTGCCGACGAGCTGCCGTTCGAATACATGCTCAATGCGCTGCGCCTGATCGACGGGGTACCGCTGGCCGACTTCGGCGCCCGCACCGGCCTGCCGCCCGAACGCATTGCCGCCCCGCTGGCCGAGGCGCGCCGCCGCGGCTGGCTGGTCGACGATCCGCATCGGCTGTGCACCACCGCGCTGGGCCAGCGCTTCCTCAACGACGTGATCGCAAGCTTTCTCGATTGAGCAGCCCCTCGGGGCGTAGCGACCCCGTGGCATCCAGCCTACACTTCCGTCCAGGGGAATCGACGGAAACGCGTCATGGATGCCGAGCATCAGCACCGATACTCGACCACGGCCGCGCGCGGCCGCTGGCCAGCGCGCACGCAACGCCTGCTCGGCGTGATCGGCCCGTTGTGCGCGCAATGGCTGGAGCCGGCGCTGCAACACTGCCTGGATCGCTTCGACCGCGAGCTCTACCTGCAGGCCGAGCGCTCGCGCAGCCACCTCGAACAGCAGCATTGCTTCGATAGCCGCGGCTTGCTGCACCTGCAGCGCGCGGGTTTCATGTCCGCTTTCGCCGACCACCTGCGCAACAGCTTCGCGCGCCTGGGCGAGATCGACGAAGCCGCGGATGGATCGCTCGCGCACAGGCCGTTGAGCCTGCTCGAACGCGGCGAGCACGAGCTGACCGCCGCGCTGGACAAGCTCAGCGCGCGCGGCGAAGCGCATCACAGCCTGCTGCTGTCCGAGCTGTCCTACCGTTTCGCCGCGCTGGTCGGCGCCGCGCCGCTGGAGGGTGCGGCACTGCCGATCGCCCCAGCCGGCCTCGCCGGGGCGATGCGCACCGCCGTCGCCACCCTAGATCTTCCGCCGGAGCACCGCCTGCTGCTGCTGCAAAGCTTCGAACAGTGGGTGATCGTGGCGGCAGAGCCGCTCTACGAAGCTGTCAACGCGCAATTGCTGGACGACGGCCTGCTGCCGCGCCTGCGCCCGTACGCGCCACCGCGCGCTACCGCCGGCCCGCGCGGCGCGGCGACCGGCGAGACGCCACCCGCCACCACCGCAACCACCGCCGAAAGCGCCGGGGCGCCGCAGGCGCCGATCACCGTGCTGGAAACCCTGCGCGACCTGCTCGCCCAGCAACGCGTAGGTGTAAACGGCACCGCCGCCACCGGTCGGGCGGCTTCGCCCGACGAACTGCAGGCCGCGCTGGGCGCCCTGCAGCAGCACCTGGCCCAGGTCACCGACCAGGCCAGCCGCGAACTGCGCAGCGCCCAGCGCCTGCGTGACGAACTGCTGCTGCAACTCAACGCCGGCAAGCCGGAAGGCGCCGTGCCGACCCGGCTCAGTGCCGAACAGGACGACACGGTGGAACTGGTGGCGATGCTGTTCGAGCAGATCGGCCGGCAACTGCACCACGGCCCGCACGCCCGCTCCGTACTCGACGACCTGCAGCTGCCGATGTTGCGCCTTGCCGTCACCGACCGCGACTTCTTCGACCAGCGCGAACATCCCGCGCGCCGCCTGCTTGGCGCGGTGGCCGAGGCCGCCAACGACTGGTTGGACGGCCCCGACGGCGAAGTCGACCACCGGCTCACCGAACGCCTGCACCAACTGGTCGAGCGGGCACGCCACGAACCGCCCAGCGCCGGCCTCTACACCAGCCTGCTCGCCGACATCGAACACCACCTCGCGCAGTTGAGTCGGCGCGCCCAGACCGCCGAACGCCGCCACGTCGAAGCAATGCAAGGCCGCGAGCGGCTGGACCTGGCCCGCCGCCGCGCCAGCGAATTGCTGGCCGAGCGTTTCGCAGTGAATCCGCCGCGCGGCCTGCTGCGCGCCCTGCTCGATCGCGCCTGGGCCGATGCGTTGGCGCTCACCTTGCTGCAGCACGGCGAGGACAGCCCCGCTTTCACGCAGCGGCTGCGCGTCACCGACCAGTTGTTGGGCCGGTTGCCGGTGGACGACACCGACCTGCTGCGTCGCGAAGTGCAGGCCGGCCTGCAACAGATCGGCATGCATGCCGAGGAAGCCGGCCAGGTGGCGCTGCGCCTGATCGGTACGGAACCGGCTGTGTCCACTACCGTGGATGCGATGCCGCCGCCCTCGCCGCCGGCCACGGTATCGCCCGCATCGGATGCCGCCGTCGCTCCCCTTGTGGACGATCCATCCGCCGCGACGGCTTTGCCTGCCATCGCCGCGGCCACGCTGCCTTCCGCGAGCGCCCCCGTCGCAGCGGCGCCCACCCAGGACCTGCCCAGCGCCACCGATCTCGCGCTGCGGCTGAAGCAGCGCCAGCGGCTGGGCGAATCGCCGCGCGCGAAACCGGTGGTGGCCGAAGCCGCCGAGCCGCCGCTAGGCCCTCAAGAAGCGCGCATTCATAACCGTCTGCGCCACCTCCCGTACGGCAGCTGGTTCGAATTCACCGACCCGGCAACGGGCGAAGTCACCCGGCGCAAGCTGGCCTGGTTCTCGCCGGTCACCGGCAACAGCTTGTTCGTCACCCGGCGCGGCCAGCACGGTGTGGAAATGAACCTGCGCGAGCTGGTACACGCAATGACCCACGGTCAGGTGCGCGAGTTGCCGCCGCAGCGCGACGGCCTGCTTGATCGCGCCTGGCACGCGCTCACCGGCAACCTGCTGCGCCATCCGTCGTCGCCCACGCCCGGAGCCCGCCCATGAGTACACGCGAGCAACGCCGCGCGCCGCGCAAGCCGGTCGACGCCGGCATCGTGGCGATCGACACGATCGCCGAGCAGCCGCTCGGCCACCTGTGCAACCTGTCGGCGAGCGGCCTGATGCTGATCGGCGGCCGCAAGCCGCGCAGCGAAGGCATCTACCAGGTGCGTCTGTCGCTGCCGGACGCCAGCGGCAACATCGAAGTCGGCCTGCAGGAACAATGGCACGAGCCGGCGGCCAGCCCCGGCCAGTACTGGGCCGGCTACCGCATCATCGCGATCAGCACAGCCCACGGCGAACTGCTGGAACGCTGGCTGCGGCACGCCTGAGCGTCGCAGGCATTCCATCGGGTACGCCGACCGCCGCGCGCTACACTGGCAGGCCGACGCCCCCGCCCGGAACCCGCATGAACGCGCCGCTTGCCACGCTCTATCCCGCACATCTCGCCACCCTGCGCGCACGCGCCGACCAGGCGCTGGTGCTGGGCGGCTTCGATCATCTGCTGATCGCTGCGAGCACGCCGCTTGGCAAGTTCCTCGACGACCAGGACTACCCGTTCGTCGCCAACCCGCATTTCAGGCACTGGCTGCCGCTCACCGATGCGCCCGGCAGCTGGATCGCCTATACGCCAGGCGGCAAGCCGAAGCTGGTGTTCGTGCAGCCGCACGACTACTGGCACGTGGTGCCCGAGGCGCCGCACGGCTACTGGGTGGAGCACTTCGACATCGTCATTGTGCGCAGCGCGGAAGAAGCGGTCGCGCAGTTGCCGAAGGGACGCAGCGCGGTACTCGCGCCGGCCTGCCCCGCCATCGGCGGCGTGGAGGTCAACAATCCGCAAACCGTGCTCGACTACCTGCACTGGTACCGCAGCTACAAGACGCCTTACGAATTGGCGCTGATGCGCGAGGCCAACCGCATCGGCGCGCGCGCGCACCGCGCCGCGGCGGCTGCATTCCGCGCCGGCGAGAGCGAGTTCGGCATCCACCTGGCCTACCTCGCCGCGGCCCGGCAGATCGACGCCGAGCTGCCCTACGCCAGCATCGTGGCCTTGAACCGGCACGGCGCGGTGCTGCATTACATGCATTTCGACCGCACGCCGCCGGCGGAACATCGCTCCTTCCTGATCGACGCCGGCGCCAGCTGTGCCGGCTACGCCAGCGACATCACCCGCACCTACGCAGCGCCGCATGCCGCCGAATTCCAGGCGCTGATCGACAGCATGGACGCCGCCCAGCAGGGCTACGCGGCGAACGTGCGCGCGGGCCAGAGCTATCCCGAGCTGCACCTGCATGCCCACCACGTGCTGGCGCAGGTGCTGCGCGAACACGGCTTCATCCGCATGAGCGCGGAAAGCGCGGTGGAGTCGGGCGTCACCTCCGCGTTCTTCCCGCACGGCCTGGGCCACCCGATCGGCCTGCAGGTGCACGACGTCGCCGGCTTCCAGCAGAGCGAGCGCGGCGGCAGCATCCCGCGTCCCGCCGGCCATCCCTACCTGCGCATGACCCGCGTGCTGGAGCCCGGCATGGTGGTCACCATCGAGCCGGGCCTGTACTTCATCGACATGCTGCTGGCCGAACTGCGCGACAAGCCGGTCGCGGCCGACATCGATTGGGCCAAGGTGGACGCCTTCCGCCAGTACGGCGGCATCCGCATCGAGGACGACGTGGTGTGCACCGACGCCGCGCCGGAGAACCTCACCCGGGACGCATTCACCGGACTCGACTGAACGCCGGGAACGCAGCAGCAAGACGGACAAGCGCCGCCTTCGGCCGCATGAAGCTGCGGTGCGATCCACGCATAATGGCGCCACCGAGCGGGGGGCACGGAATGGGAACGGCCGACGGAATCGAACTCGACCCGGCGCTGATCGTGGAGGACGACACCACGACGCAGCGGCGCCTCGCGCGCCTGCTTGCCGGACTGGGCGGCGGTGTGCGCCACATCGCTGCCGCCGGCAGCATGGCTGAGGCCAAGGCGCGGATCGCCGCGCAGGTTCCGCGCCTCGCGCTGATCGACATCGGCCTGCCCGACGGCAGCGGCATCGAGCTGATCGGCTGGCTGCGCAACCGCCACCCCAGCGTGCCGACCGTGGTGATCTCTGCCTGGGGCGATGAGGAAATCGTGCTCGCCGCCTTGCAGGCCGGCGCCATCGGCTACCTGCTGAAGGAGCGCGACGACATCGAACTGGAACTCGCGCTGCAAAGCATCCAACGCGGCGGCGCTCCCATCGACCCGTTCGTCGCCCGGCGCATCCTGACTCTGCTGCCCGCTGCGCCCTCCCCGGCCGCCGCAGGCCCCGACGAACATGCGCTGTCCGAGCGCGAGACCGAGATACTGGGACTGGTCGCGCGCGGCTACAGCAATCGCGAGATCGCGGAACTGATCGCGTTGTCGCGCTTCACCATCGAGGGCTACACCAAGGCGATCTATCGCAAGCTCGCGGTAAGTTCGCGCACTGCCGCGGTGTTCGAGGCCAAGTCGCGCGGACTGCTGCGTTGAGAGCGCGCCTGCGTGTCGTGGTGCTGCTCGGCCTGCTGGCGCTGCTGGCTGCCTGCGCGCGGCAGCACCGGGCGGACCCGCCACCGGCAGCGATGCAGACGTTGAAAGATGCCGAAGCCGCGCCCTCCGATTGGAACGCCACCACCCCGCCGGCCTCGGGCTGGGTGCCGGTGAAGCTGATGGATTACTGGAACAAGCGCTGGCCGCAGCACGACGGCGTGGTGTGGTATCGGCTGCACTGGAACCAGACGGATGCGAACGCACCGATCGGCTTGCTGCTGGACTACGCCTGCATGGCCGACGAAGTCTGGGTCAACGGCAGCCTGGTCTACCGCGAACCAAGCCTGGTCGAGCCGCTGTCGCGAAGCTGGGTCGCGCCGCAGTATTTCCTGCTCGACCGACCGGTGCTGCACGCGGGGGACAACACCTTGCTGGTGCGCGTCTCGGGGCTGGCTGCCTACCAGCCCGGCCTGGGCACGGTGAACATCGGCCATCCCGAAGCCATCCAGGCCCGCTACCAGCAGGCGATGTTCTGGCAGATCCACGTCCACTTTCTCAATTTCGCCATGAGCGCGGTGCTCGGCGTGCTGTTCCTGATGTTCTGGCTGCTGCGTCGCAGGGAAACGGTATTCGGCTGGTACGCCCTGACCACCTTGCTCGGCGCCGGTTATGCCTGGAACTTCGTGGCTTCGAGCACCTGGCCATTGGCGAGCACGGACGCATGGGAAGCGGTGAACGCCGCCCTGTTCCTGGCGTCGGCGACCACGTTCTGCGTGTTCCTGTTGCGTTTCTGCGAACTGCGTTGGCGGCGTACCGAAGCCGTATTGCTGCTGGCCACGGCGGTGGCGCTGCTGATGGCCCTGTTCATGCCGCACGTCATGGGCCCGTGGCGCAATGTCTGGATCTTACCTACGGTAGCGCTCTACTACGCCGCCATCCTGGCGTTCCAGTGGCATGCGTTGCGCACGCCGCGTGCCGACCTGCGCGTGATGGCAGCCTGCCTGGCGGTGCCCGTACTGGTATCGCTGATCGACCTGCTGGTCTACCTCGAGGTTCTCCCTTCCGGCAACAACGACCTGGGCGCGATCACCTCGCCGCTGACCCTGATCGGCATGGGCTTCGCCATCGCCTGGCGCTTCTCCGCCGCCATGCGCCGTGTGGAAGGCTTCAACATCGAACTGCAGCGCGAAGTGGATGTCGCCACCCTGCGCCTGTCCGACACGCTCTCGCGCGAACACACGCTGGCCCTCGCCAACACCCGCATCGGCGAGCGCCTCAACCTCGTGCGCGACCTGCACGACGGCTTCGGCGGCAGTCTGCTTGGCGCCATCGCCACGCTGGAGCAATCGCCGCCCTCGCCGGAAGCCACGCGCACCGTCGCCACACTGAAGGAACTGCGCGACGACCTGCGCCTGGTCATCGACACCACCACCCACGAGCAGGACACCGACCTCGCCGGCCTGCTCGCACCATTGCGACACCGCTGGAGCCAGCGACTGGAGGCTGCTGGGATCGACAGCTTCTGGCGCTTCGACGGCCTGGACGACTGCCGCCTAGGTGCCGCCCGCAGCCTGGACCTGCAGCGCTTCCTGCAAGAGGCGCTGACCAACGTGCTCAAGCACAGCGGCGCCCGCCGCGTCGATCTGCTCGTGCGCCACGCGCACGGGCAGCTGCACGCCGAAGTCCGCGACGATGGCCGTGGCTTCGATCCGTCCAGCCATGGTTCGCAGGGCGCCGGCCTCGCCAGCCTGCGCAGCCGCGCCAGCCGTCTCGGTGGCCTGTTCCACATCCAGGCAGTGCCTGGCGCAGGTGCCGTTCTGCAGTTGGACTGCCCCACATCCTGATCCCCGATTCCGGGGATACCCAAGCCCTCCGCCGCTGATTAATGTGGCGTTGCCCATGCAGCGGTGTTCAACCGCCGGACGCATCATCCAGGGGAAGCAGGCCGATGTTGCAGCGTACCCATTTCATCCCGGCCCCGCCGTGCTCAGGCTCGCCCTCGCTGCGCCAGCGCCCGATTTTCCATGTGGGCCATGGATGTCCATCCGGCTGCGTGCCCCCGGGTCGGCCGTGATGTCATCCGATGTCGGCCAGGAAGCGCCGAGCCTACCCGACACCCTCCGCAGGGCCTGGGACGCTTGGCATGCCGGCATGACCGAACAAGCGCATGAACTCGGCCAACGCGCGCTGGCCGCTTGGCCCGGCCAGCCTGACGCGTTGCATTTGCTGGGTCTGATGGAACACGCAGCCGGCAAGCTTGATCAGGCGATTACCCATCTGCACGAGGCATGCCGCGCACCCTCCGCGCGCGCTGTCCATGTGAGCGACCTCGCCGAACTGTGTCGCCAGCGAGGATGGCTGGCGGACGCCGAAGTTGCCGCCCGGCGTGCCGTGACGATGGATCCGTCGCTGCTCGCGGGTTGGAACAACCTCGGCGTCGTGCTTAAGGAAGCGGGCCGGTTCGAAGAAAGCCGGGCCTGCCTCGAACGGGTGATCGCCCACCGGCCGGATTGGGCCGAGGCACACAACAATCTCGCCAATACCTGCCGTCGCCTGGGCTGCTTCGAGCTGGCAGAGCGGCACTACCGCCGCGCACTGGCGCTCCAGCCGGGCTACGCCCAGGCGCACAGCAATCTCGCTTACCTCTGGTCCGAGCAGGGGCACTACGAAGTGGCCATGGCCGAAGCCCGGCGGGCGATCGCATTGAACCCGCACCTCGTCGAAGCCTATCTCAACCTCGCGGAAGTCGAAGGTGCACGGCGCCACCACGACGCAGCGCTGCAAGCGCTCGATCAAGCCTTCGCCCTCGCACCGCAGAACCCCTTCGTGCTGGTCGCCTGCGCCACGGCGCTGTGCCGGCTCCAGCGCCTCCCCGAAGCGCTGCGCTTCGCCCGTGACGCAGTGGCGTGCGCGCCGCAGCGTGCGGATGCCCACCACGCGCTGGCGACGGTGCTGAAGTCGCTGGGTCAGACAGATGAAGCACTGATCGAGTTCGAGCACGCGGTGCAGCTACCCGGCACATGGGCGGAAGAAGCCTTGCTGGATCGCGCCTTGCTGCTGCAGGAAGCTGGGCGCGAAGACGAAGCAGACAGGGCGTTCGAGCGCGCGCTCGAGGCCTTCCCGGACTCGGCGACGATCCTCGCCGGCCGTGCCGACAGGCACACGTTCACGGCGGACGATCCGGCGTTCGCCCTATTCGACGCTTTCCTCGCCGAAGGCACGCGCCATCCCTTGCGCCAGCGCATCGCGATGCACTTTGCGCTCGGCAAGGCGTATCTCGACGTGAAAGACCCGGCACATGCGTTTGCCCATTTCGACGAAGGCAACCGGCTGCACCGCGCCACCTTCGATTACGACGCTGCCGCGGAAGGGCGATGGATGGCGAAAGTCGCGGCCACTTTCACCGCCGGGCGATGCGCGCGTCTGACCGGCTTGGGCGAGGCTACGGAGCTGCCGGTGTTCGTGATCGGCATGCCGCGTTCGGGCACCACGCTGATCGAGCAGATTCTTGCTTCGCACCCGCTGGTGACGGGTGCGGGCGAGTTGTCTGCGTTGCAGCAGGTCTTCGAATGCCAGGGCAACTATCCCGACAGCTGGGCGGCACTCGCGGACGCCCGCACCGACGACACCCGGCCGGTGTTGAAGCAGCTTGGCCGCGCCTATCTTGAGCAGGTGGCGCCGTTGGCGCAGGGGCGCCTGCGTGTCATCGACAAGATGCCGGCCAACCACCGCTACGCCGGGGCAATCCCGTCGATCCTGCCTGGCGCGCGCATCATCCACGTGCGACGCGATCCGGTCGATACCTGTTTGTCCTGCTACACCAAGCTCTTCGCCGGCGACCAGTCGTTCACCTACGACCAGACAGAGCTAGGCGCGTACTACCGCGACTACGAACAGCTCATGGCGCATTGGCGCCGCGTGTTGCCGGCCGATCGCTTCCTGGAAGTGGATTACGAGGCCGTGATCGAGGATCTCGAAGGCGAGGCACGGCGCATGGTGGCGTTTCTGGGTCTGCCCTGGGACGACGCCTGCCTGCGTTTCCATGAAAGCCGCCGAGTGGTGCTCACCGCCAGCGTCAATCAAGTACGCAGGCCGATCTACACAAGCTCGAAGGGCCGCTGGCAAGGCCATGCCGCCTATCTCCAGCCACTGCTGCAATCGCTCGGGCACGCGTCCGGCACCGTGCACGACCAGGCAGCTGACGGCTAGACACCTCGAAGCGACAGCGTCTGCCGCTCAGGCCGCACCAGGCGAAGGCGCCATCATGCCGCGGGCATGCCCATCGGCTTGATCCCCCGATTCCAGAGTCGCCACGGCCACCACCTCATGATCGCTTACCCCTGATTTCGGGGATACCCAAGCTCGCCCCATCTGACTAGCGTGACGCCGCTCGCAAAAGTAACGCTCAACAGATCGAGCGCGTCATCCAGGGGGAGGCAAGCCGGTGCTGCAGCGCATTCATTTCATCTCGGGCCTGCCGCGCTCGGGCTCCACCTTGCTGGCCGCCTTGCTGCGGCAGAACCCGCGCTTGCACGCCGGCATGAGCAGCCCGCTCGCCGGCATGTTCGGCGCACTCATGGGCGAGATGAGCGAACGCAACGAGTTCGCCGTCTTCCTCGACGATGCCAAGCGCCGGCGCATCCTGCGCACCCTGTTCGACGAATTCCATGCCGACAACGCTGCCAGGGTGGTGTTCGACACCAGCCGCGCCTGGTGCGCCCGCATGCCGGCCATCGCCGATCTATTCCCCGAGGCGAAAGTCATCGCCTGCGTGCGCGAGCTGCCGTGGATCATCGACAGCATCGAACGTCTGGTACAGAAAAACCTGTACAGCCCTTCGTCGATCTTCAATTTCACGCCGGGCGGCACGGTGTACACCCGTGCCAACGGCGTGGCCGGCGCCGACGGCATGGTCGGCTTCGCCTACGACGCGCTGAAGCAGGCTTGCTACGGCGCCCAGGCCGACCGCCTGCTGCTGGTGCAGTACGAAACCCTGACCAGCCAGCCGGCCCGTACGCTTGAGGCCATCTACGACTTCATCGGCGAACCGGCCTTCCCGCACGATTTCCTGCACGTCGACTACGACGTGACCGAATTCGACCGCCGCGCCGGCACCCCGGGCCTGCACACCGTGCGCGGCAAGGTGAAGGCCGAACCGCGCAAGAGCCTGCTGCCACCCGACCTGTTCCAGCGCTTCGCCGGCGACGCCTTCTGGAACGACCCGCAACGCCTGCCCGAAGGCCTGCGCATCGTCTGACGCGCATCGTCATCGCACCGCCGCCACTCGCCATCTCGACGCATTCCAGGGGGAATCCGCCATGAACCGCATCTATCGACTCGTATGGAATCGCGCGCTGCGCACGTTGCAAGTCGCCTCGGAACTCGCGCGATCGCATGGCGCCACCGGCGCCTGCGGCGACAACGCGCACGCACCTACCCAGCGACGCCTGCCGCGGGCCATTGCCTCGGTACTTGGCGCCGGCTTGTTGTGGGTCACGCTGCCTGCGGCGGCAGTGCCGACATGTCCGATAGGTAGTTCGGTGATCGCGACCAGCGGAACCGCCGGCACGCCTGGCGGCACCGGCGCAACGGGGGCAAACGGCGCCAACACGGGCGACGGCGGTTTCTCGGGTTCCGCGGGTAGCGACGGTACGTCGGGTGGAAACGCCTATGTCGCGGGCAGCGGCACGGCGTCACTGTGCGTCGCGGTGCCGGGCCTGGTGGCAGGCGGCCAGGGTGGTGGCGGCGGCGCGGGCGGCGGCGGCGGCAACGGCAAGGGCGGCGGCGTTACCCAACGCGGCGGTGCTGGCGGCAATGGCGCTTTTGGCGGCAATGGCGCCGATGGCGGCACCGGCATCTTGAGTACCGGCTACTTCCGTTTGACCAACCTTGCTGGCCACGTGACGGGCACTGGCGCCTTTGTTGGCGGCATTACCGGCGGCGCTGGCGGCACCGGTGGCGCGGGCGGCGGCGGCGGCGGCGGCGGTCAGGCGCTCAGTACCGCCGGCGCCGGCGGCAATGGTGGCAACGGCGGCAATGGCGGCGACGGTGGCGTTGGCATCTTGAGCACCGCCGGTTTCAACGCATCCAACGCCGGCTACATCTTTGGCGGCGACGGCGGCGCTGGCGGCAGCGGCGGCAACGGTGGCAGCTCAGACGGCGCCACCGTAGGTGGTTCGGCCGGGATTCCGGGCAACGGCGGTATCGGCGGCTACGGCGGAGCGGCGGTGAGTGGCCAAGGCTTCACCTTGTCCAACCAGGGCTATATCAAGGGCGGCGCGGGTGGCCAGGGCGGCGACGGTGGCAGCGGTGGCAACGGTGGCAGCGGCGTCGTGGGGGGCAGTGGTTCCGGTGGCGGTGTCAGTGGTGGTGGTGGCGCGGGCGGCGCGGGCGTGATGGGTACCAGCTTCACCCTGACCAACTCCGGCATCGTCGATGGCGGCCAAGGCGGCGGCGGCGGTACAGGCGGCCAGGGCGGCAGCGGCGGCAGTGGCGTCTTGTCCGGCAATGGCTCCGGCGGCGGTGCCAGCGGCGGCGGCGGCGCCGGTGGCGTAGGCGTGATCGGTACCAGTTTCACCCTGACCAACTCCGGCGCCGTTGATGGCGGTGCGGGCGGCAATGGCGGCACGGGCGGCAATGGCGGCACCGGCGGCAGCGGCGTGACGGGCAGCGGCGGCGGCGGTGGCGGCTTCAGCAGCGGCGGCGGTGCGGGCGGCGCGGGCGTTATCGGATATCAGTCCTCCCTGGACAACTCCGGATCCATCCACGGCGGCGCTGGCGGCACCGGCGGCATCGGCGGCCAAGGGGCCGCGAGCGGCATCGGCCTTGTCACCAGCGGTGGCGGCAATGGCGGCATGAGCAGTGGTGGCGGCGGCGGCGGCATGGGTGTCAGTGGCACGGGCACCAGCGGCCACTACTTTGTATCGACCAATGTCAGCACGGGCGCGATGGTCGGTGGCGACGGTGGCAGGGGCGGCTCAGGTGGCAGTGGTGGAACCAGCGGCTACGGTGTCGCCACCGTGGGCGGCGGCGGCGTGGGCGGTGGCGGCGGCGGCGGCGGCGGCGGTGGCGGCGGCTTCAACGGAAGCTACTTCACCCTGACCAACGCGGGCGGCATCAAGGGCGGCGCAGGCGGCACCGGCAGCAGTGGCGGCAGCGGTGGCAACAGCGGCTTCACCCTGATCGGCACCGGCGGTGGCAACGGCGGTAATGGTGGCGGCGGTGGCGGCGGCGGCAGCGGCGTCAGCGGCAAACACTTCGTGTTGACCAACAGCGCTTCTGGTGCCATCGCCGGTGGTGACGGTGGACAAGGCAGTGGCGGCGGCGGCAGCGGCAGCGGCGGTGATTCGCTGGTCAGCTACGGCGGCGGCGGCGGTGGTTTCGGCGGCTTTGGCGGCGACGGCGGCAGCGGCGTCGGCGGCGCGGATTTCAGTTTGGTCAACGCGGGCAGAATCACCGGTGGTAACGGTGGCGGTGGCGGCACCGGCGGGGTCGGCAGTGGTGGCGGCATCATCGGCATAGGTGGCAACGGCAGTGGCAACGCCGGTGGCGCCCAGATCGGTGGTGCAGGCGTGTTGGGGCTGGGCAATGCCAAGGTCATCACCAGCGGGAACATTGCGGGCGGCCTGTCAGGCAGCGGCGGGCAGATGGATGCCATCGACTTCCTTGGCGGCGGCAACACGCTAACGCTGGAAAACGGCTTCAGTTTCGCCGGCAACGTGATCAGCTTCAGCGGCACCGCCAACGGTGGCGACACCCTGGTGCTGGGGGGCGACAACTCAGGCCCTGGCGCAACAGGCAACGGTTCATTCGACTTGTCGGCCATCGTCAACGTGCTGCCGATGGGAAACAACGCATCGACGCAGTACTACGGCTTCACGCACTACGAGAAAACCGGTAGCAGCAGCTGGACCCTGACCGGCCTTGGCGTCGGCAACTGGTCGCTCTCCGGGGGTACGCTCGAACTGGCCGGAGCGGTAGCGGGATTCATGCCTGGCTGGCTCAGCGGCACGGCCGGCAACAGCGGGACTGTCAGCAACAATGGCGGCCCCGGAGGCGGTGGCGGCAATGGTGGCGTCGCCGTATCGGCGGATCCCGGTGTCGCGCTGGCCGTCGATAGTGGCGCGATGCTGATCGGCGGCAACGCAGGCAGCGGTGGCGCGGGTGCCATCGGAGGCAATGGCGGCAATGGTGGCGCGGCGGTCAGCGGCCAAGGCTTTACCGTGACCAACGCTGGCAGCATCGGTGGCGGCAACGGTGCCGGCGGTGGCTCCGGCAGCATTGGCGGAAATGGCGGGAGTGGCGCCGCCGGCATCAGCGGCGCCGATTTCATCCTGACCAACAGCGGACGCATCAACGGCGGCAGCGGCGGTGCTAGCGGAGCCGGTAGCGTCAACGGCGCCGCCGGCGCCGGCGGTGCCGGTGTCGTCGCCACCGGCGGCAGCAGCATCACCACCAGCGGCAGGATCTTCGGCGGCACAGGCAACGGCGGCCGGGCCGACGCGGTGGATCTCTCCAACGGCGGCAACACGCTGACCCTGGAAAGCGGCTTCAGTTTCGCTGGCAACGTGGTGTCCACGGGAGGAGACACGCTGGTGCTGGGCGGCGATACCTCGCCTGCCAACGCATTCGACCTGTCCAACGTCGTCGCCTCGCTGCCATCCAGCTACAGCAGCACGCAATATGTCGGCTTCGACAAGCTCGCCAAGAGCGGCAACAGCACCTGGGTCATCATAGGCAACACAGCCTCGACCGCACCGTGGACGATCAACGGCGGCATCTTGCAGGTGGGCAACAGCAGCAGCGACGGTGCACTCGCCGTCAACGTCACCGACAACGCCACGCTGGCCTTCGACAATACCGCTACTACCAGCTATGCCGGCCGCATCTCTGGTACCGGCTCACTCATCCAGCAAGGTAACGGCGCGCTCATCCTTACCGGCGCCAACTCCTACTCCGGCGGCACCACCATAAACGCGGGCTCGCTGCTGCAGATCGGCAATGGCGGCACTGCCGGCTCGATCACTGGCAACGTCACGGACAACGGCGCGTTGGCCATCGACCGCAGCGACACCGTGGACTTGGCCGGCGCGATCACTGGCAACGGTACGCTGACACAGGCCGGCAGCGGCACCCTGGTCCTCGACGGCAGCAGCAGCGGCTTTGCGGGAAACACCACCGTGGCCGCGGGCACGCTGGTGATCGGCAGCGTGGCCGGCAATGGCGCCGTGCTGGGTGGCCATGTCGTGGTCGATGCCGGCTCCACGCTGCGCGGCCATGGCAGCGTCGGCGGCAATGTCGATGTGCTGTCCGGCGGCATCGTCACGCCGGGCGATTCCATCGGCACACTCACCGTCAACGGCAACTTCACCGCGGCGCAGGGCAGCCTTATGAACTTCGCCTTCGGCGCGCCGGCCGCGAATTTCCAGACCGCCGGCAGCGGCGACAGCGTGCATGTGGGCGGCAACCTCGAACTGGATGGCACCACTCTCAACGTCACCAACGCAGGCGGCATGGGGCCGGGGCTGTACAACCTGTTCACCTACAGCGGCAGCCTGACCGAGACCAACGGCGGCATCAGCCTGGGCACGACCGCGGGCCAGGCACTGACGATCCAGAATCTCACCGCGCAGAAACAGATCAATCTGATCGACACCACCGGCCTCACGCTCGATTTCTGGAATGCCAACGCCCTGGCCTCGGCCACGCGGATGGGCGGCGGCAACGGCACCTGGTCGGCCACCTCACAGGAGTGGACCAACGCCACCGGCAGTGCAACGAACCTGGCGATGCAGCCGCAGCCGGGCTTTGCGATCTTCGGCGGCACGCCGGGCACGGTGACGGTGGACGACGGCGCCGGCAGCGTCATGGCAACGGGCATGCAATTCGCTACGAATGGCTACGCCCTGGTTGGCGGCACGCTGACCTTGGCTGCCAACGGCAACGCCGCGCCGGTGATCCGCGTAGGCGATGGCAGCAGCGCAGGCGCCGGCATGACGGCGACGATCAACAACATCCTCGCCGGCAGTGCCGGCCTCACCAAGACCGATCTCGGGACCCTGGTGCTGACCGCGGCCAATACCTACACCGGCGGCACCACCATTGACGCCGGCACCTTGCAGATAGGCAACGGTGGCAGCACGGGTGCAATCCTCGGCAACGTCGCCGACAACGGCACGCTGGCCTTCGACCACAGCGATGTGGTGAGCTTCACCGGCAGCGTCAGCGGCAGTGGCACGCTGGCGCAGATCGGCGGCGGCGTTCTCACCCTCACCGGCGCCAACAGCTATACCGGCACGACCACGATCGGCAGCGGCATGCTGGCCTTGTCGGGTAGCGGCAGCATCGCCAGATCCTCCGGTGTGGCCGTCGCGGCTGGCGCCACGTTTGATATCTCCGGCACCACGAGCGGCACGTCCATCGTCTCGCTCGACGGCGGCGGTGCGGTCACCCTCGGCAGCCGGATGCTGACCCTGACCAACGCCGCGGGCAGCTTTGCCGGCGTGATCGGCGGCAGCGGCGGCCTCACTCTCGCCAGCGGTACCGAAATCCTCACCGGCGCCAACACCTATTCCGGCGGCACCATGATCGCGGCGGGCACCCTGCAGCTCGGCAATGGCGGCACTGCCGGAGCGATCGCCGGCAATGTCGCGGACAACGGCACGTTGGCCTTCGACCGCAGCGACGCAGTGAGCTTCGCCGGCACCGTCAGCGGCGGCGGCGCGCTGGTGCAGCTGGGCGGTGGCACGCTCACCCTCACCGGCGCCAACACCTATTCCGGCGGCACCACGATCAGCGCGGGCACGCTGGTGGTCGACAGCACCAGCCTGCCTGGCGCCGTCACCGACAACGCGACACTGGTCTTCGAGCAGGCCAGCAACGGCAGTTTCAGTGGTGCGATCAGCGGCAACGGCCGTTTCGCCAAGACCGGTGCCGGCACGCTGATCCTGGACGGCAACAGCAGCAGCTTCGCCGGCACCACTAGCGTGCAGGCCGGCACGCTGGAAGTGGGCGATGCCAGCACGCCATCGGCCGTGCTCGGAGGCAGCGTCTCGGTCGCCAGCGGCGGCACACTGCGCGGCCACGGCACGATAGCTGGCAACGTGAGCAACGACGGCACACTGTGGGCGGGGGGCTCGATCGGCACGTTGTCGATCCAGGGCAATTACGCCCAGGCCGCCAACGGGGTATTCGAGGTGGAAGCCACGCCCGGTGGCCAGGCCAGCCTGTTGCGCGTCGGCGGAACGGCCAACCTGGCGGGTACCGCGCTGGTGCTGGCGGACACCGGCACATGGGCTCCACGCACCAACTACACCATCCTCACTGCCGGCGGCGGCGTCAGCGGCGCGTTCGCCTCGACCAGCGTCAACCTGGCTTTCCTCGACCCGGTACTGAGCTATGCCGCAAACGCAGTGACGCTGTCGCTGGAGCGCAACGACATCAGCTTCAACACCGTGGCGCAGACACCCAACCAACAGGCCGTGGCGACCACGGTCAACCCGATGGGCTTCGGCAATCCGGTCTACGACGCGCTGGTGGTGCTCGACGCGGCCACCGCCCGCCACGCCTTCGACCAGCTATCCGGCGAGATCCATGCCTCTACCCGTACTGCGATCGCCGACGACGACCATTACGTGCGCGATGCGATCAACGCGCATCTCGCCGGCCAGGACAACAACGCGAATGGCCTGAACATCACCGATGCCGGCGGCGTCACCGCCTGGACGGCCACCTGGGGCCATTGGGGTAGCCACGACAGCGACGGCAACGCCTCCGACCTCGCCACCAACGGCAGCGGCTTCCTGGCGGGCGCCGACCTGCCGGTGGGTGGCACCGCGCGGCTCGGTGCGGTGTTAGGCACCGGCGAAGGCACGGCCCGCATCACCGCGCTGGGCTCGTCCTCGCACATCATCGACCAGCACCTGGGCATCTACGGCAGCACGCAGACCGGATCGCTGCTGTGGCAGGGCGCGGCCATCTACGGCTGGCAGAAGGTGGAGACGAACCGGCTGATCGACTTCGGCACGTTCAACGGCGCGGCCGTCAGCAGCTACCACGCGCATACCGCGCAAGCGTATGTCGATGGCAGCCTGCCGTTCGTGCACGGTGGCACCGCGCTGGCGCCTTTCGTGAACCTCGCGGTGGAACGGTTGGGCACGCCGACGATCGCGGAGAACGGCACGCCGGCCGCACTGGACGTGGCCGCGCAGGACAGCACCGTCGGCTACGGCACGCTGGGCCTGCGCGCCAGCTTCGACCTCGGTGCGCCGAACCACGGCCTGCACGCCCACGCCAGCCTCGGCTGGCAGCACGCCTGGGGCGACCTGCTGCCGGTCGACACGATGCGTTTCCAGAGCGGCGGCGACAGCTTCGCGATCGCCGGCCTGCCGGTGCTGCGCAATGCCGGCGTGGTCAACGCTGGCATCAGCTTCACCATCGCACCCAACGTCTCGGTGGACGGCAGCTACCAGGGACAGTTCGGCCAGCGCGCCAAGGACCAGTCGGCACGCATCAGTCTCGACTGGACGTTCTGAGCAGGGGGAGCGGCGGGGCGCGATCGTCGAGTGGCGATCGCGCCCCGGGCTTTCTTCGCCGCTGTGCCGGCCGATGCGGAGCCGGCAACATGTCAACGCCCGGCCAGCAGCGCCTCGATCTCCACCGGCTCCTTCGGCACGGCGGCGCTGAGCACCTCGTTGCCGTCGCGGGTCACCGCCACATCGTCCTCGATGCGGATGCCGATGCCGCGCCAGCGTTCATCCACGCCGGATTCGTCGGGCGGCACGTAGATGCCGGGCTCCACCGTCACCACCATGCCCGGCTCCAGCACGCGCGAGACGCCGTCGATGCGGTAGTCGCCCACGTCGTGCACATCCAGACCCAGCCAGTGGCCGGTCTTGCTGGGGAAGTAGCGCTTGTAGCTGCCTTCGGCGATAGCGGTGTCCGCGTCGCCGCCGATCAGTCCCAACGCGCACAGGCCTTCGGCGATCACCCGCACCGCGGCGTGGTGCGCGGCATCGAACGGCCGGCCCGGCCGCACCTCGTCGATCGCGGCGAGCTGGGCGGCCAACACCACCTCGTACAACGCGCGCTGCTCGCGGCTGTAGCGGCCGTTGATCGGGATGGTGCGACTGATGTCGCTGGCGTAGCAGTCCAGCTCGGCGCCGGCGTCGATCAGCAGCAGGTCGCCGGCGTCGAGCCGGGCGCGATTGTGCTGGTAGTGCATCACGCAGGCGTTGGTGCCAGCGGCGACAATGGGCGTAAACGCAGGCACCGCGCCGCGGCTGCGCAAGGCATGCAGCAGCTCGGCTTCCACCTCGTATTCCTGCCGGCCCGGCAAGGCGCCGCGCCACGCGGCGAGGTGGGCCTCGCCGGCGATGCCGGCGGCGGCACGCATCAGCTTCAGCTCGCCACGCGTCTTGTACAGGCGCAGGTCGTGCAGCAGGTGGCCCAGCGCCACGAACTCCTTGGGCACCACGCCGCCGCCGCGCAACTGGCGCAGGCGACGCATCCAGCCCAGCAGCTGCGCGTCGAATGCAGGCTCGCGGCCGAAGTGGCAGTACACGCGCGCCCTGCCCTCGATCATGCCGGGCAAGATGTCGTCGATGTCGTCGATCGGGAACGCGTCGTCCATGCCGTAGTCGGCCACCGCGCGCTCGGTGCCGATCGAGCGTCCGTGCCAGCGCGCCTGCTCGGCGTCGCGCTCGCGGCAGAACAGCACCACCTCACCGTGCAGGCGGCCGGGCAGCAAGGCCAGCACGGCGTCGGGCTCCGGGAAGCCAGCGAGGTAATGGAAATCCGAGTCCTGCCGGTACGGCCAGGTGGCGTCGGCGTTGCGCAGGCGCTCGGGCGCTGCGGCGACCAGCAGCACCGCGTCCTCGCCGGCCATCTGCATCAGCTGGCGGCGGCGACGGGCGAATTCCTCGCCGGCGATCGCCGGCACGGCGTTGCGATCGGCCGGCGCGTTCAATGCAGACGGTCGCTGCCGGGCTGGCCGTGGCGGCCGGCGGATTCGGTGTACAGCAGCAGCGCGCCCACGCGCAGGAATTCCTGCACCTCGATCAGCGCGTCCTCGTCCTCGGCGGCGTCGCCGAAGTCGAACGACGAGGCGGCGATGGTGCCCAAGTCACGCAGCACTTCCTGCGCGTCGTTCGACAACTGCGCGTGCGCGTCGGTACCGGCGAGGCCGAAACCGCCGAGGAAACCGCGGCACCAGTCCACCAACGCCTCCGCCCGTTCGGCCAGCGGGCGGTCGGCGTCCGGCAGCAGCGGCTCGAAGCTCAGTTCGGGGTCGGCCAGCGCGTCGCGGCACTGCTTCAGCAGCCCGTCCAGCGCGGCCTGATCGGCCGGCGCGGGCGTGACGCTCTCCGCACCGTCCAGCTGCAGCGCGGCCAGCAGGTTGCCGCCGTGCGGCGCGGCGCCGCCGGCCAGGTAGCCGCACAGCGAACCGTGCAGTTCGCTGGCGTCGACGCCGAGGCGCAGGCGCACGATCAGCGCATCCAGCTGGTCGTGACTGAGCGGTTCGGTAGCCGGCATGGGAGCGTTCCTCGGGGATGGCTCGCCATTCTACGCCAGGCATGCCGCGACGCCTCTTCGGCAGCGGCCGGATGCGGTGAAACGCCCCCTGTCCCGGCGCCCCGTACTGCTATAGTTCCGCGCATGAACCCCTCCGACTCCCTTCCGCCCGACACCGTCCAGCTGGAGCTGGAGGCGCTGGGCCGCCAGGTCGACCGCCTGCTCGATACCGTGCGTCGGCTCAGCGAGGAAAACCGCAGCCTGCGGCACAGCCAGGAACAGCTGTCGGGCGAACGCGCCAACCTGCTCGCGCGCAACGAGCAGGCGCGCAGCCGGGTCGAGGCGATGATCCAGCGACTGAAGTCGCTAGAAGGCAATGGCTGAATCGATGAGCACTCCCGGCAACAACGATCCGGTCGCACTGCGGCTGATCGACCGCGAATTCCTGATCGCCTGTGCGCCGGAAGAGCGCGACGGCCTGGTCGAGGCGGCCGCCCTGCTCGACCGCAAGATGCGCGAGCTGCGGGCCAACGCCCGCGCGCCCAGCTTCGAACGGCTGGCTGTGCTGGCCGCAGTGAGCATGACCCACGAGCTGCTGGTGCTGCGCAAGCAGCAGGGCGGCCACGACCAGCAGACCGCCCACCGCCTCGCCACGCTGCGGCAACGGCTGGAGTTCGCGCTGGAAAACGCCGACCCTCAGCATCATGGCGCGGTAGCGGATTTGCTGCCAAAAGCCTAGAATCGTCCTCGGCGTTTTCTGCGGTGTGCGCCGGCACACTCTTACATTTGCCTTGTTCCTAAATACGGCCCCGGGTCGGCTTTTCATCGGTCGTTGTGCATGTCCGCCGCGTGCGGAAAGCCTTGAGGCCATGTCGCCCTCCCACCTGATCCATCGTGGATCAAGGTCGTTTGGTGGGCAGCGGCATCGCGGTTGACGCCACCTCATTCCCGCCCCGTCCGTCCCTGACGGACGGGGCGCCTTTCGATGGAGATGCGCGACCCGTGGACGCTGCCGCCCACCGCCGCGAACTGCGCCAGCAGCTGGCCGAGCGCCGCCGCGCGCTGCCGCCGCCGGCCCGCATGGCCGCCGCCCAGGGGCTGCGCCGTTCGCTGGAGCGACTGCCCGAATACCTCACCGACGTGCGCGTGGCCGGCTACTGGGCCACCGGCGGCGAGTTGCCTCTGAACCTGGTGATCCCGCCCCTGCTCGCGCGCGGCCAGCATTTCATGCTGCCGATCCTGGCCAAGGAGAAGCAACTGCACTTCGCGCCGTGGCGCGAAGGCGACGCAGTGGCGCCGAACCGCTACGGCATCCCCGAGCCGGTCGCTCCGCGCGAATGGTTCGCGCCGTTCCAGCTCGACCTGGTGCTGGTGCCGCTGCTGGCCTTCGACCGCCGCGGCCATCGTCTCGGCCACGGCGGCGGGTACTACGACCGCAGCTTTGCCTTCCTCAAGGATCAGGCCCGCCCCACCGAACCGCTGCTGGTCGGCGTCGCCTACGCGTTCCAGGAAGTCGAAAGCCTCGAAGCGGAGCCCTGGGACGTGCCGCTGGACTACGTCGCCACCGACCGCGAACTGATAGCTTGCAGCAACACCGGACAGGACGGAGCCGCCCACGCATGAGCCCGCGCGAACACCACTACTGGCTGATGAAGTCCGAACCCGACGCGTTCTCCATCGACGACCTCAAACGCAAGAAGCAGGAAGCCTGGGACGGCGTGCGCAACTACCAGGCGCGCAACTACATGCGCGATGGCATGCGCGTGGGCGACAAGGTGTTCTTCTACCACTCCAACTGCGCCGAGCCCGGCATCGTCGGCATCGCCACGGTGGCCACCGACGCCTACCCCGACCCCAGCCAGTTCGACCCCAAGAGCAAGTACTTCGACCCCGGCAGCTCGCGCGACAATCCGCGCTGGCTGCTGGTGGACGTGAAGTTCGTGAAGAAGCTCAAGCGCACCATCACGCTGAAGGAATTGCAGGCGGATGCGGCGCTGGACGGCATGGTGCTGGTGCGCAAGGGCAGCCGGCTGTCGGTGCAGCCGGTGGAGGCAGGGCACTGGGAGCACATCCTCGCACTGGAGTGATGGCGCGCGCCGCGCCTGCATCTAGAGCGTCATCTGCAATCAAAAGCGCCCTCTCCCCCAACCCCTCCCCCGCAAGCGGGCGAGGGGAGGTCGTATGTACGCTCACCCTTTGCCCGGCACCTGCTGGAACACTCGCTGCAGCACGAAGTCCCCGGTAACTTCCTCCCCCGACAGCAGCATCGCCATCAGCTCGCCACCCAGCACCTGCGGCGCGATCACCACGTCCGGCTGCACCAGCCTGACCCGGCCGAGATGGCTGGCATCGTTCACCGCGGCCACCGTGCGCGCGCTGCCGGCCAGCTCCTTGACCGCCAGCACCACGAAGGCGTTTTCCGAGTCGTCCGCCATCATCGCCAGCACGGCCTCGGCCTTGTGCGCGCCGGCCTGGCGCAGCACGTCGAGGTTGCTGGGATCGCCCACCACCACGTCCACGCCGGCCAGTTCGCCTTCCGCCGGCGTCTCGCGCAGCAGGCGCGTGACCGGCTGACCGCGCCGCGCCAGCTCGCGCCAGGTGTTGATCGCCAGCGAGGAGTTGCCGATCACGACGAAGTGGTCTTCCCGTTTCATGTCCGAACCCTTGCGGTTGACGATGCGTTGCAGGCTGCGGCTCACCATCGGTGCGATCACCGCGGTCAGCGAGGTGGCGAACACCGCCACGCCGAGCACGATCACCGACACCGCAAACAGCTTGGCCTCCGGGGTCACCGGCACGATGTCGCCGTAGCCCACCGTGCTCATGGTGACCATCGCGTAGTACAGCGCCGTAGTGAGGTCGGTGATCGCCGGCCGGAATTCCGCACCCAGGTAGTAACTGCCGAAGGTGGCGTAGATCAGCAGCATCGCCACCGAAGTCAGCGCGAACAGCGTGCTGGCCGCCACGCTGGAGCGGTCGAACTGCCGCCACGCCGCCAGCAGCGCCGCCAGCAGCAGCAGGAAGTAAGCGAACAGCACGTGCGCGTGGTGCGCGCCCAGCAGCAGGTTCGCCAGCGCGGTGGTGGCGAGCAGCAGCGCCATGGTCCAGGCCAGCCGCGAGCGCAGCAGCAGGCCGATCGCCATGGTCAGCAGGCCCAGCCCGATCAGCAGCGGCGGCAGCACGCCGGGTTTCAGCGCGAACTGGCCGGCGGCGAGGCGCCCGAGGTAATGCTGCCAGTCCGCGCCCAGGTCCAGCCGCAGCAGCGCCAGTGCGCCCAGCCCCAGCAACAGCGCCAGTGGAACCTGCGGGAACCAGTACGGTGTGCGCAACAGCCGCTGCACGCGCTGCAGGCTGGCGCGCCAGCGTTGCCGTGTCGTCCTCAACCACACGATGCGTCGTTCCCGGGCTCCGGACAGGGCTTCACCGTAACACGCGGTGCGTGCGACGGATGCGCAAATCGGGGATCATGGCGCCCTTTCCAGCCTCCGGTGCCGCCATGAGCCAACCCAACGAAAAGAAACTCGCCGGCGAAGCCGCGCTGCGTTATGTCGAGGACGGCGCCATCGTGGGCGTGGGCACCGGCAGCACGGTGGCGTTTTTCATCGACGCGCTGGCCAGCATGAAGGACCGCATCAAGGGTGCGGTGTCCAGTTCCGAGCAGTCCACCGCGCAGCTGAAGAAGCATGGCATCGACGTGCTGGACCTGAACGCCACCGGGCCGCTGTCGATCTACATCGACGGCGCCGACGAGTGCGACCCGTTCCGGCGCCTGATCAAGGGCGGCGGCGCCGCGCTCACCCGCGAGAAGATCGTGGCGGCGGCGGCGCAGAAGTTCGTCTGCATCATCGATTCCAGCAAGCGCGTGGATGTGCTGGGCAAGTTCCCGCTGCCGATCGAGGTGATCCCGATGGCGCGCAGCCTGGTCTCGCGCGAGATCGTGAAGCTGGGCGGCCAGCCGGTGTGGCGCGACGGCGTCACCACCGACAACGGCAACTGGATCATCGACGTGCACGACTGGCGGATCGCCGACCCGGTGGCGCTGGAACAGCAGCTCAATCAGCTCGCCGGCGTGGTCACCGTGGGCCTGTTCGCGCAGCGTCCGGCCGACGTGGTGCTGGTCGGCGACAAGGAAATCTGAGCTACCGCCGGGCACGGCTCACGGAGCCGCGCCCGGCAAGGCATCCAGCGGCGAGCCGCGGCGTCGGTCCAGCGCGGCCAGCAACTTGCCGTCGCGCTCGTAGATGTCCGGCCGGAAGCTGGGCCGGCCATCGTCGTGCAAGTCCACCGTCCAGTAAGCCAGCAGCAGCGGCACCGGCCGGGCCACGTTCACCGTCTGCGTCTTGTCGGTGTCGATCGCGCGGTCGAGCGCCGCCTTGTCCCACTTCGCCGGATCGTCCAGCAGCAGTACCGCCAGCTCACGCGGGTGCTCCACGCGGATGCAGCCGGAGCTGAAGTCACGCCGGTTCGCGTCGAACAACGCCTGGTGCGGCGTGTCGTGCAGGTACACCGCGTAGGGATTGGGAAAACGGATCACCAGCCGCCCCAGCGCATTGCCCGGACCGGCGTCCTGGCGCAGCACGATGCCGCGCGGATTGTTCCAGTTCACGCTCTGCGGCGGCACCGGCTGGCCCTTGCTGTCCAGCACGCGGATGCGGTTGGCGGCGAGGTAACCGGGGTTGGCGCGCACTTTCGGCAAGATGTCGTTTTTCAGGATGGTGGGCGGCACGGTCCAGGTCGGGTTGAGCGTCATGTAGGTGATGCGCGACTTGAACACCGGCGTGCTGCGGTAGGGCTTGCCCACCTGCACGCGCGAACTCCACGCAGGCTTGCCGTCCTTGTAGTAGCTGACCTTGTAGCCTGCGATGTCGACCACCACGAAGTTGCCATGCACCTGATGCAGCAACCAGCGCGCACGCTCCAGGTTCACCCGCAGCTGGTCGATGCGCTGGTTCACCGACACGTTGAGCGCGGCACGGGTGGCGGCGCCCACGCTGCCGTCGACGGCGAGGTACTGGTCCTGCTGGAAGCGCTTCACCGCCGCATGCACGGCGGCATCGTAGTGTTCGCCGGTGGCCTCGTCGGCCGGCAGGTAGTTGCCCGCGACGAGCCGCTGGCGCAGCAGCGGCACGCGCGCATCCTGCATACCCGACTTCAGCGTCGGGCCATCAGGCAGTTCGGGCCAGCCGCCACGCTGCGCCACCGTGCGCAGCTGCACCAGCGCATCGCGCAGCCGCCCGTACAGCGGATTCTGCGGCCGGGCGCGCGCGAACAACTCGGCCACCTGGCCGCTGTCCACCGCATCGATGGCGGCTTGCAGGCCTTGCGCCGGATCGAGCGGGCGCGCCTCGAAATTCCACTGCGGGTCCAGCGTGGCCGGCGCGACCTTGCCGCGATACAACTGCACCAGCGCGGCAAGATAGGCGTCGCTGGCGTACAGATCGAAGCGCGCACGCTGCGCCGGCGAGGCCTGGCCGCTGTCCAGTGCGGCACGCATCGCCTTGAGCCGCGACAGGCCGTAGTCCTCGGGGTCGAGTCCGTCCGAGACCGTGTCGGCCAGCGCGGCCAGCAACTGGTCCAGCGTGGCCGGCTTCGTCCACGCAGGGGTGAACTGGCGCTGCCGGTAGAAATCCGTCAACGCGCCTGCCTGCGTGGACGCCGTGCCGGCGGGCGCGGCGAGCTGCTCCACCTGACTGCGGATGCTCGCCGCCTCGGGGTCCGGCGTCTGCGCCCGGCTCGCCAGCGGCAGCAGGCACAAGGCGATCAGCCATACGCGCGAACGCAACAACAAGGACAACATGGCCGGCATCCTTCACTCCCTGGCGATGCTTCCGTATATAACGCATCGCGCATGATCGGACGATGATAAGGCGCCCGATGCCACCAGGCTGCGACCGCTCAATCGCCCGGCGCGAGGATGTCCGTCAGCGGCTTGCCCTGCACGCCGTCGAAGCGGATGTGCAGCAGACGCGCAAGCGTCGGGGCGACGTCGATGTCGGGAAACGCGGAAATTTCCCCCGCAGGCCGGACGCCATGGCCGGCGGCGATGAAGATCGCCTGCATCAGCGGATCCGAGTTGGGGTAACCGTGGGCGCCGACCTGCAGCGTCGGCGCGTCGTAGTGGCTGGTGTCCTTGTCGTTGAATTCGTAGTCGGCGGCGGCATAGAGCAGCAGGTCGGGCGCCTGGTTGCTCACCGCCGGCGTGGGCCAGCCACGCAGCGCGGCTTCGTCCGGCGTCAGCGCCGCGCGGATGCCGGGCTTGCCGGCGAACAAGGCCTTCAGCGCCTGCCGCGACGCCAGGTCGGCGTGCTTCTGGAACACCAGGGCGAAGCCGCCCTCGGGGATGCAGAACGCCGGCTGGCCGGCGCTGCCGCCCTGCAGCCCCGCCTGCCGCAGCAGCACGTCGGGGTTCAAGCGGTGATGGACGCTTTGTTGGCCATGGTCAGAGACGATGACGAAGGTGGTGTGGTCCAGTTCACCGGTTGCGCGCACCGCATCGACGACCTCCTTCACCCGGTCGTCGAGGAAGGCGATGGTGTTGCGCCCCGCGTCGTTGCCGTAGCCGGTTTCGTGCTCGATGCTGTCCAGCGCCAACAGGTGCAGCAGCAGCAAGTCGGGATGATGCCGCCGGATGATGTCGACGGCGGCGCGGGTATAGATCAGGTCGCGCCACGCCTGCGAAGGCGCACCGAAATGGACGAGTTCGTCGCGCGTGACCACGCCATCGCGCACCAGCTCCTGCTCGATGGCGCCATCGGGATCGGGATTCTCGGGAAAGCGCCAGTCGATGGTCGGCGCCTTCATGACGGCGACCCAATCCACTTCGGCCGTGGTGAGCCCCGCCGCATGCGCGGCGTCGTAGACGGTGGGCACGGCGACCAGCGTGGATTTCGGCGCCTTCATGTCGATGTACGGCGGCGTGGCCTGGCGCTGGTTGACGATCAGCCCGTTGACCAGCACATGGTGCCGGCTGGCATCGACGCCGGTGACCATGCTGGTGTGGTTGGGCCAGGTGATGGTGGGGTTGATCGGCTGCATGGAAACCGCATGCGCGCCCTGGCGCATCAACGCATGCAGGGTCGGCGCCGGCAGCTCGGGATCCTTGAGGCTCCCGGCGCCGAAGGCGTCCAGGCTGATGACGATCACCCTGGGCCGCGCCGTGGCCGCCTGTGCACCGGGCGCCAGCACGGCGGTGCCGGCAAGAAACATGGCCACGGCCGGCAGGTGTCGCCGCCAGATGCTGCCTGGATTCATCGCGCGATTCTCCATCGTGGAAAAACTTCGCCGGCATGCGGCATGGACCGGCATCGTCGGCAACCTGTCGCGAGCGCGGCACATGCGATCCGCCTCATCGCGCACCACCCGGCACGTCCAGCGCCGCACCCGGAGTAACGGCGTGCAGCGCCTTCTCCAGGAAGCGGCGCGTGCGCTGTTCCCATGAGCCCGCGGCCAGGTTCGGATTCCACCTGAGCGTCGCCACGCTTTCAGGCGGCATCGTGTACTCGAAGTACACCTTGTCCTGCGCCACGCTGAAACGGCGCGCCTGCGTCTTGCTGTTGACCACCACCAGCACCACCGATCCGTCGTCGGCGTTGCGGAACGCCACGTTGTTGAAATCCGGACCGCTGGCAGTGGACCACACGCGCACGGCGCCGGGCAGCACGAACTGGCTGTAGTGGGCGAACGCGTAGTACTCGTCGTTGCGGCTCACCTCGCCGGTGCGCGAGTCGATCACGACCATGCCCTTGCAGTTGTCGCAGCCGCCGATATGCGGTCCATGCTGTTCATCCAGCGCCAGGTTCCAGTAGACCACGCCGCGCGCCCAGTTCCGCAAGCTGCCCAGCAGCAGGTCGCGCGCGAACCAGAGCAGTTCGCCGTTCTTCGCGGACTCCCAGTCGCCGCCCGAGCATTCGGTCACGTAGGTGTCCTGGCGCGGAAAGGCGCGATGCACGCGGCTCTGCGCGGCCGGGTCGCCCTGGTAGCAATGCCAGGCAATGCCATCGAGATAACGCGCGGCAGTGGGGTCGGCGAGTTCGCTCAGGGGCTGCTCCGGCGCATTCCAGTTATGGTCCCAGCCGAGGATGCGGGTCTGCGGATCGCGGTTGGCCAGGGCTGGCCCGAGGTACTGGCCGATGATCCGCGCGCGCACCGCCGCGGACAGCACCATGCCGGGATAGGTCTGCGGTTCGAAAGAAGGTTCGTTCTGCACGGTCAGCGCCCAGACCGGGATGTCCTGGGCGCGAAACGCGTCGACGTATTTGACGATGTATTGCGCGTAAGTCGCTTCGTACTGCTCCAGCAGCGTGCCACCGATCAGGCTGTCGCCGCTCTTCATCCATGCCGGCGCGCTCCAAGGTGTGGCGATGACATGCAATTGCGGGTTGACCGCCATCGCACCGCGCACGATGGGTATCACCTCCCGCATGTCGGCGGCGATGTTGAAGTGCGCCAGCCCGGGATCGAGCTGGCCGGCGGGAAGATCGTCCAGCGTGTAGGGCTTCAGCGAGAAATCCGAGGCGCCGATGGTCAGCCGCAGCATCTCCAGGTTGAGGCCCGGCGGTGGCCCGAACATTTCCCGCAGCAGCGCGAAGCGCTGCAGCACGCTCATGCGGTTCTGCATCAGCCAGGCCGACGAATCGGTCAACGCCGCGCCGAAACCGACGATGCTCTGGAAGGTCCTGCTGGTGTCGATGACGATGTCGGCCGTTGCCGCTGCCGTCGTCGATGACGACGCAGGCGCGGCAATCGCAACATCCGGCTGTTGGACCAGGCGCAGCCGGCGATCCTGCGTGCTCAGCCACGACTCGACCGCCGGCCCCGCCGGCAGCGCCACCGGCAGCAGCAGGGTTGGCGCGGGCGGCAGGCGCAACGGCAGGCGCGACACCGCCAGCGCGCACACGGTGAGCACGGCCATCGACGCGACGGCGGCCCAGCCGGGAGTGCCCTTGCCTTCATCCATGCACGGCGCCCGTGCTGCGGAACCCCGTCGATGGCATCGCAATCACCATGCCTACCGCATTCGAAATCATGACCAACCTCATCTCAACGTCTGGAACACGCGCCTACCGTGGCGCTGCGCCGGGCGGCGGCAAGGCACCGCCCGGCGCAGGTTCTCCGAAGCTACAGCTTGTAGTTGAAACCGAGCAGCACGGTGCGCCCCCAGGTGTCGTACCACAGCGGCATGGTCATCGGCACATTGTTGGCGAGCGTGGCGTACTGCACCTGCACGTCCGGCGAGTTGGACAGGTTGTTCACCTGCAGCAGGATCGACAGGCCGTTGAGCGAACCTTGGCTGAAGTCGTATTCCAGTTGCAGGTCGGTCTGCCGGTTCGCCTGGATCTTCGTGTAGCCGAGCTGGTCGAACAACGCCACCGCCTCGCCGGTGAACGAGGAGCGGTAACGCTGTGCGATGCGCGCCGAGAACCCGTTACGCTCGTAGTACAGCGTGATGTTGCCCACCTTGTGCGACAGGCCGGGCAGCGTCTTGGGTCCGCCCGGAATCTCCGAAATGGAACTGGTCGGGATGGTGCTGTTGGTCAACGAGTAGTTGGCCTGCACGCCGAAACCTTCCAGCGCGTGCGCTAGCAGGCCGCCCTCCAGCGAACCGGCCAGCTCCAGGCCGTTCATCGAACCGCCGGTGCCATTCTGCGGCAGGGTGAAAGAGCCGGTGTCGCTGGTCGGCGTCAGCGTCGGCGTGTTGTTGATGTAGCTCTTGAAGCTGTAGTCGAGGATGGTCTTGTTGTAGATGTAGTTGAGGAGGTTCTTCTTGAAGACCGCCACGGACACGTAGCTGGCCTTGCCGAAATATTTCTCCCACGAGATGTCGGTGCCCACCGCCACGTAGGGCTTAAGCAGCGGATTGCCGCCGCTGCCCGACCAGACCACCTGCCCCGCCTGCGGGCCTGCGGTGACCCTGGCTACGCTGGCGGAGGAGGAAACCTTCTCGTCGTCGATACGGCCGCGCGTCATGGTCTTGGCCAGGCCGAAGCGCAGGTACTGGCGATCGCCCAGCGTGGCGACCAGGTTCAGGCTGGGCAGCACGTTGTTGTACGTGGTTCCGCCATGGAGCTGGCCCACCAGCGTGTTGCCGTTGGTCTGCAGCGCCGTGGACGACTGGTCGGTATGCACGAACTGCACGCCGACGTTGCCGCGCAGCGGAAGGCCTGCCAGCTCCGTCTCGATGTTGAACTTGGCGTAGGCCAGCGGAACCTTCTCCTCCACCGTGTAGTTGCGGCTCCAGTCGCCCTGGCCGTTCTCCGGCGTGAGATAGAACTGGTTGTACAGCGCCCCCAGCACGTTGTAGTTGAGCGCGGCCGGGATGCCGCCGTAGCCCAGCGAGGTCGGCCCATAGAGGAAAGCCGGGCTGACCGGCGCGCTGAACGTGCTCTGGTAGGTAGCGCTGGTGTCGCCGTTGCCATTGAGCCACGCGAAGTTCACGTCGGCGTGCTTGGTCTTGGTGCGGTCGGAATAATCGAAGCCCAGATCCATCCCGCTGAAGATCCACCAGTTCAGCGAGCGGCTCACCTGCAGGCGCAGCGCGTTGATGCGATCTGTCTGGCTGTCGAACTCCTCGCGACCGTTGTAGCCCCAGCCCGCCGGATCGGTGAAGACCACGGTGGACGGATCGGCCAGGTTCGCGGCCGGCGAGAAATCCGGATAACCGGGGCCGCCCGGCGTGTAGAAGTTCACGCTGGTCGTTCCGCCGTTGGCGAGCCCGCTGAACAGATAGGCGTCGTGCAGCTTCACCCGCGCCGAGGACGAGGACAGGTCCAGCGAGGTCGTCCAGTCGCCGAGGTAGAGCTTGTTGTTCCAGCCGATCGAATACAGCTTGTCGTGTTCCTTGTTGTAGTCGTTCTGCAGGATGGGTGCGATGCCGCTCATGGTGCCCGAGGTCGCCACGGGCAGCGGCGAGCCGGGCGAGATGCCCACGTTCGAATAGGAAATGCCGTCGTACGGCGGGCCGTAGACGTTGCTGTTCCACGACACGCCGTTCTTGAACGCGCGCTTGTTGAAGGTGGAGTAGTACATGTCCAGCTTGGAGTAGTACGTCTCGTTGGGCGCCCACTCCAGCACGGCCATCAGACCGTCGCGCTTCTGTTTCTGCGACTGCGCGAACAGCTCCATGCCTTGCAGCGCGTTCACGTTGTCCGGCATGCCGGGCACGGTCGGGGCGCCCCAGTTCTGGTCCATGCCCGCACTGCCGTTGTCGGCGCCCCACCACCAGGCCTTGTAGTGCTTCAGCTGGGTCGGCTGGTCGAGTTGCGCGAAGCCGATGGCGACGCCCAGCGTGTGGTCGAGGAACTGGTCGATGTAGGAGAAGCTGGCGCGATGGCCGTTCTCGCTGGTGCCGGTGCCGGGATTGAGGTTGCCGTTGGTGTTGTGGTCGCCGCGCAGGTTGAACACCATGGTGCGCTTGGACAGATCCAGCGGATTGATGGTCTGCAAGTCCACCGTGCCGGCCAGGCCCTGGCCGATCACGCTGGCGTCCGGCGTCTTGTACACCGTGGCGCCGTTGATCAGCTCGGACGGGTACTGGTCGTACTCCACGCCGCGGTTCTCGCCGATCGTCGCCTGCTCGCGGCCGTTCAGCGTGGTGCCGGCGAAATCCGGCGACAGGCCGCGGATCGAGATGGCGCTGGCCTGGCCGTCCACGCGCTGGGTGGCCAGGCCCGGCAGGCGCGCCAGGCTGTCGGCGATGCTTACGTCCGGCAGCTTGCCGATGTCCTCGGCGGAGATGGCCTCGACGATGTCGTCGGAGTTCATCTTCGTGTTCAACGCATTCTGGATGCTGCTGCTGATGCCGTTCACCACCACGGCACTGAGCTGGCTGGCGGCCACCTTGGGCTTCTTGCCGTTGGCCGGCGCCGGTTTCTGCTGCTGCCCCGGCGTCGCCTGCTCGCCCGTGGCCGGTTTCGCCTCGCTCTGGCCCGTGGCCTCCTGGGCCAGGACCACGCCGCCCGGTGCGGCGCAAAGCCATGCGGCGGCACACGCTACAACCAACACCCGCCGATCCACTGAAACAGTACGTCCCCCCGACATCCTCATCTGACGACTACCCATCAGCTTTCCTCCCTGGTCGCTCCTGTTGGAATACCCCTGCTTCCACCGCGCCATCGTGCACGGCGCCACGTGAAGCGTTTTGTGAAGAAGAAGGCATCCGCCCCATACGGGCCGTCTTCTCCAGGTGGCGCCGCCTGCGCTCAGGCAGGCGTGCCAACGCCCACAGCATATAGAAAGCGCGAACGGACTCTTAACGCCTTGCGATTAGCATCAACGCTTTGCCCTGCCGTGCTTCCTGCTTGATGAACTCCATCGTTCGCCGTGTCGCCATGCTGGCGGCACTCGCCTCGAGTGCGGGCCTGCTCCCCGTCCACGCCGCCGAATCCCCGCTGGCTGCCGCGCTGCACAAGCTGGCGCCGGCGGCGAATCCGGCGGTGATCGCGCTGGCACTGCAGGCCACCGATTGCGCCGCCGCGCGCGGCCTGCCGCCATCGGACCGGCTCGCCGTGATCGACTACTCGCTGCCCTCCACCGAACCGCGGCTGTGGGTGTTCGATCTGGCCCATCGCAAGCTGCTGTTCCACGAACTGGTCGCGCACGGCCGCAATTCCGGCGGCGACCTCGCCACGCAGTTCTCCAACCGGCCCGACAGCCTGGAATCCAGCCTGGGGCTGTTCCGCACGCTGGGCACCTACGATGGCCACAACGGCTACTCGCTGCGACTGGAGGGGCTGGACCCCGGCTTCAACAGCAACGCACTGCAACGCGCGCTGGTGATCCACGGCGCCGCGTACGTCGATCCGGCGCTGGCGCACAAGGCCGGCCGCATCGGCCGCAGCTGGGGCTGCCCGGCCGTGCGCACGGCGGTGGCGCATCCGCTGATCGACGCGCTGAAAGACGGCCAGTACGTGTTCTCCTACTACCCGAACCCGCAATGGCTAGGCGCGTCGCGCAACCTGCAGTGCCATCCCGCGCAGACCGCCACGGCCAGTCTGGCGCATTGAACGCGGCCTCGCGGCCCTGGTCGGCACCAGGCACCGCCCATGAAAAACGGCCCGCATGGGGCCGTTTTTCGTTATGCCGCTCGGATCACTCGGCGACGTGGCCTGAGCCTTTGCGGACGCCGGCTGATGCGTCTTCCGGGCGCGGCTTGAGGCCGTCGCGGAAGCGCAGGTAGCGCGAGGAATGGCGCGCCTCGCGCAGGCGCCGCCCGTGCGCAGCGAGGATGTCGCCGCGGGTGAGGATGCCGACCAGCGTGTGCGGGTCGTTCTTGCCCACCACGACCAGGCGGCCCACGCTCTCCGCCACCATGTGGTCGGCCGCCTCGCGCAACGAATGCTCTTCGCTCACCGCGATCGGCGGCCGCGTCACCAGCTCGCCCAGAGTCAGCGTGTAGTGCCACTGCGGATCGAGCAGGCTGCGGCGGGTCAGCACGCCGCGCACGTGACCGCGCTCGTCCAGCACCGGGAAGCCCTGGTGCAGCGACTCCGGCGTGCTCTCGTTGAGCCAGCGGCGCACCTCGGCCAAGGTCTGCGTGGTTCTCAGCGTCACCACGTCGCGCGCGCAGGCATCGCCCACCACCACCTGATCGAGGTAATCGGCCGCGTACTCGGCCGGCACGCGCACGCCGCGACGGGCGATCTTCTCGGTCATGATGGTGTTGCGCATCATCAGCGCGGAGATCAGGTAGGCCGCGGTACAGCCGCCGAGCAACGGCAGCAGGCCGGCCGGCTGGGCGGTGGTTTCGAAGGCGAACACCACCGCGGTGAGCAGCGCGCGCGACGCACCGGCGAAGATCGCCGCCATGCCCACCAGCGCGGCGATGCGCGGGTCGACGCCGAAGTGTGGCGCCAGCATCGTCACGCCGATGCCCATCATCGCGCCCAGCGCACCGCCGATGGTGAACAGCGGCGCCAGCGTGCCGCCCGAGGTGCCGCTGCCCAGCGAGATCGACCACGACAGGAACTTCATCGCGCACAGGAAGGCCAGCGCCGTCAGCGTCAGCCGGCCGTTCACGATGTCCTCGATGTTGGTGTAGCCCACGCCCAGGGTCAGCGGCGCGAAATAACCGACCACGCCTACCGCCACGCCGCCGATTGCCGGCCACCACATCCAGTGGATCGGCAGCTTCTCGAACAGATCCTCAATGCCGTAGACAATGCGCGTGGTCCACACGCTGATCAGGCCGACCACCGCGCCGATCAGCACGTAGGTGGCCAGCGCCATGCCGCCGGGCGACGCCAAGGCGGGCATCGCGAACACCGGTTCGGTGCCCATCAGCACGTAGCGCACGCCGGTGGCGGCGACGCAGGCCAGCGCCACCGGGATCAGCGAACGCGGGCGAAGTTCGAACAGCAGCAATTCCACCGCCAGCACCACCGCGGCGATCGGCGCCGAGAAGATTGCCGACATGCCCGCCGCCGCGCCCGCCGCCAGCAGCACCTTGCGCTCGCTGCCGGTGACCTTGAGGATCTGGCCGATGAAGGAGCCCAGCGCGCCACCGGTGGCGATGATCGGGCCCTCTGCGCCGAACGGGCCGCCGGTGCCAATCGCGATCGCCGAGGAAACCGGCTTCAGGAAGGTGATGCGCGGCGGGATCTTCGACTCGTTGAGCAGCACCTGCTCCATCGCCTCGGGGATGCCGTGGCCGCGGATCGCGCGCGAGCCCCAGCGCGCCATGAAGCCCACGATCACGCCGCCCAGCACCGGGATCAGCACCACCCACCAGCCCAGGTGCGGCACCGCATCGGCCGGCGAGGAGAACGCGACGGAGACGCGGCCGTAGAACGCCAGATTGGTGATCAGGCCGATCAGCATGGTCAGGATCTTCGCGATCAGCGCCGCGCCCATGCCCAGCACCACCGACACTGCCGTGATGCGCAGCACGCGGCGATCGACCAGGGTGGAGCGGCGCGGCATCTTCGCCGCGTCCAGCGTCGCACCGAGCGAAGGAGACAATGGCAGCGCATCGGTGCTGCCCACGGTGCGCACGTCGGTGTGACCGAGCGAATTGTCAGCCGGGGATGTCATGAAAGGGGCCGCCGCGACTCAAAGGCGAAAATTCTACGCCCCGCCCGGCACGAACCGAAGCAGCAGGATTTTGCGTGAATCCACCCGTCGCGCCATCGATCACGCACGGAAAGAAGGGCGGTTGCCCGCCCTCCTTCCGCAAGACGACCGGCTCAATGGTGCATCAGCCCCAGCATCATGCCGCCGAACAGCAGCGCCAGCACGAGCGCCAACACGAAGAAGATCACCATGTAGACCAGCTGCACCAGGCAGGACTTGCCGTAGCCGACCTGGCTGCCGTCCTGGCCTGGCAGCAGCAGGTTGATGATCAATGCACCCACCAGGAACTGTGCGACAAACGACAGCAGGTGGCCCATGCCGCCGTGCAGGATCAGCCCTACCACCCCCGAAGCCAGCCACGACACCACCACTGTGGCGAGCGCACGCGCAAAGGACGGCATGTGCCCCACCACCATCCGGTACGCCAGGCTGAGCAGCAGCGCCGAAACCAGCACGCCGACCACGACCGTCAGCAGGATGGCCACCAGGCCCATGCCCGCAAACACACCCAACATGGAAATCCCCAACATAGATCCTCCCCCGTTTCCGATGAAGCGCCGCGGCCCCTCTGCCCCGGCTGCAGTGCCAGCGTAACCGATGGCACGCCGGCATGGCGGCGACCGCACCGGCAAGGGTGACGTCTCCGCCTCGACCTGCTATAAGATAATGTATTACAAATAATGACCACGGACGCGGGCCCCAAAGCCGCGGCAAGGAGAACAGGCATGGTAAAGCCCGTCATCGTGCGCAACCTGCACGGCCAGGTGGTCCAGGAACTGGGCCGGCTGATTGTCGGCGGCGAGATCGCCCCCGGCGAAAACCTGCCGCGGGAGGAGTTGCTGGCCGGACGCATGAACGTGAGTCGCACCGCGCTGCGCGAGGCGATGAAGGTGTTGTCGGCGAAGGGCCTGATCGAGTCGCGCCAGAAGACCGGCACCCGCGTGCGCGACACCATCCACTGGAATCAGCTGGACGCCGACGTGCTGGCCTGGCGCTGCGCCTCGATGCCCACCGAGGATTTCGTCGAGAAGCTGGTGGAAATGCGCGAAATCATCGAGCCGGCCGCCGCCGCCGCCGCCGCGCGGCGACGCAACCCCGAACAGATCGACCGCATCGAAGCCGCCTACCAGGCCATGGCCGCCTCGAACGACCGCGAGGAATGGTCCGTGGCGGACCTGGCCTTCCATGAAGCCGTGCTGCACGCCACGCACAACGAACTGATGATCTCGCTGTTCGCGGTGATCGAGACGGCGCTGGGCAGCTACCTGGCCTTGTCGGCGCTCAAGGCCAGCGACTTCAAGTATTCGCTGCCGCACCACAAGAAAGTACTGGATGCCATCCGCCGCCGGCAGCCCGAAGTGGCGCGCGAGGCGATGCAGAAAATGGTGGCCGATTCACGCAGCAACATCCGACGCCACGCCAAGAGCCGATCGGCTCCCAAAGCATGAGCGGACTGATCGCACTCGACTGGGGCACCAGCAGCCTGCGCGCTTTCCGCTTCGACGGCGAGGGCCGACTTGAGGAAACGCGAGCGCGCCCCTGGGGCATCCGCCACCTGCCGGAAGGCGGCTACGACGCCGCACTGGCCGAGATCACCGGCGGCTGGCCTGTGCTGCCGCGCCTGGCCTGCGGCATGGTGGGCAGCCGCAACGGTTGGCGCGAGATGCCTTACCTCGACACGCCCGCGAACGCGGCACAGCTCGGCGGCGCACTCGGCAGCCTGCGTGCCGCCGATGGCTTGGACGTCCATCTGGTGCCTGGCCTGCGCGACCCGTTCGGACCCGACGTGATGCGCGGCGAGGAGACCCAGCTGATCGGCGCGATGGCGCTGCGCCCCTCGCTGGCCGAAGCCGCCACCTTCATCCTGCCCGGCACGCACAGCAAATGGGCCGAGGTGCGCGATGGCGCAGTGGCCGGCTTTCGCACCTTGATGACCGGCGAGTTGTTTGCGGTGCTGCGGCAGCATTCCATCCTCGGCGCCACCGGCGCCGAGGCCGTGAACGACGCGGAAGCGTTCGCGCGCGGAGTTGCCAGCGCGCGCGACAGCGGTGCAGCAGGCGCGCTGAGCCGGCTGTTCTCCACCCGTGCGCTGATGCTCGACGGCGCGCTGGCGCCCGCATCGGTGCCCGACTATCTCTCCGGCCTGCTGATCGGCGAGGAGTTCCGCGCCGCGCTGGCCGGCGGCCTCGGCGGCCGCGACACACCGTTGCAGCCGATCGGCGACGCCGCGCTGTGCGAGCGCTACCGCCGCGCCGCCGTGCTGTTCGACATCGAACTGCCGCCGCCCATCGCAGACGCCGCCGCCCATGGCCTGTGGCGACTGGCCACGCAGGCCGGGCTGGTCCACGACGCTTTCCAGGAATCCCGCGCATGCTGACTCCGTGGCTCCAACCCTTGCCGCTGGTGGCGATTCTGCGTGGCCTCACGCCCGGCGAAGCAGTGGCTATCGGCCGCGCCATCGTCGATGCCGGTTTCCGCGTGCTGGAAGTACCGCTCAACTCGCCGCAACCTTTCGACAGCATCGCCCTGCTCGCCGAGGCACTCGGAAAGGATGTGCTAGTCGGCGCGGGCACGGTGATGACGCCGGCCGGCGTCGATGCCGTGGCGAACGCGGGCGGCCGCCTGATCGTGATGCCGCACGCCGACGTCGCGGTGATCCGCGCTGCCAAGGCCGCCGGCCTGCTCTGCGTACCCGGCGTCGCTACGCCCACCGAGGCTTTCGCGGCGCTGGCCGCCGGCGCCGATGGCCTGAAGCTGTTCCCCGCCGAACAGGCCGCGCCCGCCGTGCTCAAGGCCTGGCGCGCGGTGCTGCCGCGCGAGGTGCCGGTGTTGCCGGTGGGCGGCATCACCCCCGACACCATGGCGCCATGGGTCGCCGCCGGCGCCGCCGGCTTCGGCATCGGCTCCGCGCTGTTCGCACCCGGCCGCTCCCTCGACGACACCGCACAACGCGCCCGCGCCTTCGCGCAGGCCTGGCACCTTTTGGATACGCACGCATGAAGATCACCAAGCTCACCATCTACAAGGTGCCGCCACGCTGGCTGTTCCTGCGCATCGACACCGACGCCGGCATCAGCGGCTGGGGCGAGCCGGTGGTCGAGGGCCGGGCGCATACCGTGGCCGCCGCCGTCGAAGAACTGGCCGATTACCTGGTCGGCAAAGACCCGCGCCACATCGAGGACCACTGGAGCGTGCTCTACCGCGGCGGTTTCTACCGCGGCGGTCCGGTGCTGATGAGCGCGATCGCCGGCATCGACCAGGCGCTGTGGGACATCAAGGGCAAGGATCTCGGCAAGCCGGTGCACGAACTGCTCGGCGGCCCGGTGCGCGACCGCATCCGCGTGTACTCGTGGATCGGCGGCGACCGTCCCGCCGATACGGCCAAGGCGGCGAAGGACGCGGTAGCACGCGGTTTCACCGCGGTGAAGATGAACGCCACCGAGGAGCTGCAGTACGTCGACACCCACGACAAGGTCGAACGCGTACTGGAGAACGTGCAGGCGATCCGCGACGCAGTGGGCCCGCACATCGGCATCGGCGTGGACTTCCACGGCCGCGTGCACAAGCCGATGGCCAAGGTGCTGATGCGCGAACTGGCGCCGTTCAAGCTGATGTTCATCGAAGAGCCGGTGCTCTCCGAATACCTGGAGTGCATCCCCGAGCTGGCCGCGATCTCGCCCGCACCGATCGCACTGGGTGAACGGCTGTACTCGCGCTACGACTTCAAGCGCGTGCTGCAGACCGGCGGCGTGGACATCATCCAGCCCGATCCCTCGCACGCCGGCGGCATCACCGAAACGCGCAAGATCGCCGCGATGGCCGAAGCCTACGATGTGGCACTGGCGCTGCATTGCCCGCTGGGCCCGATCGCGCTGGCCGCCAACCTGCAGCTGGATGCGGTGTGCCACAACGCCTTCATCCAGGAGCAGAGCCTCGGCATCCACTACAACGCCGGCAACGACCTGCTCGACTACGTCACCGACCGCAACGTGTTCGCGTATGCGGATGGCTACGTCAGCATGCCGAAGGGTCCCGGCCTGGGCATCGAGGTGAACGAGGCCTACGTGGCCGAGCGCGCGGCGGTCGGCCATCAGTGGCACAACCCGATCTGGCGCCATGCCGACGGCAGCGTGGCGGAATGGTGAGCACGATGACTTCCATGTATGCCAGCTACCCCAGCCTGCAGGGCCGCAGCGTGCTGATCAGCGGCGGCGCCACCGGCATCGGCGCCGCCTTCGTCGAACACTTCGCGCGACAAGGCGCGAAGGTGGCCTTCCTCGACATCGACGAGGCCGGTGCGCAAGCACTGCTGGCTTCGCTGCAAGACGTGGCGCACGTACCGGTGTTCCAGCGCTGCGACGTCACCGACCTCGACACGCTGCACGGCGCGATCGCCGCCGCACGCGAACAGATCGGCCCCGTCGCGGTGCTGGTCAACAACGCCGCCAACGATGTGCGCCACGCCATCGGCAGCACCACGGCGGAGCAGTTCGACCGCAGCGTGGCGGTGAACCTGCGCCACCAGTACTTCGCTACCCAGGCGGTGCTGCCGGACATGCGTGCGCTGGGCGGCGGTTCGGTGCTCTGCCTCGGCTCGATCGGCTGGATGAAGAAGAACGGTGCCTATCCCCTGTACGCGATGGCCAAGGCTGCGGTGCACGGGCTGGTGAACGGACTGGCGCGCGAATTGGGCCGCGAGCGCATCCGCATCAACGCGCTGGTGCCGGGCTGGACGATCACCGAGAAGCAGCGCCGGCTGTGGCTGGATCCACAAGGCGAGGCGGAGATCGCGCGCATGCAATGCCTGCCCGACTTCGTGATGGCCGAGGACCTCGCGCGCATGGCGCTGTTCCTGGCTGCCGACGACAGCCGCATGTGCACCGGCCAGTCCTTCATCGTCGACGGTGGCTGGGTGTGAGCGTGACAGGCGCCCCGATGCAGGCCGTACTGGCAGCGGACAACACCTTGGGCGAAGGCATCGTCTGGTGCGATCGCGCACAGGCGCTGTACTGGACCGACATCCACGCTTCCGTGCTGTGGCGACACACGCCATCCAGCGGGGAGACGAAACAGTGGCGCCTGCCCGAGCGCCTCGCCTCGTTCGCGCTGTGCGAAGCGGACGGCTGGCTGCTGCTGGCGCTGGCCTCGCGGTTGGCGTTCTTCCGCCTCGCCGACGGCGCGCTGCACACGCTTTGCGACGTGGAACCCGCGCTCCCCACGCGCTGCAACGACGGCGCCTGCGACCGCCAGGGCCGCTTCGTGTTCGGCACCTTGCACGAGCCTGCCGATGGCGGCCCGAAACAAGCGATCGGCGGCTTCTGGCGATTGAACGCCGACCTCACCCTGGAAAAACTGCCACTGGAAGGCGTGGCGATCAGCAACAGCCTCGCCTTCAGTCCCGACGGCGGCACGATGTATTACTGCGATTCGCTCGCGCGTACGATCCGTTGCTGCAGCTACGGCGACACGCTGGGGCCGTCGCGCCTGTTCGCCGACCTGCGCGGCAGCGCAGGCGAACCGGACGGCTCCGCCGTCGACGCCGAAGGCGGCCTGTGGAACGCGCAATGGGGCCTGGGCCGCGTCGTGCGCTATCGCGCCGACGGCAGCATGGACCGCATCCTGCCGCTGCCGGCCAGCCAGCCCACCCGGCCTGCCTTCGGCGGCGCCACGCTCGACACGCTCTACGTCACCAGCGCCCGCGACGGCCTCGATGCCGACGCACTGGCGCGCCAACCGCAGGCCGGCGCGCTGTTCGCCGCGCGCGCCGATGCGCGCGGCCTGCACGAGCCACGCTTTGCCGGCACGCCACCCGGTGGCGCGCCATGAACAGCATCATTGCCAAGTAAGCCACCTGCACGGCATCCAACGGGGAGAGACCGATGACCGCTACCACCGCACCACCCGCCGCCACGCACGGCAAGGCCACCGCGATTTTCGTCTGCATCCTCGCCGCGCTGGCGGGCCTGATGTTCGGCCTGGACATCGGCGTGATCGCCAACGCGCAGCAGTTCATCCAGAAGGACTTCGGCATCAACGACGACACCATCGGGTGGATCGTCAGCGTGATGATGCTCGGTGCCGCGCTGGGCGCATTGGTGGCTGGCTGGCTTTCCAGCCAGCTGGGTCGCAAGCGCACGATGATCCTTGGCGCCGTGCTGTTCGTCGGCGGCTCGGTGTTGTGCGGCCTGGCATGGACGCCCGACGTGCTGATCGTCGGCCGCCTCGTGCTGGGTGTCGCCATCGGCCTGGCCAGCTTCACCGCGCCGCTGTATCTCGCCGAGGTGGCGCCCGAGTCCATTCGCGGCGCGATGATCTCGATATACCAGCTGATGATCACCATCGGCATCCTCGTCGCGGCCCTGTCCGACGCCGCCCTCAGCTACACGCAAAGCTGGCGCTGGATGCTGGGCGTCATTGCCATCCCGGGTGCGCTGTTCCTGCTCGGCGTGGCCTTCCTGCCGGAAAGCCCGCGCTGGCTGATGATGCGCAACCGCCAGCCCGAGGCTGAGCAGGTGCTGCAGAAATTGCTGGGCAACCGTGACGCCATCGCCAGGGAAATCAGTGAAATCAAGGAGCAGCTGAAGACGCCGCAGAACGGCGTGCAGATGTTCCTGCAGAACGCCAACTTCCGCCGCTCGGTGGGGCTGGGCATGCTGCTGCAGGTGATGCAGCAGCTCACCGGCATGAACGTGGTGATGTACTACGCCCCGCGCATCTTCCAGGGCATGGGCTATGCCACCGAAGCACAGATGTGGTTCACGGTCATCGTCGATCTGGTCAACGTGCTGGCCACCTTCATCGCCATCGGCCTGGTGGACAAGTTGGGCCGCAAGCCCATCCTCTACATCGGCTTCGTGGTGATGACGATCGGCCTGGGCGTGGTCGGCACCATGATGCACCTGGGCATCCACACGCATGGCGAGCAGTTCTTCACCGTGGGCATGCTGCTGGTGTTCATCGTCGGCTTCGCGATGTCGGCCGGCCCGCTGATCTGGACGCTGTGCTCGGAGATCCAGCCGCTCAAGGGCCGCGACTTCGGCATCGGCTGCTCCACCTTCACCAACTGGGTGGCCAACTGGCTGGTCGGCCTCTCCTTCCTGCCGCTGCTCAACGGCATCGGCCAGGCGCAGACGTTCTGGCTCTACGCCGCCTTCAACGCCGTGTTCATCGTACTCACCGTCTGGCTGGTGCCGGAAACCAAGGGCGTCACGCTGGAGCAGATCGAGCGCAAGCTGATGGCGGGCAAACCGCTGCGGCAGATCGGTCAGTAGGCCCGATCAGGGCAGGCGCCGGCCCGACTCGCCGGCGTCTGCCCGCAACAGCAGCAGATAGCTCGCGGCGGACCAGCTGAAGTTCTGCGACTGGTAGCCCAGCCCGGTCAGCGGGTCGTAGTTCTCGCGGAACGTTGCCTGTCCCTTCGCCAGCCCGTTCGCGTTCAACACCAGCCGGCGCGCCATCGCATCGGCTTCCGCGTGATAGCCGTAGCGCCGCAGCGCCTCGACGCCGAACAGCGACTGATCCATCCATACCGGCCCGCGCCAATAGCCCTTGACCGGCGAGAAGTGCGGATCGTCCGCGGACAGCGTGGGGAACGGCATCGCCGTGGCGAACTTGCGCGCGTCCATCATGGTCTTTTCCACCGCCGCAGCCTGCGCGGCCGTCGCCACACCGGCCCACAGCGGCGTCCAGCCTTCCGAGCCGTAGACGCGCACCAGATCGGGCTTGCCCAGCTTGGCATCGAAGAACCAACCCCGCTTCGCGTCGTACATGCGCGACTGGATCGCGGACTTCGTCGCGGCGGCTTGCGCCTGCCACGCCGCCTGGTCCTGCGGCTTGCCAAGGGTCGCCGCGATCCGCCCCAGATCGAGCGCCTCGCGGTAGAGGTAGGCGTTGAGGTCGACTGACTCCTGGTCCATCGACCAGGCATGCTCGCCGTTCTTCAACATCGCGACGCCATCGAAGCGCACGGCATTGTCCATGCCGCTTTCCCACTTGGCCGCGATGGCGGTGCCATCGGTGGCGCCGTATTCGGCCAGGCCGTTGCGGTCGTGGTCGCGCGCCGTGAACCACCAGCGGTGGTAACGCACCAGCTTGTCGTACATCTCGGCGAGGAAGGCGCGGTCGCCGGTGGCGCGGTAGATCTCCCACACCGCCCAGGTCGCCAGCGGCGGCTTGCTATCGCGCCAGTTGTCGTCCGCCCGGTTGAGGAAGACGCAATCGGGGACCATGCCGTCAGCGGCCTGGTAGTCGAACATCGCGCGGATCTGGTCGCGCGCCAGCGTCGGCGCGAACCAGGCCAGCGCGGCCGCGTGCTTCCACGAATCCCAGGCCCAGAAACCGTTGAAGTCGGGATTGGAATAGGCCGGGATGACGCCGTCATGGTGCAGGTCGCCGCGCGCCGCACGCCAGTTGCCGATCAGGGTGACGACGGCCTTTGCGGCCACGCGTCGCGCCACGTCGTCGGACAGGCCGGCAAGGCGGCTGACGCCGGTGGATGTCAGGTAAGCCGCCCAGCGTGCGCGATTGGCGTCCCACGCCCGGGCGTAATCGACGGCGGGCGGCTCCGCCTGCGCGTCGTAGCGCAGCGTCTGCACCACGTAGAGCGTGACCGGCTTGCCGGCGTCGAGGTGCAACGGCTTGTCCAGCGCGATGCGATAGTCGTTGCCTGACACGGTGGCGCGGCCCGTCATCGCGCTGTCGGCATGCAGCTGTGTGGTGAGCGTGGAAGACGCTTTGGCGAAGTGCTGTGTCACCACATCGCCGTTGCCGTCGAGGTGGCTGCCCGCCAGCGACATGCCGCCGCCGCTGACCGCCAGATCGATATCGCGCGACTTGCCCGCGCTCAACTCGATGCGCACCAGCGCGTGCCACGAGTCCGCGAAGAACAGCGTCTGTCGCACGTCCAGATCATCCGCGGCGAACCTGCGCTCCAAGGCTCCTGGCACGGCGTGGCTCGCCACTTCCCTCAGCGCGATGTCCTGCTTGCCGCCCGCATCGCGCAAGGCCAGCGCGGCGAAGCGCAAACCCACCCATTGCCCACTGCCAAGGCTGTGCACGAAGGGGCCGGAGAAACCCGTGCCCACATCGCCGGCGCGCGGCAGGCTGTAACCCTGCCACGCCCCCATGTCGAAGAAGATGTTGAAGCTGCGATCCGCCGCCGTGCGCGGCGTGCCGTGGAAATCGAGCAGGTCCTGGTACTGCGCGGCGGACTGCTTCGCCGGCGCAGCATACGCGCCACAGGCCGTGATCATGGTCGCGGCGAGAATCAGGGGCTTGATGAGTGGACGCATGGAACCGTGTCTCCTTTGAGCTTGCTTGCCCGGCCGTGCGGCCTCCCGAAAACTCGCCGGCCCGCACCCCATCAGCCACGAACATGACTGATGCGATGCGGGCCGGCAAGCTTCGACAGGCGAGCGTCAGAACTTGTACTTGGCCTGGAAATTCACCTCGCGGCCCTGGATCGAGCGGGCCAGGATCACACCGCCGCCGCTGGCGAAGCCGAACAGGCGCGCGTTGCCCTCCGTGATGCCGATCTGGTTGGTCATGTTGGTGCCGCGCAGAGTCAGCATCCAGTGCTGGCCGACGTTGGCGATGGCGCCGAAGCTGAGGTCGTAGTAGCTGCCCATCGGCTGCTGCTGCAGCTGGTCGCTGAAGCGGTTGCCGATGTGCTCGTAGGTGACCCAGAACTTCATGCTGCCCCAGCTGGTCGGGAACTCGTAGGCCGGCGTCACGCGGTACTGCGTCTCAGGCTGGCGATCCACCGTCATGCCGTCGATGCTGCTGCACTGGAAGCTTCCGTCCTGCGCCTGGTACGGCACGCAGCCCGCGTAACGGTTGTAGTGGCCGTGCATGTAGTTGCCGCTGAGCGCGACGGAGAAGTGCTCGAACGGCTTGACCATCACCTGCGTGTTGACGCCGTTGGTCACCGAGCCATAGACCAGGTTGACCTGGCCGGTGCTCAGCTGGATCGAGTACGGCACGCCGATGAACTGGCGGTGGTACACGCCGATGTCTGCGTAGATCCACGGCGCCTGGTACTTGAAGCCCATCTCATAGTTGTGGATGTGCTCGGTCGGCGGCGTGCCGAGGTTCACGATGTCGTCGAAGCTGGGCAGAAACGCGCCGTTGTTGACGCGGCCGTACACGCTCATGTTGCCGGCCAGCGCGTAGTTGGCGCCCAGCGTCCACGACGCCGCGCCGCGGTTGTGGCCGTAATGGGTCCAGCTGTCGATCAGGTACTCGGCGTTGTTGTTGTAGACGGTGTAGGGGTTGGCGTCGAGGTCGCCCGAGGCAGTGTTCTGGAAGTTGCCGCCGATGTTGTCGTGCTGCCAGCGCACGCCGCCGTCGAAACGCCATTTACCCACCTTCCATTCGTCGGCGAGGTAGAACGCCGTGGTGGTGGCGTGCCAGCGCTCGTTGAACGCCATCCACGATTGCGGGCCGGCGCCCCAGAACAGACCCTGCTTGTCGGTCAGCTGATAGGTGTTGGTGCCGTCGCTGAGGCTGACCGCGATCGGGTTCGGGTTGTTCTTCGCCTGCAACAGCATGTTGAGGCCGTCGTTCTCGGAATGCTGCTCGCCGTAGACCGCGGTGTAGTTGCCCAGGGTCAGGGTGTTGCCGTCGAACAGCTGCTTGCTGACGCGGAATTCGTTGCTCAGCGAGTGGATGCGCTTGTGGATGTACTCCGGGTTCTGCACGCTGACACTCTGATTCATGTCGGCGGGCTGGCCGTTGTTGGCGTAGGTAGCCGTCGCGGTCAGGCCGGCGGGCAGGCCGAGCGACGATGCCGTGCCGGCGATCACGTTGGCCAGCGTGTCCGGGTTGGCGCCGGTGCTGTAGAACGCCGTGGTGTCCATGTTGCCGCCGACGAAGATCGCCTTGTCAGAGATCGACCAGCCATTGTCGAAATCCAGGTCCAGGTTGGCGCCGAACACGTGCATGTCGCCGCCCTGGCCATTGGCCATGTCGATGTTGAGGCCGCCCGGCGAACAGCCGTTGGTGAAGCAGGGCGTGGTCTGCAGGAACTGGTAACGGTCGGCGTTGCTGCCGAAGGTGCCGGTCAGCGGGCTGAAGCCGGGATAGGGGGAGAAGTGCCCCGCTGAGGGGTTGTAGATCGGCGTGTCGGTGACCCACTGGTTCTTGTCCTTCAGCACGCGCGTGTAGAACACCAGCGAGCCATGCTCGAGGTCGTGGCTCAACGTCGCGCTGAGCTGGCCGCCCTTGTCGGAGGGGAACTGCGGATCGCGCACGCCGTCCGACTTGCGCCAGAAGCCGCCCACGCTGCCGTACCAGCCGCTGTCGGCGCCGCCGATGGGGAAGCCGTAGAAGCCGTCCAGGCGCACCATGCCTTCCGAGCCGTAGGTCACGCCGACGTCGCCGCCGGGCGTGGAGGAGCCCTCCTTCAGGATGAAGTTGGCGATCAAGCCGGGCTGGCCGTTGCCGTACAGCACCGAGGTGCCGCCCTGCACGGCCTCGACGCGGTCGATGGTGTCGTCGAGGCGGAACATCGCGTCGGTGAAGTAGTCCCACTTCGGGAACAGCGGCGAGCCGTTCATCTGCAGCGTCACGAAAGGCGCGCCGCTGTCCGACGGGAAGCCCGCCACCTCGATGTTCGCGCCGGTCTCGCCGCCGGACGATTCCGGGTACACGCCCGGCGAAAGCTTCAGCAAGTCGGCCGTGCTGACCGGGTTGAGTTCCTTGATCTGATCGCTGGTCGCCGTGGTGATCGAGTAGCTGGCATCGATGCGGCGAATGCCGCCGACCGTGGGGGTACCCGTGACCACCACCTGGTCCAGCGTCTGCGCAGACTGCGCATCCGGCTTCTTCTGCTTGGCTTTGCCGGCCGCGGGCGCAGCCTGCGCGGGTGCAGCCTGCGCGGGTGCAGCCTGGGTCGGCGCGTCCTGAGCCATGACCGCGCCGGAAAGCAGCATGGCGCCGATGGCGACCGCCAGGGCCTTCCGGTTGATCCGCTTGTGATTCTTCATGTCGAACTCCCCTCCCGAATGGTTGTTTGCCTTGGTTTCAGCACAGGCGCTTTCACAAGCGGCCGATCCATCGGGCTTCCATCACCTCTTCTGTGTGGCCGGCTTGAGTGCGGAGTCCTGCCTGCCGGGGCATCGTATTACAAAAAGTTTATTCATACTACAATATTAAAATAGCTATAATCGAAGACTGTCCCCCACCCCCAAGCAAGCTGGGCCTCCGCCCGCGGAGACGCCGGGCAGCGGCGCGCAGACGCAAAAACGGGGCCTGTCGGCCCCGTCGGTCATCGCCTTGCGCAGGACCGGTTAGCGCCCGCCCAGCACCGCATCGAGTTTTTCCAGGAACTCCGCGGCATCGCGCCGGCTGAACACGATCGGTGGCTTGATCTTCAGCACGTTGTCGTCGGGGCCTTCGGTGGAAAGCAGCACGTGGCGCGCCTTCATGGCCTCGACCACCTGTTTGGCCTTGGCGCGGTCGGGCGTGCGTGCCGCGGCGTCGCTGACCAGTTCCGCACCGATGAACAAGCCGCAGCCGCGCACGTCGCCGATGCAGGTGTAGCGGCGCTGCAGCTCGCGCAGGCCGTCCATGAGCAGGTTGCCGACCACCCGCGCGTTGTCCTGCAGGCGTTCTTCGTGAATCACGTCGAGCACGGCCAGCGCGATGGCGCAGGACACCGGGTTGCCACCGAACGTATTGAAGTACTCCATGCCGGTGACGAAGCTGGCGGCGATCTCTGGCGTGGTGACCACGGCGCCGATGGGATGGCCGTTGCCGATGGGCTTGCCCACGGTAAGGATGTCCGGCACCACGCCCTGGCGTTCGAAGGCCCAGAAGTGTTCGCCGGCACGGCCGAAGCCCACCTGCACCTCGTCCGCGACGCAGACACCGCCGGCGGCGCGCACACTCGCATAGGCATCGCGCAGGTAGCCGTCCGGCAACACGATCTGGCCGCCGCAACCGAGCAGGGATTCGCAATAGAACACCGCCGGGTCGAAACCGCGCTCGCGCAGCCCCGCGATGCCCGCCGGCAGCAGCCCGGCGTATTGCTTGCCGGCGGTTGACGGATCGCGGAACGCACCCTGGTAGACATCCGGCATGTCGACCACGCCGACGTGCGCCACCTGCCCCTCGCCACCTTTGCCGTTGAACTTGTACGGACTCAACTCGACCATCGAAGGCGAGTGGCCGTGGTAGGCATGGTCCAGCACCAGCGCACCGCGCTTCCCAGTGTGGGTGCGCGCAAGGCGCAGCGCGAGGTCATTCGCCTCGGTGCCCGAATTGGTGAGGAACACCACCGACAACGGCGCCGGCAGCGTCGCGACGAGGCGCATTGCGTACTCGACGATGTTGTCGTGCAAGTAGCGCGTGTTGGTGTTGAGCTGCGCCATCTGCGCCTGCCCGGCCGCCACCACACGCGGATGGCAGTGCCCGACGTGGCAGACGTTGTTGACCATGTCGAGGTAGGCCTCGCCCTGCTGGTCGTATAGCCAGGCGCCTTCGCCGCGCACGATCTTCAACGGCTCGCGGTAAGACACGCTGAGCGTGGGGTTCAGATAGCGCTTGCGCAGGTCCAGCAACTCGGCGTTGCCGCGCGTGGGCACGCCGGCAAGAACGGTTTCGGCAACGATGCGATCACTCATGGCAGGTTTCCAGAAAGGGGGCGGCGATGGCGCGCGCGTCGGTATCGGCAAGTGCGCACAGCAAGGCGCGCACACCTTGTTGCGACACCAGCACAAAGGGGTTGTCCGGCTGTTCGCGATGCGCGCGCGTGGCCATCAGCACGCTGTGACAGAGGCGCGCGACGATGAAGGCGTGCAGTTGTTCCAGCTCGTCCCGCATCAGCGGGCACAGTTCGAGGCAGCCGCGCACGATGGCCTGCGCACAGGCCACGGGATCGGCTTCGTGCTGCATGGCGTAGGTGCAGGCGATGGCGAGCTCGCACAGGCGGAAGCTGGTGCACATGTCGCCGAAATCGATGATCGCGTCGACCCGGCCACCGCCCTTCCCGTCCAGCACCACGATCACGTTGAGGTCGTTGGCGTCGTTGTGCAGCACGGTGATCGGCAGTTGCGCACGCCACGCCGGCAGCTGCGCACAGAATGATTCCACCCGCGCCGCGACGATGGCGCGCAACGCATCGTCCTCGATGTGGGCAATCTCACCGCGCAAGTCCGGCAGGCTCATCAGGTTCCAGTCCTGCGCGCGGCTTGCGGCCGGATGGTGGAAATCCGCCAGGCCGCGGATCAGCAGGCCTACCGCACGGCCGAGACTCTCGTGCAGCGCCGGACGCTGTGCCGGCGACACCCCCGCGACCGCCTCGGCATAGGTCATGCCGGGCACAAAGCTCAGCAGGCGCACGTGGCGCACCCCGTCTTCCAGCGGTAGCGCCAGCAGGTATTCGCCGTCCACGCCAGGCATCACGCGCGGCCATTGCAACGAGGGTTCGCGTGCGGCCAGCGTCAGCATGGCCCGGTTTTCCAGGTCCAGGTCGGCGTATGCCCACGACGGGTGCGCCACTTTCAGCACGTAGTCGCCGTGCTCGCCGCCGATGCGGAAATTCTGGTCGGCGTACGAAGGCAGCGCGCGCACCTCGCCCCGGATGCGCCAATGCTTGTCGGCCAGCGCCAGCGCGGCTTCGGGAGTCAAGGCAGCCACGGACAGACACCCTCGCAGAGAAAGGCATATAGTATTACAAATATATCCATCCCCGGTTCAAGGCCCACCACCATGCCCAAGCCCTTGCTGGCTGCCCTGTTCGCTGCCTTCGCACTGACCGCGGCTGTCGCCGCCCCGGCCGGCGCCGGCGAGCGGCAGCCCGCGCGGTTGCAGGGCGCGGCCTTACTGCACCAGCCGGAGCAGATGAGCTTCGGCGTGTACTACTACCCGGAGCAATGGCCGCAGGAGCAGTGGCAACGCGACTTCGACGGCATGGCGAAGCTCGGCTTCGAATTCACGCACATGGCGGAATTCAGCTGGACCTACCTGGAGCCGAAGGAAGGCCAGTACGACTTCGGCTGGCTGGACCACGCCATCGCGCTGGCACATGCGGCCGGCCTGCGCGTGGTCCTCGGCACGCCCTCGGCGGCAGTGCCGAGCTGGATGGGCCAGCGCTATCCGCAGGTCTACCGCGTCGACGAGCACGGCCAGCGCCATGAGCACGGCATCCGCGCGGAAGTGTCGCTGACCGATCCCACCTACAAGGCCTTTGTCGCGAAGATCGTCACCGCGATGGCCGCGCGCTACGGCCACGACCCCCGCGTCTGGGGCTGGCAGATCGACAACGAGCCCAGCGCCTTCCCCGATTTCAGCGACAGCGCACGCAAGGCCTTCCAGGACTGGCTGCGCAAAAAGTACGGCAGCATCGATGCGATGAACACGGCCTGGGCCGGTTCGTTCTGGAGCACGCGCTACGACAGCTTCGACGAAGTATTGCTGCCCAACACCACGCTGGCCGCCGAAGACAAACTGAGCCCGCATGCCGTGCTCGACCTCGCCCGTTTCCGCGCCGACACCCAGGCGCAGTTCCTCGACGCGCAGGCCGAGATCATCCACCAGTACGCCGGCAAGCGGCAGTGGGTGACCACCGACTACACCAACGTCAGCACCGACACCGATCCGCGCCGCGCGCGCGCCCTCGACTTCCCCACCTTCACGCTCTACCCGGTGGCGGGGACGAACGCGCTGGGCGGCGACAGCTACGCCATCGGCAAGCCCGCCAACCTGATGGAAGCCGCGGCGTATTTCCGCCCGATCAACGGCACCTTCGGCGTGATGGAACTGCAACCCGGCCAGGTCAATTGGGCCTCGATCAATCCGCAGCCCATGCCCGGCGCTATCCGCATGTGGATGTGGCACGCCTTCGCCTCCGGCGCTTCCCTGCTCGCCACGTATCGCTACCGACACCCGCTGCGCGGCAGCGAGATGTACCACGAGGGCATCGTGGGCACCGACGGCGTGACGCCCTCGCGCACCGGCCGCGAGTACATCAACACCATGCGCGACATCAAGGCGCTGGCAGCCAGGCTTGACCCGAATGCCAAACTACCCGCGCGTCTCGCCGCGCGCTACACCGGCTACCTGTGGAGCCAGGACGTGTTCTGGGACCTGGAAATCCAGCCGCAGACCACGCTGTGGCACAGTTGGGCCTACCGCAACGGCTACACGCTGGCGGTACAGACCACCGGCGCGCCGATGGATTTTATTTCCGAGCAGGACGACTTCAGCCGCTATCCCTTCCTCATCGCGCCGGCCTACCAGATGGTCAGTCCTGCACTGGCGGCGAAGTGGAAACGCTATGTGGAACAAGGCGGCCACCTGATCCTCACCAGCCGTACCGGGCAGAAGAACGCACTGGGCCACTTCCCCGAGGGGCCGTGGTACGCCACCATCCTCGACCTGATCGGCGCCGACGTCGACGGCTTCGACATGCTGCCGCCCAGTGCCGACGGCGAGGTGAAGGCCGACGGCAAGACTTGGGCGTGGCACCGCTGGGCCGACATCCTCACGCCGCGCCCCGGCACCGAGGTGCTCGCCACCTACGCCGACCACTATTACGCCGGCAAGGCCGCCGCCACCACGCGCAAGCTGGGCAAGGGCAGCGTCACCATGATCGGCGTGTCCACCGACGACGGCGAACTGGAACGAGCGCTGGTGCGCAGCGTCTATCAGCGCGCCGGCGTAGCCATCGAGGACCTGCCCACCGGCGTCTTCCACGACTGGCGCGGCGGCTACGACTTCATGGTGAGCTACAACCCCAAACCCTTTGCCTTCCCGCTGCCCTCGGGCGCGCAGGCCGTACAAGGCCAGACGCCGCTGGCGCCGGCCGGCGTGCTGGTCTGGAAGGAGAAGGACGCCGCGGGACAACCTTGACGCGATAGGCATGACAGGACCAGATCGCCCTCTGTCTCTATTCGCGCGACGGGTGCAAGCTATATCTCCCGGCCTTTCCGGGATCCGGTCATGACCTTGCGCAGCCTGTTCGTCGACTTCAACAGCTACTTCGCCTCGGTGGAACAACACGAGGTGCCGGCGCTGCGCGGGCGACCAGTGGGCGTGGCACCGGTGGACGCCGAAACCACCAGCCTGATCGCCGCCAGCTACGAAGCGAAAAGACACGGTGTCTCCACCGGTACGATGGTGCGCGAGGCGCGCGAACGCTGCCCGGACATCGCCATCGTCACCGCGCGGCCTGCGTTGTACGTCGAATGGCACGGGCGCCTGAAGGAGGCGATCGACCGTGCGATCCCCATCGCCCACGTTGGCTCCATCGACGAGATGGCGTGTGAGCTGGTCGGCCGCCAGCGCCAGCGCGCGGCGGCCGAGCAGATCGCGCGGCAAGTCAAAGACGAAATCGCCAAAGTCGCGCCCGGTGGTGCGATCCGCTGCTCCATCGGCATCGCACCCAACGACTTCCTCGCCAAGACCGCCTCGGACATGCGGAAGCCCGACGGCCTGGTAGTGATCGAACAAGCCGACCTGCCGCAGGCCCTGCACGGGCTGGCACTGCGCGACCTGTGCGGCATCGGCGCGTCGATGGAGGCACGCCTGCATGCCGAGGGCATCACCACCGTAGCGCAACTCACCGAGGCGTCGAAGCTGGTACTGCGCCGCGCCTGGGGCGGCATCGAAGGCGAACGCATGTGGGGCCTGCTGCGCGGCGCCTGGCTACCCGCCGCCCCGACCACGCGAAGCTCGCTGGGCCACTCGCATGTGCTAGGCCCCGAACTGCGCACACCCGAAGGCGCGCTGGCGGTACTGAAGAAACTGTTGGTGAAAGCCGCCATGCGCCTGCGCCGCGACCAGCTGCTGGCCGGCGCGATGACAGTGGCCATCCGCTTCGTCGGTTACGAGGACCGCTGGGAAAGCAGCATCAACTTCGACCCCACCGACGACAGCCGCAGCCTGCTGCACCTGCTCACCGCCACACTGGACGCCGGCCGAGTGCGCAAACGCCCACTGCCCGGCCCCGCCCGCGCCGTGCCGCTGTCGGTAAGCGTCACCCTGACGCGCCTCGCCGAACGCGCGCAGACCAGCGGCTCGCTGTTCGCCCCAGCCACCGGCACGCGCGGGATCGATACCGTGGTGGATCGCATCAACGCGAAATACGGCCTCAACAAGGTCTACTTCGGCGGCATGCAGGCTGCGCTGGTGCACGACGCGGCGCCGATGCGCATTCCGTTCAATCGCATTCCCGAGAAGGACGAGAACGAAGCAGGCCACGATCCGCTGTGGCTGCAATCGCTCAACCGGTTCAAGGCAATAACGGAAGGGGAGCATCGGCGACGAGAGAAGGAACGAAGCAAAGCGCGCGGAGGCAAGTCTTCATCTGGCCGGAGTTAATCGCATCCGGTTTGGTGCGCTCCTTCGGTCAGCGAATCTTGAATCGTTATTGCTGGCTTGCCTGCTCCGATATATCGTCCTTCTTCCCTACACGTGCTGGCAAGGTCTGCTTTCGACCCAAAGCGGACAGTTCAAGTCTGGGAGGCGATAGGCCTCGCGACCTGGGTTAGTCTTCGGATTTCAAATGCGCGATTTGGACGTCGAGCCATGAATCCACCATTCAGCGTTGGCTGCGCTACCCCGGCTTACTTCCACGAAGAAGTGGTTGTAGAGAAGCCCATTGCTGTGGTTTGGAACCATTTGGTTAACCTTGACAGCATGCGTGAGTGGCTTGGTGGTGACGACTATTCTGTCGAGGTGGAAACGACATGGATGCGAGGAAGCGCGATAGTCATTCGCGGCATGCACCACCTTCCGTTCGAGAACAAGGGCGTGATCCTGTCATTCCAACCGTGCGAAGAGGTGAGCTTCACGCATCTCAGTTCGTTGTCCCGCCTGCCGGATCAACCGTCGAGCTATACGAAACTGCGCTTTGCAGTCCATGCCGATGAGCACCGTACAGTCCTGAAGTTCGAGGCATCAGGATTTCCCACGATGTCCATTTACCGGCATCTGCAGTTCTATTGGGCCGGAACGCTCGATGCCTTCAGGCGGTACGCAGAGTCGCGATAGATCGTTAGATGGAAAATGTCCGCTTCCGACCCGGAGCGGACTTCGGGGGGAAGCTACAGGGAGAGATCGATGAATGCACAGTTGGAAACCTGCCCCATATGCGCTGCGCACTTTGAGGGCCGCGATGCTCTGGTATGGGGCGGGGTCGCCACTTCCCACGGTTTCACGCTGCCCGCTGCATCGTCCAGAGTTCGCTGTCCTAGATGCGGGTGCATCTTCGCGGCAAAAAATATTCGGGTTTTTGGCTTCCTGTCTGCTCCCGCACTCTGCCTCGTCCTGCTTGCAGGAGTGGTCCTTGGTTTGCTCATCGTTATGCTTTCATCGGTTCTGTGAGATGAACGATGGGATCACCCTAATGTCTGCTTCCGACCCATAGCTGACATCTTTGGGACAAGCTGAGTCACTGATTAGGACGCTTCGGGCTTCGTGCTGGCGTACCGCACACGGGGTCCTCGAAGGGGATCGCGCGATGACACCAGCGCTCCAGCGCCAGGTCGGCAATCTGTGCGTAGCCCTTCGATGCACGGAGGATGCGAATCTCGACCCTTTATTTCGCGAAACCCTCATCTTGGTCACTTTATGCTGCCCCGCTCCAACTACCCGGGGAGGGCCGTCATGTTCAAGCGTTCGGTACTCGTTTTGCTGCTCGCTGCGTTTGCCTCTCTTGCTCTTGCGGACAACCCTCCGAGAGTTCGTCAACCTACGCTCACGCCGCAGTCGAGCGGCACCACGCAGCTACTGATCGCCGTCAGCCCGGTAAACTCGCGCGTGGTCTGGGCCTCGGGGGCCGGGGGAACCTACGTGGTGACCACCGACGGCGGCAATACATGGAAGTCCGGCGTGGTACCCGGCGCGGAGAATTTGCAGTTCCGCGATGTCTACGCGGTGAGCGACCGGATCGCCTATTTGTCGTCGGTTGGCGCCAACACTACCGACTTCAAGATCTACAAAACCGTCGATGGCGGCGCACACTGGACGGTGGAATTCACCAACCAGCTTGCCAACGCGTTCTACGACTGCTTCGCCTTCTGGTCCCCTGACCGCGGCCTCGCGCACAGCGATTCAGTAAACGGGGTGTTTCCCGAGCTGCGCACCACCGACGGCATCCATTGGCAGTCGATCGCCGGCCATATGCCGCCGGCACTCCCTGGAGAAGCCTCGTTCGCATCGAGCGGAACCTGCATCACCACGCAGGGAAAGCAAAATGCGTGGATTGCCACCGGCGGCTCGACCACCGCGCGCATCCTGGCAACGCGCGATGGCGGCAACACCTGGAACGCTTATGCGACCCCGCTCATCAGCAACGGCAGTGCTGGCGGCTTGAGTGTGGCTTTCCGTGATGCGCACAACGGGTTTGTCGGTGGCGGCGACTTGTCGAGCAATACCTCAGCCGACGCAGCGACCTCTCACGATGGCGGCGCGACCTGGATTCTGACCAACCCACCGCCGACCCCGGGGGCGGTCTTCTGCGTGGCCTATGTCCGCGGCCTGCGCGATCGCCACTTTTCCGCATCTTCCAACGACGAGGACGATCAGGGTCAGGACCGGGACGACCATGGCGACCACCGCCCTCCCTTCGACCGCACGGTCGTGATTACCGCCGAAACCGCGCCCAACTTCAGTTCAGGATCGGCCGCCTGGACTCCCGACGAAGGCCAGACCTGGTATTGGCTACCCACGGTGAGCGGCTACTGGGCCGTCGCTTTCGCGAATCCAAAAGCCGGATGGTTCGTCGGCAATAACGGACAGATTCTGAAGATCAGCTTCTGAACTCTAGGAAGTTCCAAGCGAGACCGGACGCGAGCAAGAAGGGCCAACACTGAGGGATAGTTCGGCTATGCCGTGGCGCCTCGCTTCGACCGAACCCCTCTCCCGGAGGGAGAGGGATTCGCCCGCACGTCGACAGGCAATCAACCACCCGCCCGCCGATTCCTCCGCAATTCCACCGCCTCGGCCCAACGCGCCGCCAACCGCGGTGTGGTGATGCACACCGCCACATCAGTGACCGTAGTCACCGCGCGCTCCAGCAGCTGGATGTCGGCTTCGTGCTGGCGTGCCACGTGCGGGTCCTCGAAGAAGATCGCGCGATGGCAGCGGCGTTGCAGCACCAGGTCGGCGATCTGTGCGTCGCCGCCCATCGGGCCGCTCTGGTAGCGGTCCGCCCATGGCTTGCCCTGTGGCCAGCCGCGGCTCCATGCCAGTTCGTTGAGGCGCTGGCCGGTGGTACCGGTGGCCACGCGGCGGGTGAAGCGCGACAGCGTGTCGAAATGCTGGGCCGCGTAGGCCAGCATCGCGGGTTTCATCGCGTCGTGGGCGATCAGGGCCAGCGTCTGCGACTCCGGCGCATGCAGGTCGTCCGCGCCGGGATCGGGCTCCAGCCCGGCGTGCATGCGTTCCAGCTCGATCCAGTCGCGCGCCGAGGCCACGGTGGAAAGAAAGGGCTTGGCGTGGATCACGCACTGGCGCTTGAGCGCCACCGCCTCGGGGAACACCGAGGACGGATCGACCGGATCGATGAAATAGATCGCACCGTCCAGCGTACGTGCATCGCCGTCCATGCCCACCACCTCGGCGACCAGCTTCATCAGGCCGCCCTCGCGGCCGTAGGGATAGCGGCGCAGCGGCGGGTAGTCCGCCAGCAGGCCCGCACGCACGATCGCGTCGTGGGTGCGGCCTACCGCATGCAGGCCGAGATCGAGCTCGCGGATGCCGCGCTCGCAGGCGCGCAGCCAACGGAACAGCGCCGCATCGTCGCTGCCGTGGTGAAGCTGGTTGGCGGCCAGACCCAGGCGCATCGTTTTCGTCTCCTCGCTCATTTCGATCCGGAACCTGTGACACACCCCGATCATAGCCGGCGCGCCACGCAACCATGGGGAAGAAAACCAACGACTGACGAACCAGCGCAACCGAAGACGCGAGCGGCGGGGTGGACACGTCCGCTCATGGATGACGTTGCGCCAACCGGCCACCCTGCAGTAGCCGCGGCCCGGACACAACCACGGCGCGCCAGTCACCCGGCGCGCCGTGGTCTGCGAGCCTCACTTACAACTTACAGATCAACCTTGACGCCAAGGTTGAAGAAGCGACCGACGATGCCCTCCTGCGCCCAGGTCGGGTTGTAGTTGGTGCCAAACCCGTCGTAGGCGCCGCCCGCATAGTTCGCCGGATTGATTGGCGGCAGCTTGTTGAACGCGTTCAAGATCGACCCGGTGATGGTGACGTGGCCGTTGATCGCATAACTGCCGGTCAGGTCGAAGAACGTGGATGCCCCGACCCGGCAGCTGGCCGGGAACGGCGTACCGGCCGGCGTGGTGGTGACGCACGCGCCCGGGCCAACGCCTATGTCCTCGGCGTACTGGGCAAAACCACTGGTGCGATACAGCGTGCCGGTCACCGTGAGCGGCCCCCAGATGACCGTGTTCGCCCACGAACCGCGCAGGCGTGGCGTGCCGGCGCCCGAGGACAGGTTGATCGGCCCCTCGGTACCCACGTAACGCTGCACCATGCCGTTCGGCAAGGTCAGGTTCCACTCGAAGACGTTGGTGGCGGTCAGCTCGCTGATGTACTTGATGTCGTTGCCGAAGTCCCAGTGTCCGCGCAGATCCAGGTCGATGCCGGTGGTCTTGAGCTGGTTCGCGTTGACGTACTCGCCGATCACCTCGATCGGGCGCGGCTGCGCGTTCGGGAACTGCGGATCGGGCACGTCAGGCACCACCGTGACACCTGGCGCCTGTGGCGTGCCAGCGTAGTAGTTGGCCAGCGCCGCGCCCGTCTGCGACTGCACGATCACCCCGGTCTTCTTGATGTTGTAGTAGTCCAGCGAGGCGCTCAGCCAGCTGGTCGGCTGCACCACCACACCGAACGTGAAGTTGGTGGCCTTTTCCGGCTTGATGTTCTTGTTCGCCAGCGCGTCCTCGCCGAGGTTGTACGGCTGCACATAGCCGTTGTTGCCGTGCAGGGCCTGGAACGCAGGCGGCGGCGTGTAGGTGATGAAACCCACGGACGAACTGGAACCGTTCTCGGAGAACGATGGCGCCCGGAAGCCCTTGGACCAGGTGCCGCGGATGGCCAGCCAGTCCAGCGGCTTCCACTTGATGCCGAGCTTGGGCGAGAAGTTGTTGCCCACATCGGAGTAGTGGTCGAAGCGGCCGGACACGTCAACTTCCAGCGCATTGAGCAGTGGCGCGTCCAGTTCGGCATAGACGCCGCTCACGTCGCGGCTGCCCTTGGTCTGGGCATTGCCCAGGCCTTGGAACTCGAAGTTGGGGTTCAGCGTGGGATCGTTCTGCGCCTCGTGGCGGAACTGCGCACCCACGGCAAGGCCCAGGCCGCCGCCCGGCAAGTCCATCAGCTCGCGGTTCGCGCTCAGGTCCAGCGAGTCGAGGTCCGAGGTCGAGGTCTTGCTGTAGCCCGGCGCCAGCGTCGCGCGGATGGCGGGCGAGTTCGCCGACGGGTTGAGGAAGTTGTAGGTGCCGTTGGCGACTGCGCCGAGCAAGGCGTTGTAGCTGATATAGCCGAACTGGTCCGTGCCCAGCCAGGTGTGGTTGATCACCGCCGCGACATCCCAGTGCCAGTCGTCGAACTGCCCGTTGACCCCGCCCACCAGGCGCGCGTTGTGGTTGTTGTAGTTGAAGCCTTGCGGGATGTCGCCGAAGGCATAGTTGATCGACGCGGGTACCGCGAACGGATTGGAGGGGTTGCCCACCGGCAAGGTGATGCCGTCGGTGTTGTTCGGGGTGGCGTTCTGGATCTGCGCCGGCCCCGTCACGGTCCAGGTTTTCGCCTGGAAGTAGCTGGCCGACAGGTAGGCCGTGGTGGTGTCATTAAGCTTGACCGTGAAACGGCCGTACAGGCCTCCCTGCTCCATCGCCGGCTGGAACTGCGAGTACTGGCCGACGAAATTCTGCTCGCAATAGCTGCCTGGGCTGTTCGGATCGTTGGTCACCAGCGTTTCGTAGGGATCGCCTGCGCAGCTGCGCAACGGCTGGATCTTGCCGCCGGTGGAAGGCGTGACCGAGCCGTAGATCGAACCGAACGCGTTGGAAGGCACGAAGGGATTCGGGCCGCCCAGCGAACTCAGGTTGGTGGTGTTGAACGGGAACGGCCGCTGGTTCACGCTGATGGAGTTGTCCTTCTGGAATTGCACGCTGAAATAGGCGTTGTAGTGATCGGTATCCAGGTCTCCGCCACCGGCCAGCAAGGTGGCCTTGCGGGTGAAGCCGCCGCCGCGCTGGGAGGTACCGACGTCGGCCGTGGCCTCGACGCCGTGATAGTCGGGTCGCAGGATGATGTTGACCACGCCCGCAATCGCATCGGCGCCGTACAGTGACGAGGCGCCATCCTTCAATACCTCGATGCGCTCGACCGCGGCGAGCGGAATGGTGTTGAGGTCGACGAAGGAGCGCTCGCCGTCGTCCGACACTGCGTAGCTGGCGTTGCGATGGCCGTCGATCAGCACCAGGGTGGAGTTGACGGTGAGGCCACGCAGCGCCACGCCGGACGAACCGGCCGCGAAGCCGTTGGCGAACGCGTTCGGGATCGAACCGCTGTTGTCGGCGGATATCGAGCGCACCACATCGGAGAGCGTGGTCAGGCCGCTGCGCTGGATCTGCACGGCCGAAATCACCGTCACCGGCGATGGTGTCTCGGTGTCGATACGCGGTATGGCCGAACCAGTCACCACGATGGTCTGCAGCTGTTGTGCCTGCTTTGTCGACGGTTGCTGTTGCGATGCATCCGGTTGCGTTGGCTGCTGTTGCGTGGACTGCGGCTGCGTTGGGGAGGCCGGCGGCGATGCGTTTTGCGCGAGGGCCGCGGCCAGCGGGGTCATCGCCAGACCGGCGATGGAAATCATCGTCATGCGTTTCATGGGCGAACCTCCGGCGTGGGGAACCGTAGCGAGGTATTCGCACGACTCGGAAGGCGCGCAGAAGCGTCCCGTCTTGATGCGGGAACACACTGCTTCTAGCGACCGACGGGCGTGGGGACGCGGACACCGTCGCTGAACGCTGGATTACTCCCTAGTACACGATCTTCACAAGTGACCGCCACGACACTTGTTCATGTGCCGTTTCTCATTGTCAAGAGTTTGTGTCGAACCAACTTTTGACACGCCGCGAAAAGCATCGCCGTCGCTCAGACGGCAGCCACTTCCGTCGCCGCCTCCACCAGCATGCGCGCGATCGACGCGGCGGCCTCGCGGCCGTCGTGCACTGCACGCACCACCAGGTCCGCCCCGCGCACGTTGTCGCCACCGGCGAAAATGCGCGGGTGGCTGGTTTGCTGCGGTAGCGCGCCGTCGGCACCGGTGACGACGCGGCCGGAGTGCGCCAGCTTCACGCCGTGCGAGACCAGCCAGTCCGGCGGACTGGGCAGGAAGCCGAAAGCCTGGATCACCACGTCGGCGCGTAACTCGCTCTCGCTGCCTTCGACGTTGCGCGGACGCGGGCGGCCGTGGCCGTCGGCCACCAGTTCGGTCTCCACCACGCGCACCGCGCGGGCGCGGCCGTGTTCGTCGCCGAGGATTTCCAGCGGCTGGCGGTGGAACAGAAAGTTCACGCCTTCCTCGCGGCTGTAACCCACCTCGCGGCGCGAGCCGGGCATGCTGGCTTCGTCGCGGCGATACACGCAGGTGACGGAGGCTGCGCCGAGGCGGATCGCGGTGCGGTTGCAGTCCATGCCGGTGTCGCCGCCGCCCAGCACCACCACGTGCTTGCCGCGCAGGTCGAACGCGGGCGCGGGCGGCTCATCGCGCAGCAGGCGCTCGGTGTTCGCGATCAGGAACGGCAGCGCGTCGTGCACGCCGTGCAGCCCGCGACCCAGCAGCTTGCCGTCGACATAGGTGTAGGCGCCGGTACCCACGAACACCGCGTCGTAATCATCCAGCAGTTCGCCGAATTCGATGTCGCGACCCACCTCGCGGCCCAGCAGGAAACGCACGCCCATGCCTTCGAGCAGCTCGTGGCGCAGGCGCATCACTTGCTTGTCGAGCTTGAACGGAGGAATGCCGTAGGTAAGCAGACCGCCGATCTGCGGCTGACGGTCGTACACATCGGCGGCGATGCCCGCGCGGCGCAGGCGGTCGGCACAGGCCAGGCCCGCCGGGCCGGCGCCGATGATGGCCACGCGATGGCCGGTCTCGCGCACCCCGGACAGGTCGGGCCGCCAGCCGCGGCGCAGCGCCTCGTCGGTGACCCAGCGCTCCACGCTGCCGATGGTCACTGCGCCGAAGTCGGTCTGCTCCAGCGTGCAAGCGCCTTCGCACAGACGATCCTGCGGACAGACACGGCCGCAGATCTCCGGCAACGGATTGGTCTCGTACATCAGCGTGGCCGCTTCCATGATGCGACCGTTCTGCACCAGCTTCAGCCACTCCGGAATGTAGTTGTGCACCGGACAGGCGTGTTCGCAGTAAGGATTGCCGCAGTCCAGGCAACGCTCGGCCTGGGTACCGGCCTGCGGCGCCGCGAAGTCGCCGGAGATTTCCCCGTAACCCAGCACGCGGATCGCCACCGGCACCGTGCGCGGCGTCTCCCGCTGCACATTGAGGAACTGGAACAACTTGTCGCTCATGCAGCCCTCCGCAACTCTTCCGCCAGCACGGCAAGGCTTGCCGCCTTCGGTTTCACCAGCCAGAACTTGTATTGCAAGCCGCGGAAATCGCGCAGCACCTGCCGGCCCCAGTCGCTGCCGGTGAGCTCGACGTGGCGCGTCACCAGCCCGCGCAGGTGCTGCATGTAGTGCTCCATGCCCTCGGGCGAGATGCGCAGGATGTCCACCAGCTCGTGGTTGTAGCAGTCCACGAAGTCGCGTTCGAGATCGAGCACGTAGGCAAAGCCGCCAGTCATGCCGGCGCCGAAGTTGAGGCCGACCTTGCCCAGCACCGCCACCACGCCGCCGGTCATGTATTCACAGCAATGGTCGCCCGCGCCTTCCACCACCGCGACCGCGCCGGAATTGCGCACCGCGAAGCGTTCGCCGGCACGGCCCGCGGCGTACAGCTCGCCGCCGGTGGCGCCGTAGAGGCAGGTGTTGCCGATGATGGAAGCATCCTGGCTGGCGAACGGCGAATCGGCCGGCGGGCGCACCACGATGCGGCCGCCGGCCATGCCCTTGCCTACGCCGTCGTTCGCCTCGCCGGTGAGCTCGATATGCACGCCGCCTGCGTTCCACGCACCCAGGCTCTGGCCGGCCGCGCCTTCCAGCTGCAGCACGATGGGACGCTCATCCATGCCGTGGTCGCCATGCCGGCGTGCGATGTCGCCAGAGAGCCGTGCACCGATCGCGCGATCAGTGTTGACGATCGCGTAGCTGAAATGCCCACCCTCGCCCAGCTCCACCAGCGGCGCGGTATCCGATGCGATGCGTGTGGCCAGTGCGGCGGCGTCGCGCACCGGGTTGCGCGCCATCGCGCAGGCGCTGTCGCTGGCCGCGCCGAGGCTGCCGCCGTCGAGCAGCGGCGCGAGATCGAGGCCGTGGCGCACCGGCGTGGCGTTGTCGCGCTGCGCCAGCAACTCGCTGCGACCCACCAGTTCGGCCAGCGAACGCGCGCCCAGTCGCGCGAGGTGTTCGCGCACGTCGTCGGCGATGAAACGGAAATAGTTCATCACCATTTCCGGCAGGCCGATGAAGTGCTCCTTGCGCAACACCGGATGCTGCGTGGCCACACCGGTGGCGCAGTTGTTGAGATGGCAGATACGCAGGTACTTGCAACCCAGCGCCACCATCGGCCCGGTGCCAAAGCCGAAGCTCTCGGCGCCGAGCAGGGCGGCCTTGATCACGTCGAGGCCGGTCTTCAGGCCGCCGTCGGTCTGCAGCCGCACACGGCCGCGCAGTTCGTTGCGGCGCAGGGTCTGCTGGGTTTCGGCGAGGCCGAGTTCCCACGGCGTGCCGGCGTACTTGATCGAAGTGAGCGGGCTGGCGCCGGTGCCGCCGTCGTGGCCGCTCACGGTGATGAGGTCGGCGCCGGCCTTCACCACGCCCGCGGCCACCGTGCCTACGCCCGCGTGGCTGACCAGCTTCACCGAGACCAGCGCGTCGGGGTTCACTTCCTTGAGGTCGTGGATCAGCTCGGCGAGATCCTCGATGGAATAGATGTCATGGTGTGGCGGCGGCGAGATCAGGCCGATGCCGGGTTTGGCGTAGCGCAGCCGCGCGATGGTGGCATCCACCTTGTGGCCGGGCAGCTGGCCGCCCTCGCCGGGCTTGGCGCCCTGCGCGATCTTGATCTGCAGTACTTCGGCGTTGACCAGGTAGGCCGGCGTGACGCCGAAGCGGCCGGAGGCGACCTGCTTGATCTTCGACATCTTCTCGGTGCCGTAGCGCGCCGGGTCCTCGCCGCCCTCGCCGGAATTGCTGCGCGCGCCGAGCCGGTTCATCGCGGTGGCCAGTGCCTCGTGCGCCTCAGGCGACAGCGCGCCCAGCGACATGCCGGCGGAGTCGAAGCGCCGCAGGATCGCCTCGACCGGCTCCACCTCGTCCAGCGGTACCGGCGCGCCCAACGGCTGCACGGCGAGCAGGTCGCGCAGCGCCGAGGGCGGGCGATGGTCGACGTGGTCGGCATAGGTGCGGTAGTCGGCCGCGTCGCCCGTGCGCACCGCCTGCTGCAACGTGGCGATCACGTCGGGGTTGTACATGTGGTACTCGCCGCCGTGCACGAACTTGTACAGGCCGCCCGCGCGCAGCGGCTGCGCGGCGTTCCACGCTTCGGCGGCGAGCAGGCGCTGTTCATTCTCCAGTTCGGCAAAGCCGGCGCCGCCGATGCGCGAAGGCGTGCCGGGGAAGCACAGCGTCACCACCTCCGGCGCTAGCCCCACGATCTCGAACAGCTGCGCGCCGCGGTAACCGGCGATGGTGGAGATGCCCATCTTCGACAGGATCTTCAGCAGCCCTTTGCGGATGCCGCGGCGGTAGCTGCGGCCGATCTCCAGCCGATCGCCCTCGATGTGGCCTTCGCGGCCCAGCTCGAACAGGCTCTGGTAGGCCAGCCACGGATAGATCGCGGTGGCGCCGAAGCCGAGCAGGCAGGCAAACTGGTGCGCATCGCGCGGCGTGGCGGTTTCCACCATGATGTTGCACTGGCAGCGCAGGCCCTGCTCGACCAGATGCGCGTGTACCGCACCGGTGGCCAGCAGGGAGTGGATCGGCAGCTTGTCGCGCTCGGGGTAGCGGTCGCTGAGGAAGACCAGCGCGTTGCCGTCGCGCACGGACTGCGCCACGTCCTCGCACAGCTGGCGCAGCGCCGCTTCCAGCCCGGACCCGGGCGCATACATCAGGTCGAAGCGCGGCGTGTTCACGAATTGCGGCAAGGCCAGCAACTGGCGCAGCTTGCGCTGGGAGAGGATCGGCGAATTGATCAAGACCTGCTTCGCGTTCTCGGGCTTGAGCTCGAACACGTTGCCTTCCGCGCCGATCTGGGTGACCAGCGACATCACCAGCTTTTCGCGCAGCGGGTCGATCGGCGGGTTGGTGACCTGGGCAAAGGCCTGGCGGAAGCGGTCGAACAGCGGCCGCACCTGCCGCGACAGCGCGGCAACCGGGGTGTCGTCGCCCATCGCGCCGGTGGCCTCGGCCTCGAGTTCGGCGATCACCTTCAGCACCGTCTCGCGCTCCTCGCGCGAGAGGCCGTACAACTTCTGATAGCAGCGCAGCTGGTCCACCGGCAGCGGCTCGGCGGCCAGCGAGGGATCGATCAGGTCCGATTCCAGATAGCTCACGCCGGCGCGCAGCCAATCGCGATAGGGCGCGCGCTTGCGGTTGACCTCGTCGATGTCGGCGTCGCGCAGCAAGCGGTGTTCGCGGAAATCCACCGCGATCATCTCGCCCGGCGCAAGACGCCCCTTGGCGATCACGCGCGCCGACGGCATGTCCCACAGGCCCGCTTCGGAGGCGATGATGAAATGGTTGTCATCGGACAGCGCCCAGCGTGCGGGGCGCAGGCCGTTGCGATCCAGCGTACAGGCGGCGTAGCGGCCGTCGCACATCACCAGGCCGGCCGGGCCGTCCCAGGGCTCGCTGTGCAGCGCGTAGTACTCGTAGAACGCCGCGAGATCCTCGTCGATGTTCTCGCGTGCGGCGAACGCCGGTGGCACCAGCACGCGCATCGCGGCGAGCAGGTCGAGGCCGCCGGCCAGCAGCACCTCCAGCGCGTTGTCCAGGCTTTCCGAATCCGAGCCCTGCTGGCGCACCAGCGGGCCGAGGTCGCCCAGCTCCACGCGCGGCGAGCGCCAGATCGTCTCGCGCGCCTGCATCCAGCGGCGGTTCGCGCGGATGGTGTTGATCTCGCCGTTGTGCGCCAGCAGACGGAACGGCTGCGCCAGTCGCCACTGCGGCGTGGTGTTGGTGGAGAAGCGCTGGTGGAACACCACCGCATCGGCGACCAGCGCCGGATGCGTGAGATCGGCAAACACCTCGCGCAGCCGTCCCGGTGCGGCCATCGCCTTGTAGCCGATCAGCTCAGCCGACAGCGTCACCACGTAAAACGAGGCATCCTCGCGCAGCGCATGCTCGGCGCGGCGGCGGGCGCGGAACAGGGCACGCTCGAACGCCTCGTCGCCCATGTCCGCGCCAGCATCGACGAACACCTGGCGCACGCGCGGCCGCGCCGCGGCGGCCAACGGACCGCAGGCTTCCTCGTTCACCGCCACCTCGCGCCAGCCCGCCACGCGCATGCCTTCCTCGGCGAGATGGCGCTCCAGCGCCTGTGTGGCCGTGTCATCGGCCGGATCGAGGAACACCAGACCCGCCGCGAAACGCTCGCCGATGGCGATGCCAGCTTCTTTCGCCAGTGCGCTCAGCCAAGCCTGCGGACGGCGGATCAGCACGCCGCAACCGTCCCCGCTCACGCCGTCCGCGTTCACCGCGCCACGATGCGAGAGCTTTGCCAGCGCCTCGAATGCGGTATCGACCACCCACGCGCTGGCGCGGCCGTCGATCTGCGCCACCAGACCGAAACCGCAGCTGTCATGTTCGAAGGCTGCGTCGTACAGGCTTGTTCCGCCGGACTGCTTCATCTTGCTCACTCGCTGGATGACCGGGCACAGAAGGCCAGCGGCGCCGAGGCGCCGGGCTGGATTCGTGGATTACGGTCCGACTACACCACAATTGCTGCGTCGCGTCAAAGACTTCTATACGTCCAAATGCAATTGCATTTGTAACTATCTGCCGCGACCTGAGCGGCCGTAACTCGTCTGCCCCAACCCCGGGGTGTGGCGATTTACGCTCGTCATGCCAAAGCGTGTGACGTGCATACCAGGCGCCCACCGATCCGAGCAGCGCGCGCGAGCCATGACTCGCGGGCCACATCGCAATTCCTCACGGCCAGCGACTGCGAATCGCATCTTCCTTTTGTTGCATAAATGTCATGCAGGGGCTCTAGCGTGCCGGGCCGCGCCTTGCCCCCCACTTCCCGGACCTGCCATGCCTCAGCCCACGCTCGCCTTCCGTTCCTGCGGCCCCGCCCTGCTCGCCCTCGCCATTGCCGCGGTGCTCGCGACGCCGGTCCACGCCGATGACACGAATCCCGTGCAACCCAAGCCGGCAACGGCGGGCACAGGCACAGACACCACCGTCGCCTCGCCGCAGGACGCCAAGCAACTCGGCGCCGTCCAGGTGACCGCCGCCACGACCGCGAGCACCATCGCGCCGACGCAGGGCTCCATGGTGGCCATCGAGCCGCAGTCCATCATCGGCACCTTGTACCTTCGGGAAAACATCGCGCCGACCGGCGACTACACCGACGCCGCAGCCATTTCGCCCAGCGTGTACACCGTGACGCCGAACGGCTCCGGCCTGATGGAGTCGGCAGTGGTTTCGATCCGCGGCTTCCAGGACGGCCAGTACAACGTGACGTTCGACGGCATCCCGTGGATGGACTCCAACGACTTCACGCACCACTCGACCTCGTACTTCACCAACCAGGAAACCAGCAGCGTCACGGTGGATCGCGGCCCGGGCACGGCCGGCACGCTGGGCAACGCCACGTTCGGCGGCACCATCACGGTGGATTCGATCAACCCGCAGAAGCAGTTCGGCATCAACCCGTACTTCAGCCTCGGCAGCTGGGCCACCGCCGTGGAAGGCGCCATCATCAACACCGGCAGCTTCACCGACAGCGGCACCAGCGCCGTGGTCAATCTGCAGAACAGTGACTCCGACGGTTACCTCACCTATTCCGGCCAGCGCCGCCAGAGCGTGTTCGCCAAGGTCGTGCAGCCGCTGGGCGACAACACCACGCTGACCTTCGCCGCCATGGCGAACAAGCTCAACCAATACGTGCCGTTCGGCGCCACCAAGGCGCAGATCGCGGAGTACGGCGTGAACTACGGGCTCAACAACGACCCGACCAGCCAGGCCTACTACCGGTACAACCAAGACAAGATCAACACCAACCTGGGCTACATCGGCCTGCACTCGGCGTTCGATGGCTGGACGATCGACAACAAGGCCTACACCTACGGCTATAACCACTTCGGCTTCAACGGCGAAGACCCGAACGGCGAAACGCCGAACGGCACCTTCTACAGCCCCACCGACGTGCCCGGCCAGCACATGCGCAACACGAACCGCTCGTGGGGCGACATCTTCCGCCTGGCCAAGGAGCTCGGCCCGGGCGAGGTGCGCACCGGCCTGTGGTACGACCACCAGGACGACATCCGCTGGCTGTATGAGTTCGACGACACCAACAACCAGTTGAACCCGGTGGTCACCCCTGGCGCGCCCACGCTGCAGCTGGCCGCAGCGGACCGCCGGATGAACGACACCCTAGTCACGATCCAGCCGTACCTCGAATACCAGTGGAACCTCACCGACAACGCGTATTTCATCGGCGGCGTGAAGTACAACGACTTCAAGCGCAGCATCGATGCGCCGGTGAACCAGAAGACGGGCACCCCGCTGTCCTATTCCAAGACCTGGACCGCGACCCTGCCGTCGGCCTCGTTCCACTATGCGTTCAGTTCGAGCTGGACAGCCTACGCACAGTGGGCGAAGGGCTACCTGGCGCCCAACCTCAACCTGTTCTACGTGCCGAACCCGGCGGTGACCGACAGCGCGGTGGCACCGGAAAAGACCACCAACTGGCAGCTCGGCACCACCTGGTCCGACGATCGCCTGACGCTGTCCGGCGACGTCTACAAGATCAACTTCAACAACTTCGTGCAGAAGCACAACGTTGGCGGCATCACGGAGTTCTACAACGGCGGCGGCGTGCACTACAAAGGCATCGAGCTCGAAGGCACCTACATGCTGGGCGCCGGCTTCAGCGTCTACGCCAACGGCTCGCTCAACCGCGCGATCCAGACCACCGACAACGCGTGGAACGCGAACACGCCGCACAAGACCGCCGCGCTGGGCTTCATCTACAGCAACGGCCCGGCCTACGTATCGCTGGTCGACAAGTTCGTCGGCAAGACCTACTACACGGCCAATGCGGAAGACGACACGCCGATCGGCGGCTATGCGGTGACCAACTTCACCGCCAGCTACCGGTTCGATCCGCACATCGCCGACGTGAAGGATCTGAAGATCGGCGTGCAGCTGAACAACATCTTCAACAACACCCACATCAACGCCCTGGCTGGCACCACCGGCGCGGACAGCACGCCGATGTACTTCACCATCCCGGCGCGCAACTTCAACTTCACCATCTCGGCCGATCTGTTCTGATGAAACGTCCCGCGTTGCTGATGTTGATGCTGCTGATCGGCCAGCCCGCGCTGGCCGACGGCAACGGGCCAGCGGTCGACCTCGCCGCACTGCTACCCCCGCCGCCCGCCGCCGGCTCCCCGGCGGCACGGCGCGACCTCGACGGCGTACTCGCCGCGCAGGCCCGCCGCACGCCGGAGGAGATCGCCGCGGCGAAGGCCGACCAGCAGCACAGCGTGTTCCGCTTCGCCGACGTGTTCGGCACGGCATTCGCACCGGCGCAGTTGCCGCGCACGGCGGCATTCTTCGTCCGCGTGACGGCCTACGACAAGGGCGAAGTGAAGGCGGTGAAGGTGTTCTGGCAACACCCGCGCCCCGTGCTGGCATCGCACGCGGTGCATCCGTTGAGCCAGGAGAAGTCGAACGACTGGAGCTATCCCAGCGGCCATGCCACGCTGGGCTATACCGAGGCCGTGCTGCTGTCGAACATGGTGCCGGAACGGCGCGCGGCGATCTTCGCCCGCGCCGACCTGTACGCCCAGCACCGCATCGTGATGGGCGTGCACTACCCCAGCGACGTGGAAGCCGGCCGCCTCGCCGGCACCGTACTTGGCGGGCAGTTGCTCATCGATCCCGACTGGCAGGCGGACTATGCGGCGGCGCGCGCCGAGCTGCGCAAGGCACTCGGACTGCCGGACGAGCCAGCCGCCGCCGTGGCCGTCACCACGCGTTGAAGCATGCCGCATCCGGCGCGTGAACGCCCTCGCCCGGGGGCGGCTCGCTCCTGCCCGCGGGCTCGGCGATAATCGACCGATGCCCAGCCCCGTCCGCGCCGCCCGCCTCCCCGCCCTCTCCGTCGTGGCACTGAGCGCCGTACTCGCCGTCGCGCCGACGTTGGCGCGGCAGAACAAGAGCCAGACCGAGCAGGCTGCCGCCAAGCAAAAGCTGAGCGACGTGCATCAGGAGCTGCAGGCGCTGGACAAGCGTCAGACCGCCACCGCCGCCCGCCGCGACGAACTCAACGCCGAACTGGCGAAGCAGACCACCGCCCTCGCCACCGCCGCGCGCGCGCTGCGCCAGACCGACGCCGAACTCGCCGCCAAGCAGCAACAGCTCGACCAGTTGCAGCAGCATCGCGCCGAGCTGAAGCAGAAGCTGGCCGGCCAGCGCGCCGCGATCGCCGACCTGCTGCGCGCCAGCTATGCCCTGGGGCACGGTTCGGACCTGCGCCTGCTACTGGACAACGAGGACGTCGGCCGGATCGCGCGGGCGCTGGTCTACTCGAAATACTTCCAGCAGGACCGCGTGCAGAAAGTACAGCAGTTGATGGCCAGCCTGGCCGAGCTGCAGACGCTGGAGGCCCAGATCACTGCCGAGCAACAGGCACTGCAGGCGCAACGCGCGCAGCGCGAGCAGCAAAGCAAGCAGCTGACCCGCCAGCGTGCCTCGCAGCAGAAGCTGGCCGCCGAAACCGACGCCACCTACCAGACCCAGGCCCAGCGATTGGCCGCGCTGAAGCAGGACGAGCAATCGCTCAACTCACTGGTCGCGCGCTTGCAGAAGCAGATCGACCAGGCCATGCGCGAGGCCGCCGCCCGCGCGGCCGCCCAACAGGCCGCCGCACGCAAGCACGGCGGCAAGGCCCCACCGCCGCTGGAAGTGGGCGGCGCCGGCGCCAACATCCGCGGCAACCTGCCCTGGCCGGCCGCCGGCGAAGTGCACAGCTACGGCAACGGTGTGCTGATCCGCGCCGCAGGCGGCAGCGAAGTGCACGCGGTGGCGAACGGGCGGGTGGTCTACGCCGGCTTCCTGCGCGGTTACGGCATGCTGCTGATCCTCAACCACGGCAACGGCTGGATGAGCATGTACGGCAACAACGAGACGCTGTTGCATGGCGTGGGCGACGCGGTAATCGCCGGCCAGACGGTGGGCACCGCCAGCGCGCCCACCGGCATCAACACCGGCGCGTACTTCGAACTGCGCCACGACAGCCAGCCGGTCGACCCGCGCAACTGGCTCAGCCAGCACCGCTAAGCCGGCCGGGCCCGGGAGGTCCGTTCAGCCAGCACCGTTGACGGCCGCCCGCCATCGTCGCAGGCTGGCGGTGTCGAAACCCGCCGCCCGTGCGGCGGGCACCCCTTTCCCCGGAGTCGTTCCATGCGATTTTCCACCTACAGCCTGTGCGCGCTGCTGCTGGCGGCGCCGTTCGCGCATGCGCAGACCGCGCCGGCACCTGCCGCGAGCGCGCCCGAACCACCTACCGAGCTGGCGCCCACCCACGTCCGCGCGGACGCGCCCGCCAAGCCCGCCGACAACCAGGTCGACCTGCAGGACATCCGCCGCTTCAGCCGCGTCTACGACATCGTGCGCCAGGCCTACGTGGAGCCGGTGAGCAATCGTGCGCTGATGAAGGACGCGATCACCGGCATGCTCGCCGGCCTCGATCCGCACAGCGAATACCTCGACAAGGAAGGCCTCGCCCAGCTCGACGAGGACACCACCGGCCAGTACAGCGGCCTCGGCATCGAGGTGCTGCAGCAGGACGGCGGCCTGCTGATCGTCACTCCGATCGACGACACCCCCGCCTCGCGCGCCGGCATCCGGCCCGGCGACAACATCGTGAAGATCGACGGTGTGCTGATCGATCCGCAGAACGTGGACGACATGTTCAAGAAGCTGCGCGGCAAGCCCGGCAGCAAGATCACCCTCACCATCGTGCACAAGGGCAGCGACAATCCGGTCGACATGCACCTCACGCGCGAGAACATCGCGATCACCAGCGTCAAGGTGCGCCAGCTCGAACCCGGCTACGACTACATCCGCATCACCCAGTTCCAGAGTGACACCGCGGCCGACCTCGAACGCAAGCTGGCCGCGCTGGTTGCCAAGAGCGGCCCGCTCAAGGGCGCCGTACTCGACCTGCGCAACAACCCCGGCGGCCTGCTCACCGCCGCGGTGTCGGTGAGCGACGACTTCCTCGACTCCGGCACCATCGTCACCACCCGCGGCCGCCTGCCGGATTCCAACATGAGCTTCAGCGCGCACCCCGGCGACTTGCTCAACGGCGCATCGCTGGTGGTGCTGGTCAACCACGGCACCGCCTCCGCCGCCGAGATCGTTTCCGGTGCGCTGAAGGACAACCGCCGCGCATTGCTGATGGGCCAGCGCACCTTCGGCAAGGGCGTGGTGCAGACCGTGCTGCCGCTGGACGCCGACCACGCAGTGAAGATCACCACTGCGCGCTACTACACGCCGAACGGCACATCGATACAAGCCGAAGGCATCAAGCCCGACATCCCGGTCGCCGACCTCACCGTGCAGAAAACCGACACGGCACCCGAACTGGTCAGCTCCGAAGCCGACTTGCCGAACCATCTCGCCAACGAGGACGCCAAGGCCGGCAACGACATCGACAACGATGGCAGTGCCGCCGACGCTTCGCTCGCCACCCACGACTACGCGCTGGCGCAGGCGCTGAATGTGCTCAAAGGCATGGCGCTGGGCCACGCAGTGGCCGTCCCCGCAGCGAAATAAAGCAGCACGTGAAGAGAAGCGAGAGAGGGCGAGGCGCCTTCTCTCTACTCGCTTCTCTTCCTGCGCCTTTCGCTGTTGCGCACGGGGCGCATTCCTACAGGCGACCACCCTGATCGGCGGCAAGCAGATCCGCCGGCAACGGCAGCATGTCGAGACCGCGTGCGAACAGCATCGCCTGGAAGCGCTCGCCCATGCGGTCGGGCAAGGTGAGCCGCTTCACTTCCTGTGCCAGCCGGTAGCGCGCCGCTTCGTCGGCGGCCTGCGCGTGAGCAGCTTCGAACGCATCCTGCAGCCCGCTGGCCATCAGGAACTGCGCCTGCGGCAGGTAGGCCGCAACGCCGAAGCCGGCGCTGTTGCCGGCCTCGGCCAGCGCGGTGAAATCCACCGAAGCGGTAAGGTCGTTGAGGCCAGGGAGCCATAGCGGATCGCTGTGCGCGTGATGGCGGTAGTGCGCCATCAGCGTGCCGTCGCGGCGATCGGCCTGGTAGAACTCGCGCCGTACGTAGCCGTAATCGACGAACAGCATCAAGCCGGCCTCCAGCGAACCGGCCACCGCCTGCAGCCAGTACGGCAGCTGCGGCAGGATCTCGGTGCGGTAGCCGTCGGCGAAATCCGCGCCGATATCGCGTTCGACATGGCGCACCGCGCCAGCCACCAGGGCATCGGCAGGGCGGTCCACGCGCATCAGCCGGCCTTCGCCATCCAGCGCTACGTGTTCTTCGAACACTTCGCCGTCGCGCAACGCGATGCGCGTGGTGGGCAGCGCGTCGATTACCTCGTTGGCGAACAACACGCCGCGCCAGCCGTGATCGGGCGGACCGTCCAGCCATCTGACACGTGCATTGAGTTCGGCAGGCAAGGCAGCGGCAAGGCGTTCGCGCTGCCGTTCGCGCAGATCCGCACTGGGCTCGAGGATCAGGTAGCGATGCGGCAGGCTGCCGGCTTCGGCGAACGCCTTGAGCGCCACCTCGGCGAAGGCGCCGCTGCCGCCGCCCAGTTCGAGGAAGTTCGCCTCCTCGCCCAGCGTGTCCAGCACGGGCCCCACCACGTTCGCTACGCAGCGCGCAAACAGTTCGCCCAGTTCCGGCGCGGTGACGAAATCGCCCGCCTCGCCGAACTTGGTCTTGCCCGCGCTGTAGTAGCCCAGCCCCGGCGCGTACAGGCTGCGCTCCATGAATTGCGAGAACGGTATGGGCCCGTGCGCGGCGATCTGCTCGCGCAACTGGCGCAGCAGGCGGTCGGAATGCGCGCGCTCGTCGGCGCTGGGTTCGGGGAGTCGAGACTGCATCGGTGCTGGCATCGCGGAAATCCGCGACAAGCATAGCGGATGGCGGCCCTAATCCTGCGGTAGCAGCCGTGCAACCAGCAGCGCTGAACCATACAGGCCGAAGCCGAACACGGCATGGGTCAGCAGGCTGCGCAAACGCGCCCGGTTCGGCCGTGGCGTCCTGGAAGCGGCGAAACCCGCGCCCATGCCCGGCTGCAGCACGGCGAACGGGAAGATCACCGTTGCCAGTCCGAACCCCAATGCGGGCAGCAAGGCGGGATGCCTCGCCCACGCCGGCCCTGCCAGCGCGCACAGCGCCGCGGCATAGGCGATGCCGATCGCGTAATGGGCCAGCCAGCCGATGGCGCGTTCGCCACGAACAGGCTGCGCCCGCGCGATGCTCTGGTGCGCGAAACGCCCGCGCACCAGATGCCCGAACCAGCGGCCGACCAGTGCCCAGTCCGTCACTGGAATGCCCAGGACCCGCCGCAGCAGCTGCGCCCAGAGATCCATCGCCAGCGTGGCACCAACGCCGACCAGCAACGCGAATGCGATGGCCTGGCCGATCGTCATGGCGCTCAGAAGTCCTTCTGCAGGCTGAGGTACAGGCCGCGGCGCGGGCCGAATTGCGGCGCGCCCACACCCACGCCGGTGCCGTCGCGCAGCTGGTAGGTGCGATCCAGCGCGTTGATCAGCGCGAGCTGGGTGTGCAGCTTGCCGAAGCGGTCGAACGTGAAGTCGTGCGACACGTTGAGATTGAGCTGGAAATACGCCGGCATGCTGGCGCCGTTCGGCACCGCGCCGTCGCGGCGCAGGCCGGTGCCGAACAGGTAATCGGCGCCGATCTTGGTGTCGTCGCCCAGCGCGTAGCTGACGCCGCCGGACGAGGTGTATTTCTGATCGTGGTCGAGATAGATGTAGTTGTCGGCGATGTATGCCAGGTCTTCGGGGCTGAAGTTGTACTGGCTGGTGATCACGTCCTTGCCCATCGCCTTGGTGTACGCGAAGTTGAAGTACGCCGACCACGGGCCGCTGTCGTAGTTGGCGGTGAACTCCGCGCCGGCCACACGGCCCAGGCGATAGTTGAAGGTGGAATAGACCAGCGCCTGGCCGAACTGGCCTTCGTCCTGCAGGCGGTGTACCTGGCGGTAATAGGTATCCAGGCCCAGCGTCCACGCGCTACCGAAATTCTGCGAAACGCCGACGTCGAAATAGTTGGAGCGCTCAGCCAGCGGCTCGTTGTTTCCGTAATTCTTCACCGCGTTGGTGGTGCCGGCGAAGGCCGCAATGTTCGCGGCGGTGATCATCTCCGTGGCCGGCGGCGTGAAGTAGCGCGAATAGCCGGCGTGCACGGTGGTGCTGTCGGTGGCCTGCCAGACCACGCCGATGCGCGGGCTGAGCTGGCTCTGGGTGGTGCCGAAAGCCTTGTATTCGTCGCCGCGCAGGCCGTAGTTCACCGTCCAGTTCTGGCCGATGCTCCACTCGTCCTGCACATAGGCGGACCAGGTCTTGGCGACGATCCGGTTGCTGGTGAAGATGCCGAACGGCGTGGTGCTGGTCTGGTTGCCGTCCGCGTCAGCCGGGAACACGAGCGAGTGGGTGTTGGTGCCGGCGCGGTCGTAGCTGCCATACACGCCGTAGCGCAAGGTATGCGTATCACTGAGCGGCGTGGAGAAATCGGCCTGCAAGGTGCTGGCGCGATCCGCCTGGTTGATGGCGCCCGCCACGCCATTGAACATCAGGTCGCCGATGTCGTCGGGCAGGTACTGCAGGCCGCTGTAACGCTGGCCCAGCGAGACCTGGTAGCCGGTCGCGCCCAGCTTGCCCTGCAGCGAAAGCACGCCGAAACGGGTCTGTTCGTTCTGCTGCTCGTTGAGGTTGGCGGCATCGAAGTTGGTGACGTCGAGGTAGCCGAACTGCGGCGAGGCGTCTTGCCGGTTCGGGATCTGGAAGCGGTTGTTGGCGAAGCCGAACATGAAGCTCAACCGCGTGTCGTTGTCGATCAGGTAGGAGATGTCACCGAAGCCCTTGACCTGGTTGGTGTGGTCGTGGATCGGTGAGCGGCTGGCGGTGGGGTTCTCGATGCCGACATCGTTCTGCAGGTAGTTGGCGGTGAAGTAGGCGCTCCAGTTACCACTGCTGCCCCACAGCGAAACGTTCGGATTGAAGGTGCCGAACGAACCGCCGGTGACGCCGATGCTGCCGCCGTTGCCGAGGTCGGCACCACTCTTGGTGGTGACGTCCACCACCGCCGCGGTGCGCAGGCCGTACTGCGCCGGCAGCGCACCGTCGAGCAGGCTCACACGCTGGATGGCGCGCGCGTCCAGGGTCTGGCCGAAGCCGGAAATGGACTCGGGGATGATCACGCCGTCGATGCGGTACTGCAGATTGGCGTGATCGCCGCGTACGTGCAGGCCACCGTAGGAGTCCTGCACCACGCCGGGCGCCTGCAGGATCACCTGGTTCATCGGGGTGGCGGCGCCCAGCGGCAGCGCCTGGATCGACTTCTGGTCGATCACGTACTGGCTGGAGCCCGTATCCGGCGACAAGGCGTTGCGTGCCTGGTCCAGCGCGGCGGAGACGCTGATCGCACCGAGCTCGTGCACTTTCGGCGCCTGCCGGTTGCGCGTCCCGCCCGTGTCATCGTCGGTTGCCGCGGTGCTGGCGGTCGTGGCGCTGGCAGGCGTGACATCGTCGGCGTGAACGCGGGAAGCGGGGATGGCGCACAGCGCGGCGACGAGGCTCAGGGCGAGCGGGGAAAGCTTCATGTGCGGGACTTCCTTGGGGCGGCGGCACACGGGCGTGGCCGGGTCAGTTTTCGTAATGTTATAACATTACTATCGCACCCCCAAGCCGGCCCGGGCCAAAAGTCATGGTCGCCGCATCAGTGCGTTGCTCTCCGCTTCATGCCGACGGCCTAGACTGGTGCACGCATGCGCACGCCAGTGCGCCCACGGAGTGCGCCATGAGCCAGCGACGCCCGCCCGAACCGGATCGCTCCGGCAACAGCCGGCAGGTTCCCGCCGTGATCGGCGGCCACGAAGAAGCCAGCCGGGTCACCCAGGCGATTCTCGATTTCATCAGCCGCATCCCGGACAGCAAGGTGGACGCCACCGCCGATCCGCAGGCGCAGGCGCGCCAGATCGCCAGCCGTGCCGCCCAGCGCGCCGCGCTCACCGCCGGCACGCTGGCATTGCCGCCGGGACCGCTGGGCTGGCTCACCGTGCTGCCGGAGTTGGTGACGATCTGGAAGCTGCAGGCGCAGATGGTCAGCGACATCGCCGCTGCGTACGGCCGCCATGCCGAACTCGGCCGTGAGCAGATGCTGTACTGCCTGTTCCGCCACACCGCGGCGCAGGCCTTCCGCGACCTGGTGGTGCGCATGGGCGACCGCTTGCTGTTCCGGCGCATGTCGCAGACGGTGGTGGAGCGCATCGCCAAGCAGCTCGGTGTGAAGCTCAGCCGCCGCGCGGTGGGCGAAGGCGTGTCGCGCTGGCTGCCGGTGATCGGCGCGCTCGGTGTAGGCGCCTACGCGTATTACGACACCGGACAAGTGGCCGCGACCGCGATCGCGCTGTTCGACGGGGGCATCGAACACGAAACCGGCGACGCGCCGGCAGAGCCGCCACCGCTCGCACGCCGGGAAACCCCTAAGACACACGGGAAAGCGGGCCTTGCCGCGCGGAAACTCGCTGGCGCGGTGCGCAAGGCCGCCACGCGCGGACGACACCCGCCCACGGACCAGGCGTAAGCAGCCGTTGCGGGTGACGCAGGTGCGCCGATCCGGCAAGCTGTCGCTATCCGCTCCCGCGCAGGAATCGCCGCATGCCGCCACGCCGTGAACGTCCCGCCGCGCTGATCACCGGCGCCGGCAAGCGTGTGGGAGCGGCGATCGCGCGCACACTGCACGCCGCCGGCTACGACCTCGCCCTCCATTGCCGCCATTCGGTGGCAGAAGCCGAGACGCTGGCCGCTGAACTGGAGAACGCGCGCGCCGACAGCACCCTGGTGCTGCAGGCGGAACTCGCCGATCCACATGCGCTGCCCGCGTTGGTGGACACCGCGCTCGCCCGCTATGGCCGGCTCGACGCACTGGTCAACAACGCCTCGGCGTTCCATCCCACGCCGGTGGGCGCGGCGACCGTGGCGCAATGGAACGAGTTGTTCGCCTCGAATGCGCAGGCACCGTTCTTCCTCGCCCAGGCCGCCGCACCCGCCTTGCGCGCCACGCACGGCGCCATCGTGAACCTGGTGGACATCTACGCCGAACGCCCGTTGGCGGACCATCCGATCTACTGCATGGCAAAGGCCGCGCTGGCGGCGATGACGCGCTCGCTCGCGCTCGACCTCGCCCCCGACATCCGCGTCAATGGCGTGGCGCCTGGTGCCGTGCTGTGGCCTAGCGACGGCAAGCCCTACGCCGACCAGCAGGCGATGCTGGCGCGCACGCCGCTGGCACGCGCCGGTTCGCCCGAGGACGTGGCCGGCGCGGTGCTGTGGCTGCTGCGCGACGCGCCCTACGTGACCGGGCAGATCATCCGCGTGGACGGCGGGCGCACCTTGTCGACGTAACCGAATGCCTGCAAAGTGCGTCTTGCACTTTGCAGACTCGGCTCCGCCGGTCAGTCGCTTACGCGCTTGACCAGCGTGCGATCCACCCATGGATCGTCCTTCAACGCTTCGGGCGGAACGCCGACTCCAGCAACGCCTGGTCGAAACCGCCCCCCACCTCGCCTGCTTCCGCATAGCGGTACAGCGCCGCGGCGTAGATGCCCTGCAGCGTGGACTGCACCAGCCCCAGCAGCACGAAGCCGACCAATACCAGCGCGATCACCGGTGCGATGACGGCGATCGACTGCGTGGCGATCGCGCCGAACACCAGCACGGCCGCCAGCAGGACCGTGAGGAAAAATACCAGGCCGAACACCACGCCCAGGCCCGCATTGCCGATGAGGTTCTCGCCCCAGGTCTGCTTGAGCAGTTCCGCGCTGCGCTTCACCGCATCGACGGGACCGACGCCTTCGCTGGCAAGCACCGGCACCACCAGGAAGGTGGCCACGGTCCATGCCAGGCCGATCAGACCCACCACAAAACGACCGATCAGGCCCAGCCGCTCCTGCACTGCGCGCAGAAACAATCCCACCGTGGCCGCGATCAACGCGTAGCCGAAAATGCTGCCCAGTCGCGAACGCGCCAGCGCGAAGCCGTCGGCCAGCCCGGCCGGCTCGCCACGCAGGCGCTGCAACGCTACACCGGCCAGCGCCGTATTGAAGAACACGATCACGAAGTACTGCACCAGGTAGAACGCGAACAGCACTACGTAGTACGCCGGCGCAAAGCGGCGGCCTTCAAAGTCGTCGCCGTGGCCAATAAGCGCCAGCGCCACCGGCACCAGGAAGCTTGCCGCCACCACGATGCTGCACAGGCCCGACAGCAGGGGAAACAGCAACAGCGACCTGTCCGCGCGCAGCACGCCTGCGCTCGCCTTCATCAATGCCCAACTGCGGGCGAACTTTCCAGCCATGTCCCCGACCCCCATGCGATTGGAGTCGCTGTTCTAGCACCAAGCGCGCTCCGACAACAGAGCCGCAGCGGACTCACAGGAGCGCACCCGGTGCACGAACGCTCTGGCTTTGATCAGGCACCGGAGCATTCACGCACCGAGTGCGTTCCTACGGAAGCGGCTCGGGAACGAGCGGCTCGCGACCCACCGGAAATGCCGCCCACAACGCCGCCATCGTCTGCCCACCGACTGGGTGGCGCGCCTGCGGCGCGATGTCGGCCAGCGGCTTGAGCACGAAGGCGTGTTGCAGCTCCTTGCGCGGAATCTGCAGGTGGCCGGGGCCGTCGATCACGCGTTCGTCGTACAGCACGATGTCCACGTCCAGCGTGCGGTCCGAATAACGTGGTACGTCGCGGCGGCGGCCGTGGCGATCTTCCAGCGCGTGCAGCCAGTCGTTCAGCGCCCCGGGTTCGAGCTCGGTATCCAGGCCCACCGCGAGGTTGACGAAATCCGCGCCGTCGAAGCCCACTGAACGGCTGCGGTAGGCCGGCGACACGTCGATTGCGCCGAAACGCGCGCGCAATTCGTCCAGCGCGGCACGCAGATAACGGTGCGGCTCCAGGTTGGAGCCCAGGCTGAGGTAGACGCGGGCCATCACGATGTCGCTGACTGCAGGGACCGCGATTCTGCCCGCCCACCGTCCAGCCGCGCCAGTCCGGCCTGCATGTCGTGGCCGCTGGGCTGCTGGTACAGGCGCAGGCCGAACTCCGGTAACAGCGCGAACAGATAATCGAAGATGTCTGCCTGGATGGCCTCGTAATCGGCCCAAACCACCGTGTCGGTGAAGCAGTACAGCTCCAGCGGAATGCCCTGCGATCCGCTGGCGAGCTGGCGCACCATGCAGCTCAGGCCATGATGGATGCGGGGATGCGTGTCCAGATAGACCTGCACATAGGCACGGAACGTTCCTAGATTGGTGAGCCGGCGGCGATTCGCCGCCACTCCGCCCGCCTCGCCCAACGCCCGGTTCCATTCGGCCACCTCCTGCTGCTTCGCGGGCAGGTAGTCCGCTAGCAAGCGCAGCTTCGCCAGCCGATCCAGCGCCGCCCCGTCGAGGAAGCGCACGCTGCCCGCGTCAATGGTCAGTACGCGCTTGATGCGCCGGCCGCCGGTCTCCTGCATGCCGCGCCAGTTTTTGTACGAGTCGGAGATCAGCCGCCAGCTGGGAATCGTTGTGATCGTCTTGTCCCAGTTGCGCACCTTTACCGTGTGCAGGGCGATGTCGATCACGTCGCCGTCGGCGTTGAGCTGGGGCATCTCGATCCAGTCGCCCACGCGCAGCATGTCGTTGGAGGAGAGCTGCACGCCGGCCACGAAGCCGAGGATGGTGTCCTTGAATACCAGCATCAGCACCGCCGACATCGCGCCCAGGCCGGACAGCAGCAGGCCGATCCTCTGCCCGGTCAGCGCGGTGACAATGACCAGCCCGGCCACCACGAACAGCCCGATCTTCGCCAGCTGCACCACGCCCTTGATCGAGCGTTCGCGGCCGCGCGGCGTCTCGCGATAGAGGTCCTCCAGTGCCGACAGTGCGCTGCTGATCGCCATCGCCAGGCACAGCACCAGCAGTGCTTTGCTGATGCTGACAACGATCCCCTCTACATCGCCGGACACGTCCGGCACCCGCGCGATGCCGTACTGCACCACCAGCATGGGCGCCATCCGCGCAAGCCAGAAGAAACTTCGGCGCCGGCACAGGGCATCGTCCCACCGCCACTCCGTGCGCGCGGCGATGCCGTGCACCACGCGCAGCAGCACGCTGCGTACCAGCACGCCGACCAGCCAGGCCAGCAGCATCAGGGCCAACAGGCCCAGCGCGGTGCGCATGCCTGGCCATTCCATCAGTTGCCGCAGGGAATTCATTCGTCTCTTCGCTCCTCGGATACCGGGGCGACGCGCTTGCCGCGGCCGTAGGCTGGCCGTGGCACCTCGCGCAGAAGGTCGTCGCCGCTCTCTAGGGCCGCGTGCCGCGTTCGATGCATACGCCCACCGCCTTCGCGCCGCGCACCGCCCCCGGCTTGGAGAGCTTCAGCCGCACCCAGGCGACGCCGAACTCCTCGCGGATGATCGCGGCACAGCGTTCGGCAAGCGTCTCCACCAGGCCGAAGCTGGAACTGCCAACGTAGTCGATCAGCCGCTTGGACACGTCCTTGTAGTTCAGCGTGTGCGCGATGTCGTCGCTGGCGGCCGGCACGGTGTTGTCGAACGCCATCTCGATGTCGAACGCCAGCGTCTGGCGCACGCGGCGCTCCCAGTCGTAGATGCCGATCACGGCGTCGATGCGCAGATCCTCGATGAAAACGATATCCATGGCGGTGCGTCGGCGAAATACAGGCCTTACAGGGTCGGCGACTGCGCGCACAGATGCAAGCCGGCGCCGTTTCACGCCAGCGGCACGCAGACCGGCGCGCGACGTGCTAGATGTGGAGCCTCCACACCATCTAGGATCCACAATGAGCACTCCCGCCAACGTGACGGCCGCCATCGCCAGCACGCCCTACACCGTCCGCCTTGGCGACGACCGCGGCCACCAATGGTTGGCCGACGAGCCGGAAGACCTGCATGGCGCCAATGCCGGCCCCGACCCGCACCGGCTGCTGCTCTCCAGCCTCGGCGCCTGTACCTCGATCACGCTGAAGATGTACGCCGAGCGTAAGGGCTGGCCGCTGGAAGGCGTCGAAGTGGCGCTGGATTTCAATCCCGATGGCGCGCCAGAGGCTGGCACGAACCTTATTCGGCGACGCATCGCCCTGTACGGCCAGCTGGACGAACATCAGCGCGAACGGTTGCTGCAGATCGCCAACGCCTGCCCGATCCACAAGGTGCTGAGCGGCCAGATCCGCATCGATTCCGCTCTGGAATAAGCCCGTAGCGATGGCGGAAATGCGATCATGGCGCATGACCACCTTCGCCACGCTCCCGCTCAAGCCCGCCCTGCTCGCCAGCCTCGAAACCCTCGGCTATGCAGAGATGACGCCGGTGCAGGCGCAAAGCCTGCCGCCGATGCTGGAAGGTCGCGACGTGATCGCGCAAGCGCGGACCGGCAGCGGCAAGACTGCCGCGTTCGGACTGGCCTTGCTGCAGGCGCTTCAGGTGGAAACGATCCGCCTGCAGGTGCTGGTGCTGTGCCCCACTCGCGAACTGGCCGACCAGGTCAGCAAGGCGATCCGCAAGCTTGCCGCGAACATCCCCAATGTGAAGCTGCTGACCCTGTGCGGCGGCATGCCGCTGGGGCCGCAGCTGGCCTCTCTCACGCACGACCCGCACATCGTGGTCGGCACGCCCGGCCGCGTGCAGGAACATCTGAAGCGCGGCAGCTTGCACGGCGGCGGCATCAAGGTGCTGGTGCTGGATGAGGCCGACCGCATGCTCGACATGGGCTTCAGCGAGGCGATCGACGACATCGTCGGGCGCATCGCGAAGCATCACCAGACGCTGCTGTTCTCGGCCACCTATGCGGACGAGATCCGCGAGGTGAGCAAGCGCCTGCAGCGCGAACCGGTGGAAGTGACAGTGGAAGCGCCGCACGAGGAAACCACCATCGAGCAGCGTTTCCACGAAGTGGAGCCCGCGCAGAAGATGGACGCGCTGGCGCAATTGCTCGGCAAGGGCGCACTCAGTGCGGAACAGGCGCAGCACGCGCTGGTGTTCTGCAACATGCGCAAGGACGTGGACGCCGTCGCGCAGGAACTGGACCGCCGCGGCTTCTCCGCACTTGCGCTGCACGGTGACATGGAACAGCGCGACCGCGACGAAGTGCTGGTGCAATTCGCCAACCGCAGCTGCTGCATCCTGGTAGCCACCGACGTGGCCGCACGCGGCCTGGACATCACGGCGCTGCCGCTGGTGGTCAGCTACGACATCGCCCACGATCCGGACACGCACACGCATCGCGTCGGCCGCACCGGGCGCGCTGGCGAGGCCGGCCTCGCCATCACCCTCGTCACCCCGCGCGAACGCCCCAAGGCACTGAACATCGAAGAGCAGCTCGGCCGTCCGCTGCCCTGGCACCCGCTGCGCGTATCGCCGCCACGCGGCAAGCAGCTCAATCTTGCGCCGATGAAGACCCTCGTCATCGATGCCGGCAGGCAGGACAAGCTACGCCCCGGCGACATCCTCGGCGCCCTCACCGGCGACGCCGGGCTGACCGCGCAGGACATCGGCAAGATCGACGTGTTTGCCACCCGCGCCTACGTGGCGATCAGCCGCGCACTGGCGAACAAGGCGCTGGAACGGCTGCGCGCGGGGCGCATCAAGGGCCGCAATTTCCGGGTGCGGGCGTTGGCCTAACTGCGGCGCGATGCCGTAAGCCAGCCGGCGGCGCCGCGTCCGGCGAGCAGGCCGCTGGCGAAGCAGGCGGTGAGCAGGTAGCCGCCGGTGGGCGCCTCCCAGTCCAGCATCTCGCCGGCACAGAACGTGCCGGGCAGCGCGCGCAGCATCAGCCGTTCGTCCAGCGCCTCCAGCCGCACGCCACCCGCCGTGCTGATCGCCTCGGCCAATGGGCGCGGGGCGCGCAGCGTCAGCGGCAATGCCTTGATGCGTGCGGCAAGTGCGGCCGGATCGGCCAACGCGGATTTGTCGGTGGCCTCGAACACCAGCGCGCACTTCGCGGCATCCAGATGCGCGCGGCGGCGCAGCCAGTCGCCCAGGCTGTGTTTGCCGCGCGGCGCGGCGAGGCGCTCGGCCAGCGCTGCCTGGGCGACGCCCGGCGCAAGGTCGAGGTGCAGCATCGCCTGGCCGTCCTGTGCGATCCGCTCGCGCAGATCCGCGCCGATGGCATAGACGAGGCTGCCCTCGATGCCGTATTCGCTGAGCACGCATTCGCCCTGCCGCACCTGCGCGACGCCATGGCGATCGACCCAGTGCGCTGCCACCGCCTTCAGCGGTGCGCCGGCGAAGCGGCTGCGCAGGTGTTCGCTCCAGCCGATCTCGAAGCCGCAGTTGGCGCTCTGCAGGGGGGCCAAGTCCACGCCCATGGCGCGCAAGGGCGCCACCCAGGTGCCATCGGAACCCAGTTTCGGCCAACTCGCTCCGCCCAGCGCCAGCACGGTGGCATCGGCCGCGATGGCACGTTCGCCGTCCGGCGTGGCGAAGCGCAGCGCGCCGTCGGCGCGCCAGCCCAACCAGCGGTGATGCATGTGGAAAGCCACGCCGCCGGCACGCAGCCGGTGCAGCCAGCGGCGCAGCAGCGGCGCGGCCTTCATGTCGGCGGGAAACACCCGGCCCGAACTGCCGACGAAGGTTTCCACGCCGAGTCCGCGTGCCCAGGTGCGCAGCGCGTCGGCGTCGAAGGCGCGCAGCCAGCATGCGACTTCCTCGCGTCGGGCACCGTAACGCGCAACGAATGCCGCAAACGACTCGCCATGGGTGAGGTTGAGCCCGCCCTTGCCGGCGAGCAGGAATTTCCTGCCTACCGAGCCCATCGCGTCGTACAGGTCAACCGCGATACCGGCCGCACAGGCCGCCTCGGCAGCCATCAGGCCGGCCGGGCCACCGCCGATGATGGCCAGGCGCAGTGGGATGTTCGTCGTCATCCGTGCATGGTCGCATGCCGGGCGAGCACGGGTACAAGAATCGCCATAAGCGATCTTTGATATCGCACAGCGATAGCCCGAAGCGTCTGTCAGGGATGGCGGGCGTAAAAAAGCCCGATCGTTGCCGGCCGGGCCAAATCCGATCCACGTGGGGCGCGCCCTCCGCGCGCCCCACGCACAAACCTTAGTGCAGGATCGCGTGCGAGATCGCGCAGGAGTTGGTGTCGTTCGACCAGCTAGCCTGCTCGGTGAAGGTACCCGTACCCATGGACACGTTCGCCGCACCGCCCGGCTGACCGGCGGCGATCCAGGCGCACTCGTCCGAGTTCTCCTGGCCGCTGCTCGGATTGCTCCAGCCGCTCGACGGATAGGTGTCCGACATCATCTCGTGCCACTCGTGGCCCAGGGTCATCGTCCAGCCATCGAGGGTACCCGCGCTGCCCGAGTTCACGAAGTTCACGCCACAGCTGGCTCCCAGGTCCATGTTGTAGGGCTGGTTGCTGTAGGCGATGTTGCCGTAGGACGAGGCGGTGTAGTTGTGCCACGCGCAGTAGCCCTGGGTCGGGCTCTGGTAGTTGTCCGGGTCGGACCCGTGCGGCGACATGATGATGTAGTAGGTGTAGCGGTTCGAGCCGGCCGCGGTGTTGCCGAAGTGCGCCGCCGCCTTGATCGCCTCGTTCGCCAGGTCGGTCGCGGTAGGCGCGCTGGGCGCCGCCGAGTTGTCGTACCACGAACCCGCGTAGATGCCGCCGGTCTGGTACGGCACGAAGCTCGCCGTGGACGCGCAGCTGGTAGCGCCCTTGACCGCATACGGGCCGTCGCACCACTGGGTCAGGTCGGCCGACCACGTCTCGCTGCCGGTGCCGATGCCCTTGAACATTTCCTCGGCCACTCCGGCGGCACCATCAGCGTCGTTCGAGAATACGTCGTCGCCCTTGGCGTTGGCGCTCTGCGTACCCCAATTGCTGCCGTAGTACACGATGTAGACCTTGATGTGGCTGTCCATCACGCTGCCGCCGCCAAAGGACAGCGTCTTGGCGCTGCCGCCGCCACCATGGTGCGAAGACTCGTAACGATGCATCTGCCCCTGCACCTCACGAGTGGGCAACGCGCCATGCCGATACGTGTGGCCGAAGGCCGGCGCATAAGGATTGAATTCCGGATTCTGCTCAGCGGACTGCGCCAGCAGCGTGCCCGAAGAAAGGCCGAGCACGACAGATGCCACAAGAGCTTTCATTGCAAAAGACTTCATTTTCACTCCCCCGAGTGTTGGGTCTGGATGGTCAAGCTTGGTAGTAGCCGCGACATGCACCATGCGTGTCGTGGATGGCACATCCCCTGTCGAACGCCGCGGGACGCGAGGCAATCACCTCGCATCCCGGGCAAAGATGACGCGCCTCCCTGCGCGCCGTGTCCCCATCAGTACCGATCTCAGTGCAGGATCGCGTGCGAGATCGCGCAGGAGTTGGTGTCGTTCGACCAGCTCGCCTGCTCGGTGAAGGTGCCCGTGCCCATGGCCACGCTCGCCGCACCGCCAGGCTGACCCGCCGCGATCCAGGCGCACTCGTCGGAGTTCTCCTGGCCGTTGGTCGGATTGCTCCAGCCGCCCGACGGGTAGGTGTCCGACATCGTCTCGTGCCACTCGTGGCCCAGCGTCATCGTCCAGCCGTCCAGGCTGCCGGCGCTACCCGAGTGCACGAAGTTCACGCCACAGCCCGCGCCGGAATCCATGTTGTAGGGCTGGTTGCTGTAGGCGATGTCGCCGTACGACGAGGTGGTGTAGTCGTGCCACGCGCAGTACGAACCCTGGTAGTTGTCCGGATTGGAGCCGTGCGGCGAAATGACGACGTAGTAGGTGTAGCGGTTCGAGCCCGCTGCGGTGTTGCCGAAGTGCGCCGCCGCCTTGATCGCCTCGTTCGCCAGGTCGGTCGCGGTCGGTGCGCTGGGTGCCGTCGTGTTGTCGTACCACGAGCCCGCGTAGATGCCGCCGGTCTGGTACGGCACGAAGTTGGCGTTCGACGGGCAGCTGGTGGCGCCCTTGACCGCGTACGGACCGTCGCACCACTGGGTCAGGTCGGCCGACCACGTCTCGCTGCCGGTGCCGATGCCCTTGAACATCTCTTCGGCCACTGCCGCGGCGCCGTAGGAGTCATTCGAGAACACGTCGTCGCCCTTGGCGTTGCTGCTCTGCGTGCCCCACTGGCTGCCGTAGTACACGATGTAGACCTTCACGTGGCCATCCATCACGCCCACACCGCTGGTGCCGCCGCCATAGGCCAGCGTCTTCGAGCTGCCGTGATGGCGCGAAGCCGCGTAACGGTGCATCTGCGCCTGCACCGAACGGGTGGGTATCGCACCATGGCGATACGAATGCCCATACGAAGGCGCGTAAGGATTGACTTCCAGATTCTGATTGGCGGACTGGGCCAGCAGAGCGCCCGAGGCCAGGCCGAGCATGACCGATGCTGCAATGGCTTTCATGACGATCGATTTCATGTTCACACCTCCGCGTGATGAGTCGGATTGCCGTTGGCAGGCGCCGCACGCACCTGCATGCGATGGATGGCACTTCCCTTGTCGACGCTAGTGGACTCGAGGCGACCCCCTTGCACTCCGGGTCAAAACGGCGCGCATCCCTGCGCGCCGTGTGTTTCATCCGAGCGTCATGCCCCAGCTGTTCAGCATGTCGGTGCCGCCGTTGCACCCGGGATCGTTGCCGATCGCCCGCAACGTGGTCGTAGGTCGCGCTGTAGCGCATAGCTTCATGCCGGGGAAGCCGGCCAAAGCGGCACACACCGGCGTACTCATCACCAAGGCGTGGGCGGCGGCCAGTGCTTTCATTCCTGCGTACTGCATGCAACGCCCCCAAAATTTTGGACAAACGGGCCCTACGCGGCCTGATGACCGCGCTGCAAGACATGTCGCACCCCGTGCGACGCCGCTTTATTGCCTGCCAGACGACTCCCGAGCACCCGCTACCACATTCGGCCGCTGTCCCCCTATGACATTCCCTCTCACGGACGGCCTTGGGCTTTTGCTCGACGACACCTGCCCCCGCAGGTGTTGCCCGGAATCATTCGCCGATGCTCCCCATGGCGAATTCGATGAAACTACGAAATCGAATTTGCACCCGTCAATACTAGGAAGTCGCATATGTAACCATCGGCACATCAATTGTTCATGTTTTCTTCATGTTGAAATTTCACGCATAAACTTGCTATTCTTTATCGTAATTACATGCGATAACTCAGAGCCTCGACCTTCGATAACATTCTTATAATTCAGTGTGATACGACATCATTCCGGCAATGGTTCACGTGGCGCTCCTTCGAATGTGTGCAGATTTCCGCAGTAAATAACGAATTTCAGCAGCAAGAAAACACTGTTCGAACAAAATAATGGCCGGTCCATTGCCTTCGATTATCGGGGCTCAATTGACCGACTGATTCATTTTTTGCCGGCGTTCGTGCGCGCAACAACAGGCCCGAAGTTGCGATACGGTGATTGCCATGGTGGCACCCACCAGCACGCATCCGACCAGGAAAAGATGAAGTTGCCTGACATGCCGACCCGAACCGTCATTCAAGGCCGAGAGGTGGTGCGCCGTATCATCCTCTCCACATGCTGCGCGATCGCCGTGGCCGTCACCGCTTCCGCCCACGCTGTCGAAATGCCTGCGGAGCCACACGAACAGCCGGCGCTGCACCTGCTGGCGGCCGCGCCCAGCGAGACCGAACTGCGCGCCACCATCGCGAAACTGGTGGGCTTCGGTACCCGCCACACGCTGTCCGACACCCGATCCGATACGCGCGGCATCGGCGCGGCGCGACGTTGGGTGAAGGCACGCTTCGAAGCGATCTCACGCGACTGCGGCGGTTGCCTGGAAGTGATCACGCCTTCGCAGACCTTCACCGGCAAGCGCATGCCGCACCCGGCCGAAGTGATGGACGTGGTGGCGATCAAGCGCGGCAGCGCGGATCCACAACGCGTGATCGCGATCACCGGACACCTGGACTCGCGTGTCAGCGACGTGATGAACGCCAGCAGCGACGCACCCGGCGCCAACGACGATGCTTCCGGCGTGGCCGTGCTGATCGAGGCGGCGCGCCTGCTGTCGAAGCAGGATAACCGCGCGACCCTGGTGTTCGCCGCGCTGTCCGGCGAGGAGCAAGGCCTGTATGGCGGCAAGCTGCTCGCCGACTACGCAGTCGCGCACGGCTGGCAAGTGGAAGCCGAACTCAACAACGACATCGTAGGCAACAGCCGCGGCCAGAATGGCGTGCGCGACAACACCGCGGTGCGTGTGTTCTCGGAAGGCACCCGAAGCAACGAAACCCTGCAGCAAGCCGACTATCGGCGCTACCACGGCGGCGAAGTGGATTCGCCCTCGCGCAATCTCGCCCGCAGCATGGCCGGGCTGGCCGATCAGTACCTGCCCGATTTCCGCGTACGCATGGTCTATCGCACCGACCGCTACGGCCGCGGCGGTGACCAGGTGCCGTTCCTCGAAGCCGGCTATCCGGCTGTGCGCGTCACCGAGGCGCAGGAGGACTACACCCGCCAGCATCAGGACCTGCGCACCGAACATGGCGTGCGCTACGGCGACACCATCGACGGCATCGACTTCCGCTACCTGGCGCGGGTGACCGCGCTCGATGCGATCACCACGGCCACCCTTGGCCGCGCGCCGGCACCACCCTCGGCGATGGACATCCACGGCGCGCTGGCCACCGACACCGCGCTGGACTGGCACAAGGCGCCGGGCGCCGCCGGCTACCGCGTGCACTGGCGCGATACCACCGCGCCGCAATGGCAGCACGCACAGGCGACTGGCGATGTCGACCGCTACGTACTCAAGGATGTGGTGATCGACGACTGGTTCTTCGGCGTGTCGTCGGTTTCCAGCGACGGCTACGAAAGCCCAGTGGTGTTCCCCGGCGACGCCGGCAGCTTTGAACGTTCGCCGCCGGCCGCAACACAGCGCTGACTCCCGCGCTCATGTCCCGCTGGTCGAGGGCACCGCCGGGTGCGGTTCGTCGCTCTGCGGCGCTGTGCCCGACGATGCCGGCTCCGTGCCGGCGGGCTTCTTCTCCATCATCGCGTGCGGATGATGCGCCGACTTGCCACCGCTTGCCGACTGCTGGTCGGAGGCCGCTCCCTTCGTGTACACGATCTGCTTGTCGCCTTCGCACTGGCCGACTACTTTGCCATCCGTCACCGGCTCTTCGTGCTGCACCACCGCGAGCGTGTAGTCCTGCAGCCCCTTCGCCTTCAACTTCGCGTCGATGCTGGCCTTCACCGCATCACACGAGGCATGGGCCAGCACCGGTGCCGCCAGAAGCAGCAGCGCAACGAATACAGCTTGGGTTTTCATCGACGGATCTCCATGAGCCGAAAACCCCATCAAACCGCCCCACCAATGAAATCCGCGTCGACGGCGCTCGAATCTGCCCCGGCGCGCGATCCGGCACGGACGCTCAGTGCGCCGCCTCGTCCAGGCGCACGCCGAGCTGGGCCAGCCGGCGCAGGCCTTCGTCGCTGGGCAACAGGGCGCGGCTGTGCTGGCTGCGGCGCATCCAGCCGGCATCGAGCATGGCGCCGGTGATCGCCACGCCGAGCGGGCCGCCCACGTGCAGCCGGCGCTCGGTCCAGTCCAGGCAGCCGCGCCCGGCGAGCCGCAACAGCTGCTCCGACGAAGGCTCGGCAATGCCCGCCGCCGCCAGCGCCTGCGCGCCGGTCGCCGCGAGGCGCAGGCCACCGCCGTCGCTGTGCAACCAGCCACGGCCCAGCCACGCATCGCACAACGCCACGCCCAGTTGTCCGGCCAGGTGCCGATAGCAGGTGCGCGCGCGGCACAGTGCGGGGTCGCTGCCTTGCGGCCGCGGCAGCCGCGGCGCGCGCGGCAGCGCCATCGCCTCCAGCCATGCCGCCACCTCGTCGTCGGCCAGCCGGTAGTAGCGATGCCGGCCCTGCACGTGCACGGCGAGCAGGCCGCCATCCAGCAGACGCTTCAGGTGTGCGCTCGCAGTGGCCGCGCCGACGCCGGCGACCTGCGCCAGTTCGCCGGCGGGACGGGCGCTGCCGTCCAGCAGCACCAGCAGCATCGCCGCGCGCGCCGGTTCCGCCAACAGGGCGCCGAATTCGGCCAGCTGATAACGATTGGGCATGTTGGCGCGGCTCATGCGCGCAGTGTAGTGCCCGCCGCGCGCCCTCGTTTCGCCGCCCAGCGAAACATCCATCGCCCGATCCGTCGACACTGCCGGCATGGACATCTACCACGCCCCCGACACGCTGCAGATCCGCCCATCGATCCTGTACTTCGGCACCCCGGTGCTGCTGATCACCACACGCAATCCCGACAGTTCCGCCAACATCACGCCGATGTCGTCCGCCTGGGCGCTCGCCGACCGCGTGACGATTGGCCTGACGGGCGGCGGCCAGGGCCTGGCCAACCTGTTGCGCGAACGCGAGTGCGTACTCAACCTCGCCTCCGAATCGATGCGCGAGGCGGTGGAACGCCTGGCACCCACCAGCGGTCGCGATCCGGTGCCGGCGTGGAAGCGCGGCTACCGCCATGCGGCGGACAAGTTCGCCCTGGCCGGTTGGCATGCGCTGCCTTCCGCGTTGGTGGGCGCGCCGCGCATCGCCGAGGCTCCGCTGCAACTGGAAGCACGCCTGCTCCAGGCCACCGAGCATCCGCTGGAGGCCTGGCGCGAAGATGCCGGCGGTTACACCACGCTGGAACTGGAAGTGTGCCAGGTGCATGCGCACGCCGACATCGTGGTGCCCGGCAGCTCGCACATCGATCCGCGCCGCTACCGCCCGCTGTTCTACGTGTTCCGCCATTACTACGGCGTGGGGCCGGCGCTGGGCCGCACGTTCAAGGCCGAGGTGTAAACGGCGGCGGCCCGCATCAAGTGCCGCGCGGCTTGGCCCGGTGCGTCGGTGTGGCCGTCCACGGATCGTCGGGCCACGGGTGTTTCGGGTAGCGTCCCTTCAGCTCCTTCTTCACCTCGGGATAGGTGCGCTCCCAGAAACCGCGCAAGTCCTGGGTAACCTGGATCGGCCGGCCCGCGGGCGACAGCAGGTGCAAGGTCACCGGCACGCGGCCGCCGCCCACGCGCGGAGTGTCGGCAAGGCCGAACAGTTCCTGCAGCTTCACCGCCAGCACCGGCGGCGCATCGGGCGCGTATTCCAGCCGGCGCGTCTGCCCGCTGGGCACCAGCAACGCATCCGGCGCCTGCGCATCCAGCGCCTGGCGCTGTGCATGATCGAGCATCGTCGACAACGCCTGCGACAGTTCCTCTGCCGTCAGCGCGTCGAGCCGGCGCTTGCCATGCAGGTACGGCGCCAGCCAGTCCTCCAGCGTGGCGAGCAGACGCACGTCGGAGACATCGAGCAGGCCAAGCTCCGGCATCCACGCGCGCAGCGCCTGCATGCGCAGGCGCAGGCGAGCTGCGTGTTCGCTCCACGGCAATGCATCCAGCCCTTTGCTGCGGATCGCCGCCAGCAACGCGGGCAGCGCATCCTCCGGCTGCACCGGCACGCTGCGGCGCTCCAGCACGATCGCGGCATAGCGGTATTCCTCGAAGGCCTCCACCGCATCGCGCGCGTCGCTCCAGCGCAGCACGCGTTCGCGCACGAAGTGCTGCGGGTAGTCGCGTTCCAGCGTGCGCGGGTCGAACGGCGCGGCGGCGAGGATCAGGCTGTCGCGCGCCTCGAAGCGCAGGTCCAGCGCCACCAGCCACGGTTCGCCCAGCAGCGCGGTGTTTTCGTGCAGGCGCGCGCCGCGGCCGTTGGCCAGCGTATAGCGCAGGGGATTGGCTCCGTCGCGATGCGCGATCCGATCGGGGAAGGCATGCAGCAACAGATCGCCAACCGCATGGCTGTCCGGTGTGCCGCTGGCGGCGCTGCGCACGTCCAGGCGGCGGCGCCAGCCTTTCGAAGCCTGCTCGATCGCCGCCAGCGCGCCGGCATCGGCACCGTGACCGCGGCGATCGCGCCAGGCATGCAATGCGGCCACGCGGACGCGGAAGTCGTCGCCGCGCGCCTGCTCGCCGCGCAGCTGCGAACGTGCCTCCATCAGCGCCAGCAGGTCGGCCACCAGCGGCCGCAGGTTTTCCGGCGCACGCAGCGCAGCGGCACCGAGCCGCGGCGTGGCGCCCAGCGCCAGCATGCGCCGGCCCAGCGCGGCGATGCGGCCATCGCCGTCCAGCGCGCCGAGATGCGCGAGCAGTTCGCGTGCCTGTGCCAGCGCGCCGGGCGGCGGCGCATCCAGCCACGGCAACGTATCGCTGCCCCAGGCGGCCAGTTCCAGCGCGAGGCCGGACAACTCCGCCTGTGCGATTTCCGCCGTGCGTGCGGGGTCGAGCCGCTTGCTCTGCGGCCACAAGCGATACGCCGTGCCTTCGGCCACGCGGCCCGCACGGCCCGCGCGCTGGTCGGCCGAGGCCTGTGAGATAGCCACGGTTTCCAGCCGGGTGAACCCGGAGTTCGGATCGAAGCGCGGCTCGCGCGCGAGGCCCGCGTCGATCACCGCGCGGATGCCCGGCAAGGTGACGCTGGATTCGGCCACGTTGGTAGCCAGCACGATGCGCCGCATGCCTGGTTCGGCGGACGACAACGCCCACTGCTGCTCGGCCAGCGAAAGTTCGCCGTGCAGCGGCACGATTTCCACATCGTCGCGTTCGAGCGTCTGTTCAAGCATCGCCTGCGTCCGCGCGATCTCGCGGCGCCCCGGCAGGAAAGCCAGCACATCGCCCGCATTCTCCGTCAGCGCCTGCTTTGCCACGCGGGCAAGTTGATGCTCCACGCCCTCCTGCGTGCGAGCCGGCGGATACTCCATACGCACCGGGAAGCTGCGGCCGGGACTCGTGAGCCGCGGCGCGTCCAGCCAGCGCGCGATGCGTTCGCCGTCCAGCGTGGCGGACATCACCACCAGCCGGAGATCCGGCCGCAGCGTGGCCTGCACGTCCAGCGCCAGCGCAGCGCCGAGATCGCCGGCGAGATGGCGCTCGTGGAATTCGTCGAACAGGATCGCGCCGATGCCGGCCAGTTCGGGGTCGTCCTGGATCAGCCGGGTGAGGATGCCCTCGGTAACCACCTCGATGCGCGTGGCCGCACCCACTTTCGATTCGAAGCGGATGCGGTAGCCGACGGTCTGCCCCACCTCCTCACCACGTTGGCGCGCCATGAATTGCGCGGCGGCGCGCGCGGCGATACGGCGCGGCTCCAGCATCACGATCTTTCTGCCGTCCAGCCACGGCGCGTCGAGCAACGCCAGCGGCACCTGGGTGGTCTTGCCGGCGCCGGGCGGCGCCTCCAGCACCAGCCGCGGCGTCGCAGCGAGCGAGGCGCGGATGTCTGGAAGCAGTGGAGTGATCGGAAAGGTCGGCGTAGCGGAACTCATGACACGCCGATGATAACGGTTGACCTCAACCAGCCCGAAGCCATCCGATATCTGAGCGACGCTCGTGCATGCCCCACTTACGCGTAACGTAGGTGTCAGTCCCACCAAACTCGGAATATGGGGCTCGATATGCGCTGAAGATATGGCGGTGCGTCGTGAGCCGGCATTTCCGCAACCTCGTCAGGGGCCAACGGCGAAAGCAAGGACTGAAGCGTGAGTTCAGGCACCGCTCCCGCCACATAGACAACATCACTGAATGGCCAGTCGTCTGCGCCTGGATCTGCTTCATTTATTTCGATGACCACTTGGTCTACATCGTGCCTAGCTGCGAGGGTAGCCAACGTCTCACGAAACGCTGCAATACCAGGATGATTGGGCCATAAATTGCAGCCAATCGAGCCCTCGTCATCGTTGCCGTCAAAGAACTCATCAATTGAGACAAACTGTGGCTCCGGGCAGCTCGCAAGCTTTGACTTAAGAAGAGAGCACTTGCTCGAATCCATAGTCGAGACCCAACTCAAATTCGGTTGCTGATCGAGACCAAATTCCCCGCCGCAATTTCACCATGTTCAACCGTATTGGTATCCGAGCTATCGGCCATCTCAATGCTGCAGCGGTACCGTCTGTGCCGCACCCGTCGAAGCCGGCGCAGCCGCCTCCTTCGCCGCCCGCTCCGCCCGCAGCGGCTTCAGCGATTCGAAGCCCTGCTGGTAGTCGTTGGTGATCTGGCGTGCTTCCTCGCTGTCGCGGATCACGCGCGGGGTGATCAACACGATCAGTTCGGTGCGGTTGCGGTTGCGGGTGGTGCTGCCGAACAGGCGCCCCAGGACCGGTATGCGGTTGAGTCCGGGGATGCCGGTGTCGGTGTTGTCTTCCTGGTCCTGGATCAGGCCGCCGAGCAGCACGGTCTGGCCGCTCTGCACGGCCACCTGGGTGCCGATCTCGCGCTGCGCGATGGTGTAGTTGCCCTGCGCATTCGCGGGACCCTGGGTGGAACTCACCTGCTGATCGATATTGAGGTAGACCAACCCGCCGGGATTGACCCGCGGCTGCACATTGAGGATCACGCCGGTGGGCAGGTAGGTGACGCTGCTGGCCGTGGCGGTGTTGCCTGTGCCGGTGGTCAGGCCGGCGACGAACGACGTCTGGTTGACCGGGATCTGGTTGCCCACCTGGATGTGCGCCACCTGGTTGTTGAGCACCACCAGCGACGGCGCCGACAGCGTCTTGGTGTTGCCGCTCTGCTCCAGCGCATTGACCGCCACCTGGAACTTGCCGTTGCTGCTGAGGAAGGAATAGAAGAAGGGCTGGCCGCCGTACGCGTTGGTGCCCTGCCCCAGCGCGATCTGGCGATGTGCGCCCGGATAGATGCTGGTGGCGCCGTTGTTGTTGAAACCGGTGCCGGTGGGCGTGCTATCGGCCAGGCCTTGCAGATACCACTGCACGCCGAACTGGAACTGGCCGGTGAGATCGACTTCGAGGATCCGCGTCTCGATCTGCACCTGCAGCGGCACGTTATCGAGCCGCTTGATCGCCGTCTCGATCTCGGTCCACTGCGAGGGCCGCGCGCGCACCAGCAGCTGGTTGTTGGAATCCACCGAGCCGATGTGGATGCTGCCGTCCTGCGAGGTGTACTGCTGGTCCTGGCTGGCGGCGTTGGGATTGCCGAAGCTGGTGGAAGAGGCGACGCTGCCGGACATGCCGCCCGCGCCTCCATTGATGCCGTTGGTGTTGCCTAACCCGCCAAGGCCTCCGGTGTTGTTGCCACCCAGCCCGCCAAAGCCTCCCTGGCCGCCGGCTGCGGTGTTGCTGCTGCCGAAGCTGCCCGCCGTGCTGCCCATGCCGCTGGCCGAGCCGCGCGCGTTGTCCGCACTGCCCAGCGTGCCGCTGGTGAGGCCCGGCCCCACCTCGCCGCCGCCGGAACCGCCGCCCGCGCTGCCGCCATAAATCTGCGCCAGGTACTTGGCCAGGTCCGACGCCTTCATGTTGCGCACGTTGTACACGAACAGCTCAGGCTGGTTGCCGCCGCCCTGGTCGATGCGGGCGATCCAGTCGCCCACTTCGTCCACGTAGTTCGGCTGCGTGCTGATCACCACCAGCGCGTTGGTACGCTTGATCGGGATGAAGCGCAGCATGCCGGCCAGCGGCGTGTCGCCCTTGGAGCCGAACATCTCGTCCAGCTTGGGCATCAGCTGGTCCACGTCGGCGTTCTGCAGGTTGAACACACCCACCGACATGCCGCGCAGCCAGTCCACGTCGAAAGTGCGCACCGTGCGCTGGTAGTTGTCCAGTTCCTCCGGCGTGCCCGACATCACCAGCAGGTTGCGGGCGGGGTCGGCCAGCAGCACCGCGTCGGGCCGCGCGAACGGCTTGATCAGCTTCTGCATCTCACTGGCAGCGATGTAGTGCAGCGGAAACAGCCGCGCCTGCAGGCCGCCGACCGGCGCCACCGCGCCGAGGCTGGGCACCAGGTTGCCACCCACCGCCTCCTTCGCCGGCAGCACCACGTAGCTGCCGTTGCGTTCAACCAGCGCGTTGTTGGTCCACGACAGCAAGGTCTCCAGGATCGGCAGCGCCTGGCTGGCGTCCACCGGCTCGGCGGTGGAGAAGGAGATGTTGCCCTGCACGCCGGGCACGATGGTGTAGTTCTTCTTCAGCAGGTCGCCCAGGATCGCCTTCACCACCGCCTGCACCGGCTGGTTCTCGAAGTTGAAGGTGACCCCGCTAGCCCCGGCCACCGGCGGGCGCGGCGTAGCCAGCCCCGTGGGCCGCACGAACTGGCCGCTGCCGCGGCTGATCTTCGGCAGCACCGCGGCATTCGCGGTGCTGGTCTGATCGTTGTTCAGCGGCAGCGGCGCCGGCACCGGCGCGTGGGTACCGGCCATCGCCTCGCGCTGCAGCGAGGCATCGTCCGGTTGCGGCGGCAGGCTGGCGCAGCCGGCCAGCAAGGTCAGCGCCGCCAGCGCGACCGCGCGCGGCAGGATGGATCGAGGCTGGGCCGGCGGCCGCGAACGCACCGAGGTGGACTGGCGGGACATGGTCAGTGGACTCCTTCGGGGTTCGCGGCCTTGGTGGCGGCGCGGCGTTGCATGATCGCGGCCTTGAGCTTGCGCAGGCGGTCGATCTGTTGCGGACTGTATTGGGGCGGCGGCGGGCGCGATGCGCCCTGGCCCATCGGCACGGTTTGCTGCACGGCGCCAACGGGGAACCCGCCGGTGTCGCCCTGCGGCGCGGCGGCAGGCTGCGGCGCCGCCTTGCCGGTATCGATCGGCGCGCCGGCAGGCAGCTTCAATTCGGTGCGCCCCTGCGGCGAATCGAGGATCACCGAGCGCGACTTGACCTCGACCAGGCTCAGGCTGCCGTCGGGCAGCGCCTGGCCTTCGCGCAGGCGCAGCTCCTTGTTGCCGCTCTTGTCGTGCAGCAGCGCCATACGCAGCTGCGGGGTGAGGATGATGCCGGTCAGCTGCAGGTCGCCCAGGCTGCTGCCGCCGTTGGCGGCGTGCGCTTCGGGCTTGCGATCGGGACTGAACAGCGATTGCTGCCACACCGGCGCGAACTCCGCCAGCGGCACCGGCGCCGGCAGGCCGCCAGCATGCCGGCCGGTCGCGGGCGGCAGCGCTGGCGCGCGCGGCGCATCCCAGCGCACGCCGCGGCCGAACCCGGCCAGCAGCGACAGCCATGCCGCGCCAAGCAGCAACGCGACGATCACCAGCCCCGGGGTCAGCCGGCGTTGAGTGGCCGCGTTCATAGCGCCGCTCCCGGCATGTCGGTGGTTTGATCCGGCGTGGGCGTCGACGCTGCGGTAGCCGGGGCGGCGTTATTGCCGGGACGCACGTAGCCGGACAGAGTGAACTGCACCTCCAGCGGCGGGCCGCCGCCCTGCTGCGCCGCGACCGGATTGCGATAGACGCTGAGGTTGTCCACGAACAGGTACGGCGTGCCCTGCTCCAGCGCCTGCAACACGGCGACCAAAGGCTCGATGTCGCAGCTCAGGTTGATGCTCACCGCTGCCTTGCGATACGGCTCGCCCGGACCCGTCGGCGGATTGGGCACCGGCATCTTCTGGGCCACCGTGCAGCTGCCACCGGTGGTGTGCGCGCCCACCACGTCGACCACGCGCTGCATCAGATCGGCGGCGGCGGTGTTCGGATCGTCCTCGGGCAGGAAGGCGTTGCTGGCGGCCTGGCCCGCGCCCAGCGCGGCGATGCGCTGCTGCAGTTGCGGCTGCTCGGCGATCGCCGCGGCGTAGCGGCTCTGGGTGTCGCGCAAGTCGCCCATCTGCGCAGCGATGTCGCGCAGCGGTGCCACGAACCACCAATGCAGCAGCAGCAGGTAGGCCAGCAGCAGCGCCAGTACCAGCAGGCCGATCGCCGCGATGCGGCTGTCGCGCGTCGAGAGTTTCAGCGCCTTCATGGCGTGCTCCCGCTGTTAGCCGGCTGGCCGGCAGCGGCCTTGCCGGCGTCGGCATGTTCCGGCGCCGGCTTGTGCGACTGCGCCACCATGTAGAAGCGCTCCTTGCCGGTGGCCGGATCGGACTGGATGCTGCCCTGGAAATTCGCGTTGTCGATCACTGGCGAGCCCTTGAGCAGATCCAGTAGCTTGGCCGCCTGCGGACTCTGGCCCTGGAAACCGATCTGGCCGTTGTCGTCGAGAGTGAAACGCTCCAGCCACGCAGTGGACGGCAGCCGCCGGGTGAGATCCAGCAACACGCCGAGCACCGTGGCGCGCTGCGCCTTGCGCTGCGCCAGGAAACCGGCCGCGCCGGCATCGTCCTGCAATTGCTTGCGCAGCACGGCCACCTGCTGTGCCTTGCCGCGCATCGCCTCGACCTGCGTCTGCATCTGCGCCAGCGCGCTTTCGCGGTTATGCAGCCAGCTGCCCAGCGCCAGAAAGACCAGCAGCACGCAAGCCGCCGCCAGCGCCAGGTTCAGGCGCAGCCGCGGACGCGTGCGGTGCGCCGCCTGTTCCGGCGGCAACAGATCGACACCGAGGCGACCGGCATCCTGCGGCAGATCCACCGCGTCGACCGTGATGCCCGAAGCCTGCAGCCGGGCCAGCAGCGGATCGAGCGTATCGCGCCGCACCACCAGCAGCTCCACCGCGCAGCGCCCGGCCGCTGCCGGCTGCGCCAGCTCGCGTACCGCGTAATACACCTGCGCGGCGTTGAACGGCGTCTGCCGGTCCATCTCGAAACCCGCTACCTGATGCAACTTGCCGCGCGCGGCCACCGGCAGCTGCAACACGCGGCGCAACACCGCGTGGGCGGGCAACAGCAAGGCCAGCCGGCGATCTTCGGGGTCGGTACCCTGCCACGCGGCGGCCAGCTCGGCCTGCTGCGTGGTGGGGTCGAGGTCGTCGCTCCAGCGCGCCAGCGGCTCGGAACGACCGGCGCGGCGCAAGCGCCAGTCGCCGTCGACCTGCTGCAACAGGTGCCAGCCGGCGCCATCGGCCAGCGCCGCACGCCAACGCGGCGGCAGCAGCGCGACCAGTTCGCCGCCCCACCATGCAAAAAAAGCCGGCAGGGGCGAAGCACGCCAGCCCCGGCGCCATCCGTCCAGCAGTGGCCGCAGCGACTGCATCGCAGCACTCATTCCACGTCCCCTTCCTGCCAGCGCAAGACCTTGTATGGCTGCGCTCCCATTCCCCCGACCTGAAAGCGTATTGTGGCGCGGATTACCGCTCGCGCACCATCGGCCAGTACGGCTTCCGCACGAATACTATGCGTGATCCCGCCACCGATGGCTGGTGCGGCCGCGCGGCTGTTTTGCTCCCGTGTGGCTTTGATCGCCTGCAACTGTTGCGGATCGAGTCCGGGGATCGCCGACAGTACCAGCGGCGAGGCGGTATTCGGATCAGGAAGGGCCAGGCCCGACCACAGGGTGAGATCCGGCTCGACGCGCTGATACAGCGCCGGCGTCATGCCCAGCACGAGCTGAAGCTCCTGCAGGCTGGCAAAGGGACCGTGGCGCGGACCGTAATCGCGCCCGGCCGCAACATAGGCTGCACTGTCGCGCATGGTGTCGGTACCGATGATTGGAAGGCTTCGCCACGTCACCACGTTCGTGGCCAGCTTGCCGGCCGCGGCATCGTCCAACCCCTCGGCACGGAACAGCCCTTTCAGCATCTCCGGCGTGGCAGCGTTCAGATCGACCTTGCCGCCTTCGTCGGTCACCGTGATGCTGACCGCGGCATCGTCGAAACGGAACGGATAGACACGGCCATCGCCAACCCAGCGGCGCTGCGCCACGGGATCCTGTACCGCGTACACCGCCCGCATCACGCCCGCCTCCGCCGCATAGTGGGCACGCGTCTGCGCGAACTGGTAGCGAGTCTGCATGGCCTGCGTGCGCGCCAGCACGGCATAGCCGCCCAGCAGAACCGCCAGCAACGTGCATGCCCACAGCACCAGCAGCAAGGCAACGCCACGCTGAGCTGCACGCCGGTTCATCGGCCACCACCGTTCAACGGCATGCTGCCAGGCAGCAACCCGACCCGGCCGACCACAGCCGAAGCGTCGACCCGCAAGGGCACGTCCAGCTCCGGCCAGTCGTAACTGCCTTGCAGCTGCAAGCGGACGCGCACCAGCTGCGGCAGACGCTGACCGTCCGCCCAGCTGTCGGCCCACGGCAGCACGCGATTCAAGGCATCCTGGCCGCGGTAGCTGAAGCTGCCGCCCTTGACGTGGTCGAGCAGCACCTGGGGCTCGCCCAACGGTTTCGGCCGTTGCCCGTCCGGCGGCAGCAGCGCCACACTCAACTCCAGCCGCGACGCGCCCTTGCCGTCGCTGACCAGGCGCAGCTGCTGCAGCTGGGCACCCAGCTTGCCGAGATAACCCGGCAGCGGCGCGACATAGCGCATCTCGTGTTCGCTGCCACTGAAGTAGACCGGTCGCCCCTGGTCGTCGCGCTCGATCGGTTGCGCCAGCGCCTGGGCCAGTTCGCCGCGCAGGAAGCGCTGGGCGGAGCCGATTTCGTCGATGCGTGCGATCGCCGCGCTGCCCGAACCCACCCCATGGGTCGCGCTGCGCACGCCGGCATACACGCCCACCAGCAACAACGACAGCAAGGCCAGTGCGCCCAACACTTCCAGCAAGGTGAAGCCACGTTGGCGCAAAGCGTGTTTATGACCTCCGCATGGCCCGCACCGGGAGCTATTTGCGCGCAGGCTAGGGAAGAAGGAGGGCGTCCGTCCACGACCGAGCGATGACGCAGGTGCGTGGGTAAACAGACCCGGGCTTTCGGGTTGCCTTGCCGTGGCCGTCATGCGGCAGCACGCGGCTTGATCTGCCAGCCAGACAGGCGCCGCGCCATGCGCCACCACCTGACGGCCACGGTAAGGCAGCGTAGGCCATGCGGAGGTCATAAACAGGCGCTCATGGCGCGTTGCCGCCCGCGGTCGGCGGGCCGCCGAGGCGCAAGGTGCTGAAGCGCGCGACCTGGGGGTGCGCCCGATTGCCCCAGCGCATGGTGAGATCGAGCCGGTACAACTGCAGCATCGGGTCGCGCGGGTGCGGACCGGGCGGATCCCACGGCGCCACGTCCAATTGCCAGCTGTAGCGGTGATCGAAATCGCCGGAACGGCTGCCCGGCCGCAGCGGCTCCGCCACATAGGCGCTGTCGAGCACGCTGCGTGCCCACAGCGCTGCCTCGTCGTGCGCCGCCGCGTTGCGCGACAGCGCGATCGCGCCGCTGGCCACCTTCATCAGCGCGGCGAAGGCAATCGCCAGCAGCAGCATCGCAGCAATGACTTCGAGCAGGGAAAAACCGCGCTCGCGCTTCATCACGTCGCCACCTTGTCGACCACCGCGACCTGTCCGGTGAGCCACGACACATTGATCCGCCACTCGCGGCGGCCGCTGTGCAGGATGATGTGGCCGCCGGTGGAGCTGCCGTCAGGAAAGAAGCGGATGCGCCCGGTGTGCTCGTTCGGGCGATCCTCCAGCGCGCTGGTGATGGAAAGCTTCAGGCCCTTGGGCAGGCGCACGCCTTTCCGCTTGGCGTCGCTCCAGGTGTCGGCGCCGATATCCACGTCGAAATACTGTTCCTTGCCTTGCACGATCGCCTGTGCGCGGGTGGCACGCAGCGCGGCGGCGATCTCGCCGCTGGCGGCGTTGATGCGCGCACTGGCCAGGCCCTGGGTCACCGACACTGACACCGCCGCCGCCGCGATGCCGATCAGCAGGATCACCACCAGCATTTCCAGCAAGGTGAAGCCGCGGACGCGGCGGCGTGCTCCACGCACATGCGGGAAAAGGCATAGCAGCACGCGTGGCGGCGCAAGACCCATGCTCTACTGCCAGTTACCCACGTCCTTGTCGTAGTCGTCACCGCCGGGCTTGCCGTCGCGGCCATAGAAGATCAGGTCGAAGTTGCCGTGGTCGCCAGGGTACTTGTAGCCGAAGGTGTGTCCCCACGGATCCTTCAGCTCGGACTCCTTCGCATACGGGCCCTGCCAGTTCGGCGCGTTCGCCGGCTTGGTTACCAGGTCTTCCAACTGTTGCGGCGGTGTGCCGTTGTCCAGCGCGTAGTTCTCGACCTTCTGGCTGAGCGTGACCAGCTGGGCTTTGCCCGCGCCGTACTTGCCCTTATCCATGTTCTTGCCGACCTGGGTCACCACCACCGCGCCGACGATGCCGATCAGCACGATCACCGCGAGCATTTCCAGCAGGGTGAAGCCGCCTGCGCGGCGAAGGGAACGGATGCGTTTGTGCTGCATGGAATGGCCTCGTGGCATCGTTGTCGGAATCGGGAATCGCGTTACTGGATGTTGCTGGTGAGGCTGAGCAGCGGCAGCAGGATCGCCGCCATGATGAAACCCACCAGCACGGTCATCACCACGGTGAGCGCGGGCACCAGCGCGGCGAGCAGGCGGTCGATCGAGCGTCGGCTTTCCAGCTCGAAGGTGTCGGCTACCTTGAGCAGCATGCCGTCCAGTTCGCCGGCCTCCTCGCCTACCTGCACCATCTGCAGCGCGAGGCGCGGGAATACCTTCGACTGCCCCAGCGCGAGGCTGAGCCCGGAGCCTTCCTTCACCTGCTCGTGGGCCTGCAGCAGCGCCGCGTCCAGGGCACGGTTGGCGGTGACCTGGCGCGCGATGGACAGCGCGCCCAGCAGCGGCACGCCGTTCTTCAACAGCGTGCCCAGCGTGCGCGCGATGCGTGCGGTCTGCACCTTCAGCAGCAGCGGACCGGCCACGCGCAGGCGCAGCAGGCGCGCATCCCAGGCCAGCCGCGTCGCCGGATCGCGCAGGCGTACGCGCAGCAGGAACACGCTGCCGACGATCAGCAGCAGGATCAGCCACCACCACGCCTGCATGGTGTTGCCCAGCGCCAGCACCAGTTCGGTGATCCACGGCAGCTGCACTTGCATGTCCTGGAAGATCGGCACGAACTGCGGCACCACGTAGGCCAGCAACAGCACCAGCGAACCCAGCACGCCCACCAGCAGGAAGGCCGGGTAGATCAGCGAGTTGATGATGCTGCCGCGCAGCTGCTGCGAGCGTTCGAGATAGTCGGCGAGCCGGCGCAGCGTCTCCTCCAGCGAACCGCCCGCCTCGCCCGCACGCACCAGCGCGATGTACAGCTTGGGGAACACGCCGTGTTCCTCGTCCAGCGCCTGCGACAACGGCATGCCGCCGCGCACGCGGTCGCGCACCCGCTCGATCAGCTTTTTCGCGCGCTCGCCCTCGGGCAGATCCATCAGAATGCCCAGCGCACGGTCCAGCGGCTGGCCCGCGCCAAGCAGGGTCGCCAGCTGGTGGGTGAACTGCGCCAGCTGGTCGCCGGTGAACGGCCCGCGCTTGAACAGCGCGGCAAAACCGGAGCCGCCGCCCATCGTATCGGCCGGCTGCGCCTCCAGCGGCGTGTGGCCCTGGTCCTGCAGCCGCGCCACTACCTCCTCGACGCTGGCGGCCTCCATCTGGCCTTGCAGCAATTCGCCGGTTTCGCTGACGGCTTTGTAACTGAACTGGCTCATGCGATCGAACCACGCGCTTCAGCCCCTCTCCCCTCGGGAGAGGGGTTGGGGTGAGGGTTCGGGCATGACGCAGCGCCACGCCCCGCCCGTACCCTCATCCGCCCTTCGGGCACCTTCTCCCGGAGGGAGAAGGGAAAGAGCGCCTTAACCCTCTTGCGTGACACGCAGCACCTCCTCCAGCGTGGTGATGCCGGCCAGCGACTTGGCGATGCCGTCCTCGTACATGCTGCGCATGCCTTCGGCGCGCGCCTGTTTCTCGATCTCGCCGGCGTCGGCGCGCTGCATCACCAGGCGGCGCAGCGGATCGCTCATCACCAGGAATTCCATGATCGCCTGGCGGCCGCGGTAACCGCTGGGATTGGCGGCGCTGGAGCCGGGCTTCCACAGCCGGATCGGCTTGCCGCCCGCGTATTTCTCCAGCTCGAACTCGGCGATCACCTCGGGCGAGGGCTCGTAGGGAACCGCCGTCTCCGGGTCGAGCCGGCGCACCAGGCGCTGGGCGAGGATGCCGTTGACGGTGGAGCCGAGCAGGTAATCCTCCACGCCCATGTCGAGCAGGCGGGTGATGCCACCAGAGGCGCTGTTGGTGTGCAGCGTGGAGAGCACCAGGTGGCCGGTGAGCGCGGACTGGATCGCGATGCGGCAGGTCTCCAGATCGCGCATTTCACCGATCATGATGACGTCCGGATCCTGACGCACGATGGAACGCAGCGCCGCAGCGAAGTCCAGCCCGATCTGCGGCTTGGCCTGGATCTGGTTGATGCCCTCGATCTGGTATTCGACCGGGTCCTCGACGGTGATGATCTTCACGTCCGGCGTGTTGATCTTCGACAAGGCGGTGTACAGCGTGGTGGTCTTGCCCGAGCCGGTGGGGCCGGTGACCAGCAAGATGCCGTGCGGGCGCTCCAGCACATCGACGAAACGCGACTGGAAGGCGTCGGTGAAGCCCAGCGTGGCGAAATCGAACACCACCGATTCGCGGTCCAGGATACGCATCACCACCGATTCGCCGAAGCTGGTCGGCACGGTGGACACGCGCAGGTCCAGCTCCTTGCCCTGCACGCGCAGCTGGATGCGGCCATCCTGCGGCAAGCGGCGTTCGGCGATGTTGAGCTTGGCCATGATCTTCACGCGCGAGATCACCGCCGCGGTGGACGACGCCGGCGGCGCCTCCACTTCGTGCAGCACGCCGTCGATGCGGTAGCGCACCTTGAGGCGGTTCTCGAACGGCTCGATGTGCACGTCGGAGGCCCGTTGCTCAACGGCGCGCTGCAGGATCAGGTTGACCAGGCGGATCACCGGCGCCTCGCTGGCGAGGTCGCGCAGGTGCTCCACGTCGTCCACCTCGGTGGCGCCGCCGTCGATGTTTTCCACGATGGTGCCCATCGCGGAACGGCCGCTGCCGTAATAGCGTTCGATCAGGTCGTCGATTTCGGAGCGCAAGCCGATGCGCAACGCCACCGGGCGCCCCGCCGCCAGCGTCACCGCCTGCAGCGGGTAGGCATCGGCCGGATCGGCCACCATCAGCGCCAGCCCATGCTCGCCGTCGCTCACCGGCACCACGTGCTGCTGCTTGAGGAAGCGCAGCGAGAGCTCGAGATCCGGCGGCGCCAATTCCGGCGCGTCGCGCGCGGAGAGCATCGGCACGCCGAGCAGTTCGGACCAGGCCTCGGCCAGCTCACGCTCGTTGACCAGACCCAATCGCGCCAGCAACGCGGTGAGCGTGCCCTCGGAGGCCTCCTCGTGCAGCCGCCGGGCCCGCACCAGGTCGCCGTCCTTCAGCCGCCCACGCGCTACCAGCAGCGCACACACCGCTGCCTCGCGTTCGTCCATCGCCGCCGCTCCCTCGTCCTGCGCCGGCTGCACGACTGCCGACATACGTCACCCCACTCAATGAATCGCAAAGCCAAGTAAACCGCTTTCCCAGCCGCGCCCCCCGTCGCACGGCGAATACGCATAGGTAACACATCGATGGAGCGGCTGGCGAGCGCGGTGCCGCCGGCCGCACGATCCGCTGACTTGCCGGCCTGTGCCAGTCTGGGACAATGGCGCTTTTCACCGGGTTCCCCATGCAACTCGTCGACATCGGCGCCAACCTCGGCCACGAATCCTTCCATCACGACTTCGATGCCGTGCTGCAGCGTGCGCAAGCGCACGGCGTGGGCCGGATGGTCGTCACCGGCGCCTCGCGCGATGGCAGCGAGCACGCATTGGCGCTGGCGCACGCGCACCCGGGCGTGCTGTGGGCCACGGCCGGCGTGCATCCGCATCACGCGGTGGATTACGACGATGCCACCGACGCGAGGCTGCGTGAGCTCGCGCAGGATCCTGCGGTTTGTGCGGTGGGCGAGACCGGGCTGGACTACAACCGCAACTACTCGCCGCGCGACGTGCAGTTGCAGGTGTTCGAACGCCAGCTCGCCATCGCGGCGGAACTGGGAAAGCCGTTGTTCCTGCACCAGCGCGACGCGCACGAGGATTTCGTCGCCTTGCTCCGTCGCTGGCGCGACAAGGTACCGGCTGCGGTGGTGCACTGCTTCACCGATACCGGCGAGGCGCTCGCCGACTATCTCGCGCTGGATTGCCACATCGGCATCACCGGCTGGATCTGCGACGAACGCCGCGGCACCCACCTGCGCGAGCTGGTGCGCGAGATCCCCGCCGACCGGCTGATGATCGAGACCGACGCGCCCTACCTGCTGCCGCGCACGGTGCGTCCGCAGCCCAGCCACCGGCGCAACGAGCCGATGTACCTGCGACACATCTGCGAGGAAATCGCGCGCGACCGCGGCGAACGGGTGGAAGTCACCGCGGCGAACAGCACGGCGACGGCCGCGGCGTTCTTCGGCTTGCCGGTGGAACACCCCCTCGCCCCGCACCGCTGAAACCGAACGCGTACCACGGTGCCTGTTGCGCACCGGCCCTGCCTTGCCGCACAGTCCGGCGTGGAGAGGGAGGCGCCAAGGCATGCGTGGCGTATACGACAACGCATTGATCACATCCCCGGCAAGGCCGGAGGCATCCGCTTCAGCGGACGCCTTCGACGTCTTTGTGCGCGAACAACGCCAGGGGCTCTTGCAGTTCCTGCGCAGCCGCACCGCTAGCGAGCAGGATGCCGAAGATGCGTTGCAGGAGAGCCTCGCCAAGCTGCTGCGCTACCGCCACCACGAGTCGCCCGAGGCCTGGAAGGCCCTGCTCTATCGCATCGCTGCGAATGTCGCCAACGATCAGTATCGCGCCGGTGCCTGCCGGCACAGCAGCGACCATGTGCCGCTGGACGACCTGCCGATCGCCGACAGCGACCACAGGCCGGACCAGCGCGCCGCCTATAACCAGCAAGTGGCGCGGATCGGCGAGGCGATTCTTGCCCTGCCGCCGAAGTGCCAGCGCGTGTATCTGCTCAAGCGCGCGCACGGGCTCAGCCACGCTCAGATCGCCGCGCGCTGCGGCATTTCCGTGAAAATGGTGGAAAAGCATCTGGCCAATGCCATGGCTCTTCTGCGCCGCAAGGTAGGCAATTCCCTTATGGAACCGTTTTAGAAGTCATGGACAAGGAGTTCGGCCAGCACGAAAGCACCTCCGGCCGCCCCGGCGATGCCGAGCACTGGTTCGCACGCCTGCTCGAACCCGGCTGCTCCGACGCCGAATCGGTCGCCTTCCAGCGTTGGCACGACGCAGATCCGGCCCACGCAGCGGCATGGCGCGAAGTAAACGCATTGTGGCGACAGAGCGCCGACGCCGTGCGCTCTCCGGCACTGGCTGCCGCTGCCTGGCGTGCGCTGCGGGAACAACCGGCCACGCCCTGGTACCGGCGCACCCGTGTCCTCCTGCCAGCCGTCGCTGCATTGGCGACTGCCGCCGTGGCCGTGCTGGTTGTGCTGCCGCGCTGGCGCACGGCGTCACCACCGTCGGATACCGTCGTGTACCAGACGACGACCGGCCAGCCGCGCAGCGTTCGACTCGCCGATGGCACGCTGGTGATCCTGGACGCGCAGTCCAGCCTGCAGGTGCGCTACGGCGAGCACTTCCGTCACGCGGACCTGCTGCGCGGGCGCGCCCAGTTCGCGGTGCGCCACGACCCGCAGCGCCCCTTCGAAGTGCATGCGGGCAATGGCACCATCACTGACGTCGGCACCGTGTTCCAGGTGCGCACCGACGACGAATGCACCGGCGTGATCCTGCTCAAGGGCGCGGTAAACGTCTCCGTGGCCGCGCCGGGCCATGCGGTAGCGCAGGTGTCTCTGCTTCACGGTAACCGGCAGGTATGGTTCTCCCGCGACGGCAGCATCTCGCCGCCGCAACCCGCCGACACGCAGGCTGCCGAAGGCTGGACCCAAGGCAAGCTGGTCGTGCACGACTGGCGCCTGCCTGACCTGTTGAGCGAAATGAACCGCTACAACCAGACGCAGGTCGCCATTGGCGATCCGTCGCTTAACGCCCTGCGCGTCAGTGGCGTGTTCGACGCCAACGACCCTGAAACCATGCTGCAGATGCTGCAGCAGGGTTGGCCCGTGCATGCCCGCCGTATTGACGGTACGCGGGTGCTGCTGGTGCCGCTTGCGGGACAGACCGAACTCCCGCGCAAGCGCTAGGCGCCCGGTCAGGCTGATCGCCGACGCGCAACACGCAAGCGCCTACCCACCAACGCGCGGCCAAGCCCGCCCGACAGACATGAGGCGCGGGGCGCACAGCGCCGCGCTGCCGACGGTCGATTCAAGCCCGTGACGGCACGCCGCCCCATCGCCCGCTGCCGGCGCAAGCATTCCGAAGGTCCATCTCATTCGAGGAAGCGCCCCAAACCCACCACGGCCGCGCGAACGGGCTACCAAGACGAAGCGGCATGGAATATGGGACGGCGCGCACACTTTGGCGGCATCGACACGATGGCGACTGAAACCCGAAGGTAGGGCTTTTGCGACGGCACACGTTGTTGAGCATGAGGTGGCGTTGCGCGATGCCGATGCGGGGAGCAAGGGGAACGGCATTTCGAACAACCCCAGACGCCACGGACAGCCGGCGGGGGAGGTGTTGCGCCAAGGCGCAGCAGTAGTGAGGCATAGAGGCGCGCGAAGGCGAGGCCTCGGCTTGCCCAAAAAATCACTTTCAAGAGGGCTTTTCATGAAACACCTGATGTTGAAGGCAATGGCGGCGTCCGTGCTCCTGGGGCTGGCGGTGGGACCGGCTCTGGCGACAGGTAACGGCCAGGTATCGTCGGAGTTCAATCCGTACGCACCGTCCTTTGGGCATACCTACCGCCACGGCGCCGTGCCGACGCGCGAAGTGCACCAGAAGATCAAGAACTACCGCGCCACGCACGCGAGCACGGCAGCGACCAGCGCGAACACGCTGGCCTACGGCGGCGGCATCGATGGCGTGGGCGTGATGGACGGCCACGTGAAGGTCTACATCGTGTACTACGGCAGCCAGTGGGGCACGCAGAGCACCAACGCCAAGGGCGACGACGTGTTCAGCGGCGACTCCTACGGTGCCGCGGCAGTGGCCGAAGAAATGTTCAAGGGCATCGGCACCGGCAATGAGCTGTGGTCGGCCGACCTGACCCAGTGGTGCGACGGCCCGAACGTGGCCACCGGTGCCACCAGCTGCCCGTCGAACGCGAGCTTCGTGCCGTACCAGACCGGCGGCGTGCTGGCCGGCGTCTACTACGACAACTCGGCGGCCGCACCCAGCGCCCCGACCGCGACCGACCTGGCGAACGAGGCGATCAAGGCCGCGGCGCACTTCGGCAACACCGCCGCCGGCTCGAACCGCTACACCTACTACATCGTCATGTCGCCGCACGGCACGGACCCGGACAACTACCAGAGCCCGACCCAGGGCTACTGCGCGTGGCACAACTACACCACCTCGTCGTACGGCGACATCGCCTACAGCAACCAGCCCTACAACATGGACATGGGTTCGAGCTGCGGCGTGAACTTCGTGAACTCGGGCAGCGCCGGCAGCCTGGACGGCTGGACGATGACCCTGGGCCACGAGTGGCACGAGATGATGTCGGACACCTATCCGGCCGGCGGCTGGTCGAACGCCAGCAGCGGCGAGGAGAACTCGGACGAGTGCGCGTGGATCGCAGCGGGTCAGGCCGGCGGTGCGGCGAACGTGACGATGGGCACGGCGGGCACCTTCACCGAGCAGGCCAGCTGGTCGAACGACACCAACGCCTGCGCGATCTCGCACGCGATCCTGCACGGCGGTTCGACCGGCGGTACGCCGGTGGCGAACTTCACCGACACGGTGAGCGGCCTGACGGTGAACTTCACCGACAGCTCCACCGACACGGGCGGCACGATCAGCTCGCATTCCTGGACCTTCGGCGATGGTGCGACCTCGACGACGGCGAGCCCGAGCCACACCTATGCGGCGGCGGGCACCTACAGCGTGACCGAGACCGTGACCGACAGCACCGGCGCGACCAGCAGCAAGACCGCCTCGGTGACCGTCTCCAGCGGTAGCACCGGCAAGCCGGTGGCGAACTTCACCGACACGGTGAGCGGCCTGACCGCGAGCTTCACCGACAGCTCCACCGATACGGGCGGCACGATCAGCTCATACGCGTGGACCTTCGGCGACAACTCGACGGCGACGACGGCGAGCCCGAGCCACACCTACGCGGCGGCGGGCACCTACAGCGTGACCGAGACGGTGAAGGACAACACCGGTGCGACCAGCAGCAAGACCGCATCGGTGACCGTGACCGCGCCCAGCGGTGGCACCTTCAGCAACAACACCAAGAAGACGATCGCCGACAACGCCACCATCACCAGCAGCATCGCGGTGACCGGTGAGCCGGGTGCGGCGCCGGCGGCCCTGTCGGTGCACGTCAACATCACGCACAACTGGTCGGGCGATCTGGAGATCGACCTGGTTGCGCCGAACGGTGCGTATGCGGTGCTGCAGTCGCCGGACTACAACGACGACGGCAACATCAACGCCACCTACACGGTGAATGCCTCCTCGGTGCAGGGCAATGGCACCTGGAAGCTGCGCGTGATCGACAACGACCCGTGGTACAGCGGTGATTACGGCACGCTCAACGGTTGGAGCATGACGTTCTGAGAAAGACACGGCGCGCAGGGATGCGCGCCGTCTCCCGCAGGCCCGGCCGAGCACGGCCGGGCCTGCTTCGTTCGGGCCTTGGCGTCCTTGAATCTGTTGCCTGGTGCGCCCGTATGATGTACCCGTGAGGCACAGGGGCAGCTACTGTCCCATTGCAAGCGGCAGACACGGGGGGGCGCATGCTGGCCAAGCATCCAACAGCGGGAACCCGGCGCCTACTGCCCGTCCGCCTCTTGGCATGCCTGCTGGTCACCATCGCATGGTCGACGCACGCCAACCCTCAAAAGTCGGCGCTCCCCCTCGAAACCGCATCACGGCACACCTACTCGATTCCTCCGGGCCCGCTCGATCGCGCGCTGGACGAACTGGCCGCTCAAGGCGGCACCCAAGTGGCCTATGCGCCAGCGCTCGTCGCCGGTCTGCGCACCCGCGGCCTGGCCGGAATCTATACCCCGGAGGAAGCGCTTGAACGGCTGCTGCGCGGCACGGGCTTGCGCTGGCGCGATCTGGGCGGGACGAGTTTCGTGCTGATTCCGAAGCAGCAGGAAACGATGCCCATATCGCTTCGCCCACCTCCAAAGATCGTCGCGACCTTGGCCACGGTAGCCGTAAGCGGCACCTTGATCGACAACGCCAGCGTGCAAACCGCCACCCCGGTACTCACGATCACCGCGGCGCAAATCCAGGCTCGCGGCTTCAGCAGCGTCGCCGAGGTGCTGCGCAACATGGTCTTCGCCACCGGGCCGGTGCAGGGACCACAAACCGCCGGTTCGTTCACCCAGGGCGCACAGCCCATCAGCCTGTTCGGGCTCAGCCCGCAGTTCACCCTCGTGCTCGTGGATGGCAAGCCGCTGGCACGTTTCGGACGCCCCTACAACGGCAGCACCCTCGCCGCCAGCGTAGCCAACCTGCCGCTCTCGATTGTCGACCATATCGACGTGATGGCCGGTGGCGGTTCGACGATCTACGGCTCGCAGGCGATCGGTGGCGTGGTCAACATCGTCACCCGCGCGCAATCGCACGGAGGTTCAGTGGAGGTGCAAGCCGGCCATTACCCGGCCGGTGGCGGCGCCAACCAGCGCGTGACCTTCACCTGGGGACACACGCAGGGACATTGGCAAACCGTGGGCGCGATGGAGTTCACCAACGCTGACCCCATCTGGGGTTACCAACGTCCGCTCACCGATGGCACGGGCCCGCAGCAGCGCATGCCTCCCGTCCAGGCCGGCATCCAGGACTACGGCACGCTGGCGGGCTTCAACGGTTACCCGCAGGGCTACCTCGACCCGCCCGCCGGCTGCGACAACCTTCTCTTCGCCGGCAGCAACACGCTCGTCGGCAACAACGCCGGCACCCACTACTGCGGCTCGCCGCGCGGCGATGCCTGGCGCACCTACAGCAACCAGGAGCGGGGCTACGACGGCCTGCTGAAGCTGCGCTACCGCGCCAACGACCAGCTGCAGTTATATATGGACGCGATGTGGAACTGGCAGCAGCAACGCTGGTATCCGGGTCCGACGTACTGGACTCCCGCCAGCCTGCCGGGCGGCGCCATCGAAGACGCCGCCAGCGGCCAGATCCTGTATCCGGAGCGGGTCTTCGCACCCGAGGAAGTGCCCGGCGGCGCGTACGGCCAGATGGCGCGCCAACGCGACGTGCTTTACCAGGCCGATGTGGGCGCCAACGGAAATTTCGGCGACTCCGGCTGGACCTGGGATCTCTATTACCTGCGCAGCGGCGATCGCACGCTGGTGGAGGAACCGCTGCTTGTCACACCGCGCGTGAACCGCTTCTTCGATGCCTTGCTGGGCGCGACCGGCACGACCGATCCGGCCACCGGCCTGCCACTGTACCGCGGCGACTACGCAAGCTTCTTCAGCGCGGTGACGCCAGCCCAGTACGCCGGCTTCGCGCAGTACGCCAACGAGGCCAGCGACACCCGCCTCGACACCACCCGCCTCACGGTGGGCAACGCCGCCTGGTTCAGCCTGCCCGGCGGGGACGCAGGCTTCGCCTCCCTGGTCGAGGCCGGCGGCGAATCCTGGCACGAGCCGCTCAACCCGCTGTTCTCGGAGCAGCTGGCGTTCCAGCACACGGCTTCAGGCGGCGGCGGCCAGCGCCAACATGCCGCGGCCGCATTCGAGCTGAACTTGCCGCTGCTCAAGCCGCTTACCGTGGATCTTTCCGGCCGCTATGACCGCTACACCGGGCCCGCCCGCGCCAGCCACCGCTACACCTATCGCGCGGGCATCGAATACCGCCCATTCGACGTATTGCTGCTGCGCGCGAACTACGCCACTGCCTTCAAGGCGCCGGATCTCTCCGCGCTGTTCCTCAGCCCCTCGGGCTACTACGCCACGGTGACCGACTACTACCTGTGCGCGCTCGCTGGTGCCTCCGAATGCAGCGCATACGCCTATCCCGTGCGCGGCGTCACGCTGGCCAATCCTTCGCTCAAGCCCACCGACGCGCGCACCTGGTCGCTCGGCGCCGTGTGGTCGCCCACCGACCGGCTGAATCTCAGCGTCGACTATCTCGACATCGCCATCCGCAACGAGGAAGTAGCACAGAACGTAGACCTGCTTTCCTACGACGAGGCGCGCTGCCTGCTCGGCCAGCTCGACCCGTCGTCCGCGCGCTGCCGTGCGTTGACCGATCCGGTCGACGGCCAGGTCCATCGCCCGATGCCCGGCGGGCCTATCGACAGCGTGGTCACCACCTACGTCAACCTCTCCAGCGAGACGGTGCACTCGATCTTCGCCGCATTGCGCTACCGCTTCGCTCCCACGCGCTTCGGCAGCCTCCGCCTGGAGATGGACTACAACAACCAGTTCCGGCACGACTTCCGCTACTCGGCCGACCTGCCGCAGGAACCGGTCGCCGGCCCGCATGACGTGCTTACCGGAGCATTGGACTGGACAGCCCCCGGCGGTGCCTGGAGCAGCACGCTCTATGGCCGTCGATATGGCGCGTCGCCCAACCAGGCGACCGCGCTTTACGGCACCGGCTCCCCAGGCGCGACCCAGCTGCACCCATGGGTCACCTTCAACTGGACCCTCAGCTATGCACCCACCCGCCGACTCAGCTTCATGCTCACGGCGGACAACCTCGCCAACAAGATGCCGCCGCGCGATTCCACCTTCGGCGACTACCCCTACTTCGACGTCGAAAACTACGACATCTACGGTCGCCAGATCATGATGCAGGCGCGGCTGGTCTTCGATGCACACTGAGGCCTCCAGCCCGCAATGCATGGGCCTGCCCCTCATGATCAGCCATGGGTACCTGATCGCAATCCGTTCGCTGGGCAGCAAGAGCAACCGATGTCGACCCAGGTGTACTTGTCGACCTCGCCGCGAAAAGCTTGCTGCAGTGGGTGCCTTTCCCGCAAAGGACACCCATGCGCCCGATGACGCCGGGTTCGTCGACTAGTAGCGCCGGCTGCTTTGCATCGATCGAGACCAGGCGGCCGTCCTTGGCCTTTCCCTATCTCCGAACTTACGGGATGACTGGACCTGTCGTTTGCGCCGGCATTGCCTTCACACCCTGCAGTCGGCTCTTCTGCACCACATAGCCTGCCGGGATCGTGTACACATTGCCCAGGCCATCCGCCAGGTGCTGCGGCACAAACGCTCCCCCCGTGCCCTGCCACACATAGGCATCACCCTGGCTGTTGGTCCACAGAATGTCCGCCAGGCCGTCTCCGTCGAAGTCCTCGATCGACGCAATCGTGTAACCGCTCGTTACGTTGCGCGTCTCGCGATCCTGCACCTGTGTGCCATTCATGACCCACCAGCCCAACTGGCTCGTCGACGGGTTGAACCAGATCAGATCCGTCTGGCCGCTTCCCGCGATCCGGCCCGCACCTTCCAGCTCCCAGCCGGCGGCATAGGTGCCGCCATAGGTCTTGGTGAAGTTGCCCGTGCCGTCGTTGATCCAGTAGTAGATGTCGTTGTTCGGGCCAGTCCACACGATGTCGACGTAACCATCGCCGTTCAGGTCCGCCAGACGTGGCGTATAGCCAGCCGTCGCGTCGATCGTTGATTCGACGTTCCTGCCGCAAAAGGCGTGCTTATGGCCAAGGATATAGAACCCGCCGCAGCTCACCTGCCAGAAGCCCAGCTGACCGGTGCTGTTGTTGCGCCAGATCTCCTTCGACACGTTCGTCGCATCAACCACCCCTGAGCCCACCAGGGTCCAACCGGCCGGATGCGGGAATTTGAACGTCTGCCAACCTGTCCCTCCATAAATTTCGAGGGTGGCCGTATTCGTCGTGGCGTTGTCAGTTTCAAGCACGGGCTGACCTGCCATTACGAACTTGCCGACATCCGCCGGCACACCATCCAGCTGGTCGCCTGGGGTGAAAACCGGGCTGTCGGTGGCGACGCTGACGACGACGGTGCCGCCGTTCATCGCCAGGATGGTCGAGTTGCCATTGGCGCTGTCGATCAGGATCACGTTGCTGCGGCCGCTGAACCCGCCCGTGTTGCCGCTGTCGTCCAGCCCCATGAAGTTCCAGGTCGGCACGGCCTGCCCGCGCGCATCGAGCATGGCGACAGCATTGACGAGGTGCTCCACGTTTACCGAGCCCAGGCCCGTCGCGTAGTCGTAGCCATAGCCCGCCTTCCACGCCGGCGCCAACGTCATTGCCCCGCCGTTGCTCAACGCGCCGTAGCTGTCGTTCCCCTTGGAATAGCAATCCGCTGTTCCCGCATAGCACGGCACGTCGATGTCACCCACAGTAATGTCGTGGAATACGCAGTTCACACCCGAGCCGTCATTGCCGCACGTGCCCGTCGGCGACCCCACGCTGCCATACTGCTTGCGCCCCAGGTCATACAGCACCGGCGCCATGTTGCCTTGACTCACCCCCGACTTCTGGTTGATCAACGCCTGGATGCCCGCCATCGCCGGTGCGGCGAAAGATGTGCCGCCCGCGCTGTTGTAGACCGCATCCGTGGGGTTCAGGTAGTTGCAGGCCGTGCCACCCTCCGATTGATCCGACATGCAAAAGATCAGTGCATGCCCGTAGATGCCGCTCGCCGCAAATAGCGAAACGTCCGGAATCATGCGCCTCTGCGTTTGCGGCATGCCCGCCACGCCCGTCTGCCAGCTCGGCTGAGGCCACGAATAGCTCGGGCCGCCGCTACCGGCCGCCGTGTTCAGGAGGTTGTTCCCGGGACTCGTGTTGCATGCTGTGTTCGGATCCGAATAACCCAGCAACGGATACAGCTTGCTGCTCGCGCACGAGCTGTTCCACGGCTGCTCCGGGATGTAGCTCATCGCGCTCACGCCCAGGTTCCCGTTGCCCGGGGCCCAGTACTTGGACTGATTGCCCAGATCGTCGAAATCCGTGCCCCCCACCGACACGTTGTACGGCGTGTTGCCCATGCCGTTCACCGCAATGCCGAAGCTCGCTGCCGGCTGGTTCTGGTCGCAACCCGCCGAGCCCGCATCTCCTGATGATACGAACACCGTCACGCCTTCCGCCGCCGCGGTCGACCACAGGTACGCCGCTTCATTCCTATCGCCTACGGCCGCACTGATCACCTCGCACTCGCCATAGCTCAAGCTCATGATCGCGGGCGGTGCGGGCTGGAATATCAGGTTCTGCGCTGCCAGGAACGGGCCAAAGTCGCTGCCGGTGTCCGCGCATGACGCCAGCACCACGTTGGCATCCGGTGCAGCCGCGCCAGCCCACTCCGCATCCAGGGCCGCTTCACCCTCGTCTCCGTTCGTTCCAGGATCCGCACAGCTGGTGTCGCCCACGTATAGCGCAGGATGCACTTGGGTGAACATGCCTTGCGCATCCGGCGGCAGGAACGTTTGGCGGAACGTCGCCACATCCGCGTCCTGCACGTCGGTCCGCTCCAGCACAGCCACCGTCTGGCCGCTGCCGCGGACCGGCGTGTTCTGGGACCACAGCGAATTCACGTTGTAGATCGTGTCGAAATCCGCCGGCACCACGTCAAAGTCCACTTGACCATTGAACTGGAAGTTGAAATCCGACGACTTTCCGTCCACCGCCACCCAATGACCCTTGCTGTCCCGCTTCACAGCATGGATATTTTTCACCTGCGGTGTCGGGAAGAAGTTCGTCATCGATGCCACACCTGCCACCACCGGCGTCAGCGCCGTCGGCAGCTTCTGCTCCGTCGCATTGGCGAAACGCACTCTGCCGTCATCGCCCACGTACTGATGGATCGACGTCGAGAAGGCCCGCTGCACCGCCGTCACCGAACCCGAGAACCGGATCATCATCTTGTCCGGCGTCACCAGTTTCACGCCCAGGCCCTGCGACTCCAGCCACTTCTCCACCGTCGCCACGTCCTGGTCGCTCGGTCCGAACTGTTCGCCTACTTGCTTGGCTGTCAGCCATTTGTGGAAGTTCGGCGAAGACGGAACGTTCAGTGAAGCCAGGTACGCATCGAAATGCTTCTGCTGCTCCGCGCCGCGCTTGAGCAGTAGCGTCATCGACGGGATCACCTTCGTCTGGGCCATCGGGCCCAGATCCGTGCTGGTAATGGCATGCAACGATACGGTGCCCTTCAGCGTCGTCAGCTGACTGGCGTTGATCTTCGATGCGTCCAGCAACGGCGTCGCCGGCGCTGCTCCATTCAACTGGGTGGCTGTGGCGGCATGAGCACCTTGCCCCAGGCTACCCGCAAGCACCACGGCCATGCCCGCAAGCCATGGCCGGTATCTATCGATCGACATAGAGGTGTTCCCCCAAACGATGTTGCATCGCTGATGACTGCGCCGGCCCCCAAAATTCCGGCGAATGCACTCCGACAGGCTTGGCGACATGCACCAGGCGCCTTTGTCGAGCCGCCGCAGGTTAGCGTCGTGTTTTTTGTTAGTCACACACGACGTTATGGCCGTAAACTCACCGAATTCTCACCGCGCACGCCTCCGCACGATGCACGTGATGCCGCAACGCTGTAGCGAGACAAGACACGGAATCCTTGTTCCGCCGCGCCGGGTGGCGCGCGCAGCATGAATCGCATGCTTTTGCGATTCCTGTCATGGGTTAGACGGGTTCCCATCGATGATCCCGTCGACCTCCGCAATGCCGTCTTCATGCAATGGCTGCTGCTGTTCGAAGGGCTGCGCACGCCACTGAACAAGATCTACCTGATCTCGCTCCATTGGCCCTACATGGTGGAGCACTTCTACGGCAAGGCCCGCTTAGGCGTGCATGCGGCCATCGCCATAGACATGGGAACCGATCTGGCCATGACCTTGTCGGCATGGACCGGCATTTACCTTATTCGCAAAGGAAAGTTCCGGGCAGCCGTAGCGCTCTTTCTGGAGGTCATGCTGGGTTCGGCGGCGCTTGCCTACATAGCGTTCGGCTATCAGGTCATCAACGACAATCTGACCATGATCATGCTGCTGGCCCTCAGCGGCATGATGCTTGGGCGCAAGGCCTTGTGGATCGCCTATGGCGCCGAGGTCGCGATCCTGACGGTCAGCTCGGCCCCGATAAGCATTGGCCACGCGCTCATGCCCCCCAGCGCTCTTATAGACACATACGGCCATCTGCCGTTGCAAACGCTGCTGAGTTATCTGCTGATAGCGATCATCCTGGATCGAAGCATCCATGCGCTGCGCGACAGCCTGGTGGAATCGAACCACCAGCGGCAGCTGTTGAGCAGGGAAATAGCCGAGCGTGAACGCACCCACGAACAGCTGCTGCATGCGCAGAAAATGGATGCCATCGGCAAGCTCGCCAGCGGCATAGCCCATGACATAAACAATGTCTTCGGCATCATCCTCGGATTTTCCACGGAACGGGATCGATTGGCCGGGTTGACCGAAAAAGACGCTGGACTGCGGGAAGAGATTCACTCCATCGAAGACGCCATGGAAGGTATCGAGCTGGCCGCACGCCGGGGAGCCTCCGTCTGTCGGAAACTGCTCAATTTCAGCCGGCGCGACGTCACCCAGCTGGAAACCTTCGACATGGCGCTGGCATTGCGCGAACTCCAGCCGCTGATACGCCAGATCCTGCCGCCCTCCATCCGCTTTCAGGCGCACATCCCGAATCGGGAAACGCCCATCCGCTTTGATCGCAGCCAGTTCGAGCTCGCCATCATCAACCTTGTGTCCAACGCCCGCGACGCCATGCCGGCGGGCGGCATCTGCACGCTCGCCCTCGAGCTCGGGCAAACCCACGCCAACTTGTCCGTCCAGGACACCGGAACCGGCATCCCGGAACACATAAAGGAAAAAATCTTCGAGCCCTTCTTCACCACCAAGCCGGTGGGCAGCGGTACAGGGCTGGGGCTCAGCGTCGTTTACGGCTTGATCCAGCGCGCAGGCGGCGAGATAAGCGTGGAAAGCGCACCCGACAAGGGCTCCATCTTTCGCATCGGACTTCCCATGACACCGTCACCCGATGCCGCCCAGCCGTCCGGTGTAACAGAGAGGCGTCACCACGTCCTTCTTGTCGATGACGACCAGGATCTGCGCGTCGTCCTTGCCAAGGCACTCAAGAAAAAGGGATACGACGTCACGGAGGCCTGCGATGGCGCGAATGCCGAATACCTCGCGCAACACATGCAGTACGCCCCTGATGTCATCGTATGCGACCATCACATGCCCGGCGCGGACGGCACCCAGGTGCTGCGCAAGCTACGCGACCGGTTTCATGAAATACCCGCCATCCTCATCTCCGCCCACCTCGATACCGATGGCCTGCCGGCGCGGAGCGACGAGCCAAACATCAAACGTCTGCCGAAGCCATTCTCGCCAGATGCCCTCGTCGCCAGCGTCGCAGCGTCGCTCGGGCAGCATGGTTCGGGCGCGATGAAGGCATTGCGCGACTGACGTCCGTCGTCCATAACACCACGCATTGCCACGAGAGCGCTCGGCGGGTGATGGAGCAACTCCTCCTCATGCCGCCAGGAGATAGCCGGCGCCGTGCACTGCATCCAGTGGCAGCGGGATACCCAGCGTCGCCAATACCTTTCGCCTCAAACGGTGGATCATGGAATCCAGACGATGAGGATCGAACGCCAGCACATCATCGGCCAGCACACCGATCAGTACTTCTCTTGATACGACCTGATTGAGGCGTCGCATCAGCTCCTCCAGCAACAGTCGCTCGGTCTTGGTAAGCGTCACCCTTCCCCCCAGCGGGGAAACCAGAATCCAGTTATCCGAGCTCAGGCGCCACGTACCAGCAATATCCGGGGCATGCGGCTTCAGTCTCCGCGCGACGCTGTGCAGCGTCGCCACCAGGACGTCAATCTCGACAGGCTTGGCGAGGTAGGCGTCGGCACCCTCGGTCAGCCCCCGGATGCGGTCGACGCTTTCGGACCGTCCCGTCAACATCACTATCCCGAGCCCCGGGCTGCGCGCACGCAAACCGCGCGCCACTTCGAAACCGTCGCTGTCCGGCAAGCCGATGTCCAAAATGACAATGTCGGGCACCATTTTCCCTATGACTTCAGACATCTCCGCCATGCTTCCCGAAGTCCGGACTTCGAAACCGAATCGGCGCAGTTTCGGGGCCAGAACGTGCTCGCGCAAAAGATCGTCGTCTTCCAGGAGAACGAGCCGCAACGAACCCTCACTCTCGGTGGAAGCGGTTGGATTAGCCGACGACATTGAACACACCTCGAGATTCGGAATCCATCAAGTGAGATAAACCTGCCGCCGAAATTTGATCCTGCTCCTCACCCACAGCGTGCAGGCAGGAATATTCATGATGGCAAAACCACCCGGCATTGAATAATCCTGGCGTCCGTTCCGTAGGAGAGCAACGCTTGCAGGCCTTTTCCGCACCGCGGTGTCCAACCGGCCGATGTCGGAACCTGTCTTCTCCGCGCCTCGTACTTCCATGATTTCAATGCGATGTTTCGGCGCGCGCGTCATCATAGCCCGACGTGAATGGACGTGACGTTTTACGAGGCATTGCGCCGGCAGGCCCGGATCGAACTCGGCAAACATGCGGTGCGTCCCAGTGCCACCGGCACGGGGACCCTGCGCGCGGCAGGCCTGCTCCTGTCCGGTGCCGGGCAGGCGCTGGCGAGTCGCGGCTACCTAGGCTGGACCATGCGCCGCGCCCACTTCAGCGGCTCGCTGGGCGTGGCGATGATCGAACATCTGATGCGCCGCCATGACGGTTCGCGCGCTGCTGCCGACCCCACCCGGCCGCAGCTGGCTGCGCCAGCTCGGTGCCGCGCTAGACGATGGAATGCGTCGGATCAGCCGAGCACACGCATCTCGCCGGATGCCAACCCGTCCAGCGCATGCTCGCCGATGCGCACGCGGATCAGCCGCAGCGTGGGGAAACCCACCGCCGCGGTCATCCGGCGCACCTGACGATTGCGCCCTTCGCGCAAGGTGAGGGTGAGCCAGCTGGTGGGGATGCTCTTGCGGAAACGCACCGGCGGATCGCGCGGCCACAGCCAGCCCGGCTCGTCGGCATGTTCGGCGGGCGCCGGCAAGGTGGGGCCGTCGTTCAGCACCACGCCGCGGCGCAAGGCGGCGAGCGCCGCATCGTCGATCGCGCCATCCACCTGCACCAGATAAGTCTTGGGCTGCTTGTGCCGCGGATCGGTGAGGCGGTGCGCGAGCCGGCCGTCGTCGGTGAGCAGCAGCAGGCCTTCGCTGTCGTGATCCAGCCGGCCCGCCGCGTAGACGTCCTTCTGTTTCACATAGTCGGCCAGCGTGGGCCGGCCGCGCTCATCGGTGAACTGGCAGAGCACGCCATAGGGCTTGTTCAACGCGATGAGCATGGCCGGCCGGCGCGCGGCATTCAGTGCGAGGTCGTGGCGGCGGCCGTGTCCGCCGGCTTCACGAAGCGCAGCGTCATGCGGTCCGACTCGCCAATGGCCAGGTATTTCGCCCGGTCCGTGTCACCCAGCTCCAACGTGGGCGGCAACGTCCACACTCCCTTGGGATAGTCCTTGGTGTCCTTCGGGTTGGCGTTGATCTCGCTCTGGGCGACGAGCTTGAAGCCGGCATCGGTGGCAAGTTTCACCACGTAGTCGACCGGCAGGTAACCGCTGGATTTCACCGCGTCGAGCGTGGCGCCGGGCGCGGCGCGGTGATCGACAACGCCAAGCACGCCGCCAGGACGCAACACGGCAAAGAAGGCCTTGAACATGGCCGGCGCGGTGCCCGCCATCGCCCAGTTGTGCACGTTGCGGAAGGTCAGCACCGCATCCGCCGAACCGGGGGCCCCGAACACCGGCGTCCTGGGGTCGAACTCGACGACCCTCGCCTTGCCGTATTCGACCGGGTCGGCGGCGAATTTCTTGCGCAGCGTGCTGTCGTCGCGCCTGGCTTCGCTACCGTTCGACGGCATGGGCTCGGCGGCGATGTAGTGGCCGTGGTCGCGCAGCAGCGGCGCCAGCACCTCGCTGTACCAACCGGCGGAGGGGTTGATTTCGACGACCGTCTGGCTCGGCTGGATGCCGAAGAACTGCAGCGTGGCCTTCGGGTGGCGGTAGACGTCGCGCGCGCGGTTCGCCGGCAATCGCCAGCCGCCCGCCAGCACGGCGTCGATGGCACTGCCCGACGTCGCCGCTGCGCCGGCGGGTTGATGCTTCATGGCCTGCGTTGCGCCGGCCGTCGTACCGAAAGCCAACAGTGCGATGCCTATGCCGCAGAATTTCGACACTTTCATGGGTGACTCCTCAGGGTATGCCAGCTGCCGAAGCTTGCAGTTTGGCTGGTGGAGAGGGGGTGGAGGCGTATCAGCTGTGTATCAGAACGGCCGCGGGCACACCGACTGCAGGCCGTCGATGTGCTCGTGCAAATCCGAGGCGATACCCTGCCACATCGGGTCGAGGATGAAGTCGATGCCTTCGCGCCGCGCCAGCTTCGCGGCGGGGATGAAATCCGCGTCGCCGGCCACCAGCACGATCTGGTCCACCTGCTGCTTGTAAGCCAGCGCGGCGATGTCGATACCGATCTTCATGTCCACCTGGGTCTGGCGCATTTCCGGTTCGTAGTGCTCATCGCCCAGATCCTCCCAATGCAGGTTGCCGTCGCGCAACTGCTGCATGGCATGGGATTTCAGCTTCCACTCGCCGCGTTCGGCGAGCCGGCCCAGCCGCAACGCCATCTTGCGCTGGCGGCGCAACTGTTCGTGCAGCTCGCGACGGAACGCGGCGGCGCTGCTGCGGCCGAAATCCACGGTGTCGCCACTCACCGGGCGCACGAAGCTCTTGTCCAACGGCGGGCAGTCGTAGAAGAAGATGCGGTACAGCGATTCGCGCGGGCGATCGAGCGCCTTCAGGTGTTCCAGCGCCATGCCGAACACGGTCTTGGCCACGGTGCGCGCGTCGTTGACGTCGCGGTCGCCCCAAACCTTGCGGTAGCGGGCAATAAAAAAAGCGCCGTCGACGAGGATGGCTGTGCGTTGCATAGGAGTTCCTTATGGATGCCGCGATATCGGATGCGACCGGCGCATAGCGGCCGGACTTGGCGATTTTATAGCGATGTGCGGCCGGTCAATCTTCCAGCGCGGCTTCGGGCGACCCGATCGGCAGCCGCCGGCAGTAATCGTCCGCTTCGGCCAGCAGCCATTCGCGGAATGCATGCAGGCCGCGGTGATCCTGCGAACGTGGCGGATACACCAGCCAGTACGCCTCCTGCACCGGCAGGTAGTTGTGACCCAGCACCACCAGCAGGCCGGCGTCGATCAGGGACTTCGAGGTCACCATGCGGCCCAGGCCCACGCCCAGGCCCTCCAGCGCCGCATGGCGCGCCGCGTCAATGCTGTCGAAGTTCGCCACGCGACGCTCTGGCAGTCGGCCACCGAAACGCGCGAACCAGTCGCGCCAGCGGTCGGCCGGGTGTGGATCGCCGAGCAGCGGCCAGTCGCTCAGATCGTCGTGGTTGGCGCCGCCCATCCGCGCTATCAGTTCGGGTGCGGCTACTGGTGCGATCCACTCGCCGAACAAGCGCTCGCTATGCAAGCCCTCCCACTGGCCGCGGCCATAGCGCAGCGCGCAGTCCACCGGCTCGCGCTCGAACTCCACCAGGGTCGACGAGGACTGCAGGTTGAGCTCCAGTTCCGGATGCGCCGCCACCAGCCGCGGCAGCCGCGGCACCAGCCAGCTGGACATGATGCCGGGGCTGGCGCTGAGGGTGAGCGCATCGTGGCGGTAGTCGCGGTAACGCATCAGCGCATGCTCGATGCCGTCGAAATGCCCTCCCACGGCCTCGAGCAGGCGGCAGCCTTCCACGGTAAGGCTCACCCCGCGCGGACCCCGTTCGAGCAGGCGCCGGCCCAGCCGCTCCTCCAGCTGGCGCATCTGGTGGCTGAGCGCACTCACCGTGAGATGCGCCTGCTCCGCGGCCCGCGACAGCTTGCCGTGGCGGGCCACCAGTACGAACTGCTGCAGCAGGTCCAGCGAGAGCCGCGTCATCTTGAATGATCCTCAAGTCAGGCTTGCGAAGATATCGCTTTTTCGAGCGTCCGCCACGCTTTACCTTGCACTTGTCCCCACCCCCACTTGCAAGGAATTCACCATGCGCTCGCCCTTGATCGGCCTGCTGCTGCAGCACGGCCATGTGCATTCCCCCGAACTCGCCCGCCAGCTGGACCGCGCAGACCGGCGCCCGCTGACCCTGCTTGGCGCCTTCCGGCAGCTGATCGCAACGGACGCCTCCAAGCGCGGCTCGTGGCGTGGCCCGGTCAGCGGCGCGCGCCAGCTGTTTCCCATCAACTCGCCCTGATCCACCCCGCCGGCGCATACATGCGACGGCACCCGTAGACCTGGTCGACCGGTGGCGGCTGAGCCGCCACCGGTCGCAAGCCACGCTGGACGGTACGGGAGAACCCGATGATCTGCCGCATCTGGCACGGAATCACCCCACGCGCCAAGGCTGACGCCTACGCGGCCTTCCTTGAGCGGCGCGCCGTTCCGGACTACCGTTCCGTCTCCGGCAACCGCGATGTTGCCGTGCTTCGACGCGACGAGGCCGAGCTCACGCATTTCCTGACCGTGACGCACTGGGATTCGGAGGAGAGCATCCGCGCTTTCGCCGGAGACGAGCTGCTCAAGGCCAGGTACTACCCCGAGGACCGGGACTACCTGCTGGAGTTCGAGCCGCTGGTTCAACACTTCGTCGTGACTGCTTTCGAACACTCCGGCTGAATCGGCACCCGCGGCCCGGCCAGCCGCAGCCGCCTCCGGAGATCGCCATGCAACACCGCCCGCTCGGCCGTTCGCCGCTTTCCATCGCCCCGCTGGTTTTCGGCGGCAACGTATTCGGCTGGAGTGCCGACGAGGCGCGCTCGTTCGAGTTGCTCGACGCCTTCGTCGACGGCGGCGGCAACCTGATCGACACCGCCGACGTCTATTCGGCATGGGTGCCGGGCAACACCGGCGGCGAGTCGGAAACCATCATCGGCAAATGGCTGCGGAAGAGCGGCAAGCGCGACCGGGTGCTGATCGCCACCAAGGTGGCGAAATGGGCCGAGCATCCCGGCCTGTCGCCGGTCAACCTCCGCGCGGCGGTGGAAGGTTCGCTCAAGCGCCTGCAGACCGACCGCATCGACCTCTACTTCGCGCACCAGGACGACGCCAGCGTGCCGATGCACGAGACGCTGGGTGGATTCGCGCGGCTGATCGAGGAAGGCAAGGTGCGCGCGATCGGCGCCTCCAACTTCGGCGCCGACCGCATCGCCGACGCGCTGGCGGTGTCGCAGGAGCACGGCCTGCCCCGCTACGAATGCCTGCAGCCGGAATACAACCTGGTCGCGCGCGGCGCCTACGAAACCGGGCTCGAACCGCTGGTGCGCGAGGAGGGCCTGGGCGTGGTCTGCTACTACGCGCTGGCCAGCGGCTTCCTTTCCGGCAAGTACCGCAGCGCGGCCGACCTCGCCAAGAGCAGCGCGCGCGGCAGCGCGGCGAAGCGTTACCTCAACCCGCAGGGCTTGCGCGTGCTCGACGCACTGGACGCGGTGGCCGCCTCGCATCGCGCCACGCCGGCGCAGGTGGCGCTGGCCTGGCTGATCGCCCGCCCGTCCATCACCGCACCGATCGCCAGCGCCACCAGCGTGCTGCAGTTGCAGGAACTGCTGGGTGCACTGTCGCTCAGCCTCGGTGCCGGCGAGATCGCCGCACTCGATGCGGCGTCGGCCTGAGAGCCCGAGATCAGCCCGGCCCTTCGGCGCGGTGGCGCCCACCCCGCTTCGCGGCATACAGCGCGCGGTCGGCCGATGCAACCAGGTCGGCGGGAGATGACCCGCCGATGGCAACGCCAACGCTGATCGTCACCTTGCGGTGCGGGTTGTCCTCGTGGGCCACGCCGAGCCGCCCTATGGCCGCACACAGGCGATCCGCCACCGCGCGCGCCGTCTCCGGTGCCGCGCGCGGCAACAGCAACGCGAATTCGTCGCCGCCGTAGCGGGCGGCCATGCCGGTCGGCGGCAGGACCCGATGCAGCGCCGCCGCCACCGCGCGCAGGCAGTCGTCGCCGGCGCCGTGCCCGTAGCGATCGTTGAACTGCTTGAAGAAGTCCACGTCGACCAGCAGCAGCGCCACCGTCCCGGGGGCATGCCATTCCCGCTGCAGCGCCTCCTCGAAGCTGCGCCGGTTGAACACCCCGGTCAGGCCGTCCACGCTGGCCAGCGCGGCCAGATGCTCGCGGTCGCGGTGCAGCAGCAACTCGGCCTCGGCCTGCCGCACCTGCGAAAGCACACTGCGCAGGCCGGTGGCGAGCAGGGCGACCATCACGCCGACGGCCCCCCACGTAAAGCGGTGGCGTATCAGGAACAAGGCCACCACCAGCACCGAAATGCCCAGCAGCTGCGGACTGGCGCTGCGTACGAAACGTGTCAGCCGGGGCGGCGCACGCCATCCGCGTTCGCCGCCGGACCGCAGGCCGAGCACCACCAGCAGCATGAACGGCACGTCGACGACCACGTCGTAGAGCGAACCGGTGTTCGGCGCGACGTCCAGCGCCACATGGTGGTTGTAGTACGCGGCGACCAGGGCATAACACAGCGCGTAGCCCGCCAGCGCACCGAAGAACCTGCGCTGCGGGCCATGCTCGCAGGCGATGAAGCGCAACAGCGTCGCGACCACCAGATACCCGTTCTCGATGTCGAACAAATCGGCAATCAGCGACGGCGAAGTCGTCCCGGTGCCCTGGTGGATGGAGTTCAGCGCGACGATCAGGCTGAAATACAGCAGACCCAGCGTCATCGCCAGCACGGCGTCGATCACGCGTTGCACCGTGCTGGCCGGCTCGGTGCCGACGGTGGCGATCGCATAGGTAAGCGGCACCCCGTACAAGGTGTAGATCAGCATCGTTTCGGTCGGCGCCAGGATGGTGGTGCCGAGCAGGAGATCCTGGCTCATGCTGCTGAGCATGCCGAGCATCCACACGACCATCGCTGCTGCCGCCAGGCTCCAGCCCCGCGCCGGCGCATACCCCTCGACCAGGCACTGCCGCAACATGGCCGCTGCCGCCAGGGCGGGGGCCGCGATCAGGAAGGCGTAGGACACGGCCATCGCCGCGCCCGGAAAGAGCGCGATGGCCAGCGCGTGCAGGACGACGAATCCGCACGCTAGCCAGATCACGACGGTCACCTCACGATTTCCATATATCGCATCTTGCCCTATCTATACCCCGTGCCCGTCGTCCGCATCAGCCTGCCGGGATCCCGCACGGGCGACAGCCCAGCCTGCCGTCGCCGGGCCATCCCACGCGGCGGTACGCGGCCCGGTCAGCGTGCGGTGGAACCCGCAGTGGCTGGGGCCGCGCTGCCGGCATCGGCGGCGGGCGCTGCCGCATCGTCCTGCTCGTCGGGTGATTCCACCGTGTAGCCCCGTGCCTTGAGCCGGGCGAGATAGCCGTCCGGCGCCAGCAGGTCGCCCATCGGCAGCATGGCCAGCGTGCTGCGATGCTGCGCCAGCGCCTTGTCGGCGGCATCCATCCAGCTTTGCGCCATTTTTTCCGGCAGGTTCTGCAGGCCCTGCTGGCGGGCGAAGTCGGCGCCGGCGAAGGCATCGGCGCAGGCGCGGCCGGCGGTGTCGCGCGGCAGGTGTGCCAGCGTGTCTATGTCGCCGGTGGCCCAGGCATTGGCCTGCGCCTGCATCTGCGGCAGGCCATGTTCGATGCGATCCAGGGTCTGCTCGAAGCAGCGGGTATCGTCCATGCTGCTGTGGCGGAACGCGGTGAGCGCCGCCTTCGGGTCCGCCACGGTGAACGTATAGCTGGTATCGACCAGCGGGATGCTGTGCGCCTTGGCCAGCTGGCGCACCAGCTTGCCGGCGATATCGTCGTTGCTGAGGTCGGCTTCCTTCACCGCCGCCTCGTAGAGCTTGAACGAGGCGAACATCGGCCGGTATTTCTCCACGCCGCCGTCATGGCCGAGATAACGTGCTTTCAGCGCCAGCCAGCGTGCATACACGGGCGGCGGCAACACATCCTCGAGCTTGCGGCCGTCGGGGCTGTCACGAATGCCGATCAGCCGCGGCAGCAGCATCAGCTTGCCGAAGAAACCCAGTTTCGCGTCCAGCTCGATACCAGGCGGCAGCAGCACCGCCTGCGCGGCCAGTTCGGTATCGCTCACCTGGCGCGACTGCCATTGCATCTTCTTCGGCAACGGCGCGAGCGTGCCGAGTACCCACAGCACGTGGTCGCCCTTGCTGACCTTCCACAGGCCCGGCCCCGGCAACTCGCCACTTACCACTACCGCGGGCAGATTCTTCGCGGTCGTGGCGGCCGGCGCAGGTGCCACTTGCGCAGATACCGACTGAGTCGCCAAGCCAAACACCGCCACCATCCACCAACCAGCGCGCATCATTCACTCCCTTGACCCTTTCCTGGGTTTCGCACGGACCAGCCCGCCGGGTCGAAGTTCAGCGCGCCGGCAAGCGGCCTCGCTCCGTCGCCTCAGTGTGCAGCCGCCGAACCCGCCGGTGCGGGCGCGGCGCTGCCGGCCGCGGCAGGGGCTTCGTCCAGACCGATCGGCGCCTCCACCGCATAGCCCAGCGCCTTCAACCTGGCGAGATAACCGGTAGACGACAGCAGTTCGTTCATCGGAAGCAGGGCGAAGCTGGTGGTGTTGTCCGCCAGTGCCTTGCGCGCTGCGGCCAGCCACACGGCCTGCAGTTGCGCGGGCACGTCGTCGAGGCCGAGCTGATGGGCGAAGCCGGCGCTGGTGATCGCGGTGACACAGGCGTCGCGGCGATGGCTGTCGGGCAACTGGCGCAGCTCCTCCAGATCGCCGGTGGCCCAGGCGTTGGCGCGCGCGGTCATCGCCGGCACATCGTGCTCGATGCTGTCCAGCGTGCGGTTGAAGCACTCCAGGTCGCTGGGCGCCGCGGCCTTGAACGCCTTGAGCGCCTCGCGCGGCTGCTTGATCTCCACCTGGTATTCCACCGGCGTCTCCGGCACGCCGCCCCGTTTCGCCAGTGCGTCCACTGCGCCCGACACGCCACCGTCGTTGCTTAGCCCGTTCGTCTTCAATGCCTTCTTGTAGAGCTCCTGCGCCGCGAACAAGGGGCGCCAGCGCTCGATGCCGCCGTCGTCGCCGATGTATTGCTTCTTCAGCACCAGCCAGCGCGCATAGGTCGGCGCATCCATCACCTGGTCCAGTGTCTTGCCGTCGGGGTTCTTGCGCGCGCCATAGGCCGTGGGCAACAGGAAGAGCTTGCCGAAGAAGCCGATGTCCGCCTTCATCTTGATCTTCGGCGCCAGCAGCACCTGCTTCGACTGCGCGAGCGCCTGCTCCACCTCGTGCGACTCCCACTGGATATGCCCCGGCAACGGCGACAAGGTGCCCAGTACCCACAGCACGTGGTCGCCCTTGCTGACCTTCCACAAGCCCGGGCCGGGCACCACGCCGCTCACCACCACCGGCGCCAGCAGCGGCACGTTGGCAGGCACCGCTGGTGCCGGTGCCGTGGTTGCCGGTGGCGGGGTCTGCACCGGTGCAGCCACCGTGGCCGGCGCGGCCAGCACGAAACACAACAGCACGATCCAGGGGCGCATCAGGTTCATCCTCGTCGGCAATATCGGGCGCCCGGCATCCGGGCAGTGTCCACCCGACGCCGGCGCTGTGACCGCGGCCATCGCCGGATGTTCGCCCAAACGGGGCAACGACGCTTGAACGGACCCGTTCGATCGGCCAAGGCCGCAACGGCGAGAGGCTAAGCAGTGTCGAATACCCGCCGGCTTCCCGCGCATCGTGCCTTACGGATCGGCTTCGTCCGGCGATTGCACGGCATAGCCTTCGGCTTCGAGCCGCGCCAGCGGGCCGTCGGGCGACAGCAGCTTGTCCATCGGCAACATGGCGAAGCTGGTCGCGTTGCGCGTCAGCGCTTGCTGCGCGGCGTCCAGCCAGGCGGCGTCGATCCGCGCAGGAAGGTCGTGTACGTCCAGTTGCCGTTCGAAGTCGGCATTCATCGTGGCGACCACGCACGCTCCGTCATGCGCTTCCGGCGAGGTATCGCGCAAGGCGGCAAGGTCGCCGGCCGACCAGGCGTTGGCGCGCGTCGCCAATAAGCCCATGCCGCGCGACACCGCGTCCATGGTCTGCTGCAGGCAGTCGATGTCTTGCGGACGGGTTTCCCGGATGGTTTCCGCTGCGTCGCGTGGATGCGCGATCACCACCTGGTATTCGACTGGCGTGCGCTTCACGTCATGTCGGCGTGCCAGCTTCTCGACGGCATGCGCCACCTCGTCCGAATCGGTCAGCTCGGCCTGCGCCAAAGCTGCCTTGTAAAGTTCGAGCGCGGCCACGATCGGCCGCCAGTGCGCGCTGCCCCAGCCATGCACGCCGTACTGGTGCTGCAGCGCCTGCCAGTGCGCATAAGCCGGCGGCGGCAGCAACTGCTGCAAGGTGGCATCGTCGAGGTTCATGCGTGTGCCGTATGCGGACGGCAACAGCAGCAGCTTGCCAGCGGCGTCGGTATCCAGCTTCAGCTGGGCCGTCGGCACTTCGAGCAATTGCTGCGATTGCGCCAGTGCCCGCTCCACTCGCGCCGAACGCCATTGCATCCGCTTGGGCAACGGCGTCAGCGTGCCCAGCACCCACAGCACATGGCCGCCCCTGCTCACTTTCCACAGGCTGGGACCGGGTTGCACACCGGTGACCGTGACCGGGGCCAGCGTGACAGTGGTCGAGGATGCGTGCGCAGGCACGGCGGCGGTCTGCGCGCACAACGGCCCGGCAAAGGCGCAAAGCAGCAACGGTAGCCAGGATGCCCGGATCATGCGCTCCATTTCCTTTCGGGAATCTCCAGGATCAGTAACGGATGCCGCGCGGTTTCAAGCTGCCGCCGCCAGGCAAGCCACGCCGCCACGCCACGTGTCCATGAGGACGGCACAGGCTAACCGGTCGCGCATGGCGGCTGCATGACGCCGGCAACGCAGCGGACGGCGGCGACCGCCCGCATGCATTGGGCGACGGCGGCTTATTTCAGCGTGGCCAGTGCCTCGTTGAAGGTCGCGCTCGGGCGCATGGCCTTACCGACCAGCGCCAGGTCCGGGTGATAGTAGCCCTGGATATCCACCGGCTTGCCCTGCGCGCCGTTGAGCTCGCCCACGATCTTCGCCTCGTTCTCGGTCAAGGCCTTCGCCAGCGGCGCGAATGTCGTCTTGAGCGCAGCGTCCTCGTCCTGCGCAGCCAGCGCCTGCGCCCAGTACAGGGCCAGATAGAAATGGCTGCCGCGGTTGTCCAGCTCGCCTACCTTGCGCGCGGGCGACTTGTCGTTGTCGAGGATCTTGCCGTTGGCTTCGTCCAGCGTGCGGGCCAGCACCTTCACGCGCGCGTTGCCGGTCTTGTCGCCCACGAACTCGAACGACGCCTGCAGGGCCAGGAACTCGCCCAGCGAATCCCAGCGCAGGTAGTCCTCTTCCAGGAACTGCTGCACGTGCTTGGGCGCGGAGCCGCCGGCGCCGGTCTCGAACAGGCCGCCGCCCGCCATCAGCGGCACGATGGAGAGCATCTTGGCGCTGGTGCCCAGCTCCATGATCGGGAACAGGTCGGTGAGGTAGTCGCGCAGCACGTTGCCGGTGACCGAGATGGTGTCCTGGCCCTGGCGGATGCGCTCCAGCGAGAACGTCGTCGCCGCCACCGGATCGAGGATGCGGATGTCGAGGCCGCTGGTGTCGTGGTCCTTGAGGTAACGCTCGACCTTCTTGATGATCTCGCGGTCGTGCGCACGCTGCGCATCGAGCCAGAACACCGCCGGCGTGTTGCTGAGGCGTGCACGCGACACGGCGAGCTTTACCCAGTCCTGCACCGGCGCGTCCTTGGTCTGGCAGGCGCGCCAGATGTCGCCGGCTTCCACCGCGTGCTCGTGCAGCACCTTGCCGGCCTCGTCGGTCACCTTCACCACGCCGTCGGCGGCGATCTGGAAGGTCTTGTCGTGCGAGCCGTATTCTTCCGCGGCCTGCGCCATCAGGCCCACATTGGGCACGCTGCCCATGGTCGCGGGATCGAACGCGCCGTGCGCCTTGCAGTCGGCAATGGTGGCCGCGTACACGCCCGCGTAGCTGCGGTCGGGGATGATGGCCTTGCAGTCCTGCTGCTTGCCTTCGGCGTTCCACATCTTGCCGGAGTCGCGGATCATCGCCGGCATCGAAGCGTCGATGATGACGTCGCTGGGCACATGCAGGTTGGTGATGCCCTTGTCGGAATTCACCATCGCCAGCGCGGGGCGCTTGGCGTATTCGGCCGCGATGTCGGCCTTGATCGCCGCCTGCGTCTCCGCCGGCAGATTGCCGAGGCGCGCATACAGGTCGCCGATGCCATTGTTGGCGTCGAAGCCCGCCTGCTTCAGCACATCGGCGTGCTTGGCGATCACGTCCTTGTAGAACTCGTTCACCACCACGCCGAACATGATGGGGTCGGACACCTTCATCATGGTGGCCTTGAGGTGCACCGAGAACAGCACGCCCTTCGCCTTGGCATCGGCGACCTGCGCGCCGATGAAGGCGGCCAGCGCCTTGCGGCTCATCACGGACGCGTCGAGGATCTCGCCGGCCTTCAGCGCGACCTTCTCCTTCAACACCTTGCTGGTGCCGTCCTTGCCGAACCACTCGATCTTCGCCGTGGCCGGCGCGTCCATCACCACGGACTTTTCGCTGCCGTAGAAATCGCCGCCGTCCATGTGCGACACGTGGGTCTGCGAGTCCGCGCTCCACTTGCCCATCTTGTGCGGGTGCTTGCGCGCGTAGTTCTTCACCGAGAGCGGCGCGCGGCGGTCGGAGTTGCCTTCGCGCAGCACCGGATTCACCGCGCTGCCCTTCACCTTGTCGTAGCGCGCCTTGGCATCCTTCTCGGCGTCGTCCTGCGGCACATCCGGGTAGTCCGGCAACGCGTAGCCCTGCGCCTGCAGTTCCTTGATCGCAGCCTTCAGCTGCGGCACCGAGGCGCTGATGTTCGGCAACTTGATGATGTTCGCGTCCGGCGTGGTAGCGAGCTTGCCCAGTTCGGCGAGGTGGTCGCCGATCTTCTGCCCGTCCTTCAGGCGATCCGGGAACTGCGCCAGGATGCGTCCCGCCAGCGAGATGTCGCGCGTCTCCACCGCGATGCCCGCGGTGGCGGCGAACGCCTCCACGATCGGCAACAGCGAAGCCGTGGCGAGGAACGGCGCTTCGTCGGTGAGGGTGTAGATGATCTTCGGCGTATCGGACATGGTCGGCGGGACTCTCTGACGGCGATGGGGGATGGCGCGAGGCCAGCGGACCATTGTCGCGGTTTCCCGCGCGGGCGGCAAAGCGCCGGCCCGCCCGCCTGCATCGCGCCGGCATGGCGCCAACCCCGGTGTATGGCGGCCTGCCAGCTGTCACAGCGTTCTGTTAGTTTGCCGGCTCCATGTGCTTATTCGATCCCGTCATGTTTCCTCGCCGCACCCGCCTCGCCCTCCTCGCCACCGCTTTGCTCGCCGGCTGCGCCCACCAGCCCCGGCACGCGCCCGGCCTGCCCGACGGCTCGCACGCCACGGTGGCGATCCTGGAAACCACCGATATCCACTCCAACATCCTCGGCTACGACTACTACAAGCAGAAAGCCGATCCCACGCTGGGCTTCGAACGCACCGCCACGCTGATCGACGCGGCGCGCAAACAGTTTCCGAACCACTTCCTGTTCGACAGCGGCGACACCATCCAGGGCACGGTGCTGGCCGACTGGCAGGCACAGGTGCAGAAGCTGGCCTGCGGCCAGGAGCTGGCGATCTACCGTGCGATGGATGCGGTGGGTTACGACGGCGGCACCGCGGGCAACCACGAGTTCAACTACGGTCTGGGCTGGCTCTCGCAGGTCAGCGGCACGCCGATGAACGTGGAGGGCGGCGCGCAGCAGCATTGCGCCGGCCCGCATTTCCCGCTGGTGCTGGCAAACGTGGACAGCGCGCGCGACGGCGCGCCGATCTTCAAGCCGTGGACGATCGTCAGCAAACCCATCGCCGTGCAGCTGCCTGACGGCACGACGGAGAGCGTGCCGCTGCGCGTGGCGATCATCGGCTTCACCCCGCCGCCGATCATGCAGTGGGACAAGCAGAACCTCGCCGGCAAGGTCACCGTGGACGGTGTGGTGGAAGCGGCCAAGAAATACCTGCCGCAGATCCAGGCGCAGCATCCGGACCTGGTGGTGGCGGTCGTGCACGGCGGCCTCGACACCGCGCCGTACACGCCCGCGATGGAGAATGCCGGCTGGCATCTCGCCGGCGTGCCCGGCATTGACGTGCTGCTGCTCGGCCATTCGCACACCGAATTCCCCGGTCCGCGCTTCGCCCACATGCAGGACGTGGACGCCGTGCGCGGCTTCGTGCGCGGCGTGCCGGCGGTGATGGGCGGCTTCTTCGGCAAGGATCTCGGCGTGATCGAACTGGCGCTGGATCGCCGTGACGGCCGCTGGACCATCGACAAGCACCAGACGCACAGCGAAGTACGCCCGATCTGCAGCAAGCCCGGCGACGCCGCCAGCTGCGTGGCGGCCGACCCGGCCATCGCGCCGCTGGTGGCGACGGTGCAGCAGGCCGCGGTGGCCTACGTGAACACGCCGATCGGCGCCAGCCGCATACGCATGAGCAGCTACTTCGCCGACCAGGGCGACATGACGGCATTGGCCGTGGTCAATGCAGCGCAGCGCGACTACGTGCGCAGCGAGCTGCCGCGCCTGCACCCGGAACTTGCAAAGGTGCCGGTGCTTTCCGCCGCCGCCGCGTTCCGCACCGGCTTCGGCGGCCCGGACGACTACACCGATGTGGCGCCCGGCCCGCTCACCTTGCGCAGCGCGGCCGACCTGTACTTCTATCCGAACACGCTCGCCGCGGTGAAGATCGACGGCGCGGGTGTAAAGGCGTGGCTGGAAGAATCCGCCACGCGCTTCAATCGCATCGACCCGGCAAAGACCGATGCGCAGCCGCTGATCAACACCCATTTCCCCGGCTTCAACTTCGACCAGCTCCAGGGCGGCATCCACTACGTCATCGACGTGGCCAAGCCGGCGGGCCAGCGCATCGTGTCGCTGACGTTCGATGGCAAGCCGGTGAAACCCGACCAGCCCTTCATCGTGGTGACCAACAACTACCGCGCCAGCGGCGGCGGCCGCTTCCCGGGCCTGGACGGCAGCAACATCGTGCTGGCCGCGCCCGACGGCACGCGCGAGATCGTGGCGCGCTGGCTGCAGCAGCATCGCGACATCGGCATGCGCGACCTGCCCGCCCGCTCCTGGCGCTTCGCGAAGCTCAGGACCGCAGGTCCGGTGGTGTTCACCAGCGCCAGCGGCAAGCAGGCGATCGCCGAAACCGACGGCCTCAACAACATCCGCGCGTTGAAGGATCACGGCGACGGCACGGCCACCTACGCGATCGACCTGTCGCATTAAGACGCGCTAGCCGGTAGCGCGCTCCCACGCCGCCACCGGCCCGCGCCGCAGGCGAAACAACGGGTGGCAGTCCGGCCGGGCCAGCCCCTGCCAGCACGCATGCCGCGCCGGATCGCGCAGCGCCAGCTTGGCGAGCAAGTGCCGCCACTCCAGGTCGAGCTGGCCGTCGTTCAACGGCAGCATGGCCACTTCCCCGCGCACCGGACCGAAACGGCTGCGATCGAAGCTATAACCGCGCGCCTGCGCCTCGGCGTAAACCGCGGCGAGATAGGCATTGATCGCTTGCCGCGGCGCCGGATGCTCGCGAAACCGGTCGAGCTGCGGATGGTGGCGATAGCCGCGCGTGGCGTCACGCAATACCGCGCGTGCCAGCAAGGCCTCACGCCACAGGGCCACCAGACCCTTGGCATCCAGGTAACGCGGATGCAGCGACCACAAGCGCATGACGAGTTCCCATGGCCCGGAAACGACGAGCCAATGGCGACGCAGGATGCCACGTGCGCCGCATCGCTGCGATCCGATCCATCCGTGCATGGCGCAGGCAGTCCGCGCTGGCGGACGGTCCTCCGCTCAGGGCGACACGGCGGGTTCGTGCGACTCCGCCATGCGCCGCAGACACTCCGCCGTCGTCGCATCGGCAGGCACGAAGGCCTCCAGCGCCAGCTCGGCCAGGGTAATGTCGACCGGCGTACCGAACACCGTGGTGGTACTGAGCATGGAGAGCACCTGGCCATCCAGCTCCAGCTGCATGGGTACGGCGATGGACGTCTGCACATCCACCTCGCCGGCACCCTCCGGAGCCGGCATGGCTTGCAGTTCGCGCAGCAACGCGATGAGCACGGGGTCGTTGCTGGCATCGATCTGCTGGCGCAGGCGGTGCAGCAGGTGCCCGCGCCATTGACCCAGGTTGCGGATGCGCGGCGCGAGCCCGGCGGGGTGCAGGCTCAGGCGAAGCACGTTGATCGGCGGCTCCAGCAACATGGGTGCCACGCCACCAAGCATGCGCAAGGTCGCCTGATTGCTGGCGACGAGCTGCCAATAGCGGTCGACTGCCAGCGCCGGATAGGGCTCCATCCCCTTCAGCAGCAGGTCGATGGTGGCGCGTGCCGCGGCAAGCGCGGGATCGTCCAGGGTGCGCTGGCGGAACGCGGGCGCAAAGCCCGCGGCGACCAGCAAGGCGTTGCGTTCGCGCAACGGCACGTCGAGGTATTCGGCCAGCCGCAGGATCATGTCGCGGCTGGGTAGCGCGCGGCCGGACTCGACGAAGCTGAGGTGCCGGGTGGAGAGTTCCGCGCCGGTGGCGAGTTCGAGCTGGGAGAGGCGCCGATGGCGGCGCCACTCTCGCAGCAGGTCGCCGACGGGGCGGTCGGCGTCGATGGTCTGAACGTTCATGCGGCGATGATGCCAGTGGTCGGTGGCCGATGCTCAGGCGGCACGAGGCATGACTCCGGCCTCGCGCAGGAATGCGTGGATGTCGGCTATCAGCCGCTCGTAATGCGTGTGGTAGAACCCGTGCGGGGCGCCGTCGTACTCCAGGAACCGGCCGTCCGGCACCATCGCCGCGGTGGCGCGTCCCTGCTGCACCGGCTCGCTCACATCGCGGTTGCCATGGATCACCAGCAGGGGCACCGGCAAGTTGCGCAACTCCTCGCGCAAGTCCACGCGCTTGGCGCGGAAGCATTCCACCAGCGCCTGCAGCGAAACGCCGCAGATCATGTCGATGGTGTACTGCATGTATTCCGGCGTGGTCCCGGTTTCGGCGGGCAGGAAGAAGTCGTTCGCGTTGTCGGTCAGCCAGTACGGCAGATCGCGGCGAATCGCGGCGAGCACGGCCGCGGTGGTGGGCTCGTCCATGCTCCACGGCTCGCGGCTGCCCTCGACGTAGCTGGGCGCGGTCGGAGCAAGGAAGACCGCGCGGGCGACGCGTCCGCGGCCATGCCGCGCGAGGTAGCGTGTGGCTTCGCCGCTGGCCATCGAGTGCGCAACCAGGCTGACGTCGCGCAGATCCAGGTGTTCAAGCAGTTCCGCCAGATCGTCGGCGAGGCGGTCCAGCCGGTAGCCGTGGCCGGGATCGTCCGAACGACCGTGGCCGCGCCGGTCCAGCGCGATACAGCGATAGCCGAGCTCCTGGAAATGCAGCATGTACGGCCCCCAGGTGCGCGAATCCAGCGCCCAGGAAGCGACGAACACGATGGGCTGGCCGCGGCCGCAGTCGCGGTAGAACAGCTGCGTGCCGTCGGTGGTGGTGAAATGGCTCATGGCGTACTCCGGCAAAGGGGGATGGGGGAAACAGGCGCGACCGGTTCAGGCCGTCTGCGGCACCTTGTCCAGGAAGCCGTGGACGCGGCGCACACGGCCCTCGTCCAGTTCCGCCACGTCGAAACCGATCACCAGCGGTTCGTCGTCGCCCGGGGCGCTCAGCTGCCACTGGAAGCGGGCCAGGTCGTGATGCGCGTCCACCTCGCCGGCAAGGGCGAAACGGTGGCCGGGAAACATGCCTTGCACCGCGGCGATGGAGGCGTCGATACCCTCCCAGCCGCGCACCTGCGCCATCGGGTCGGTGTAGGTCACCTGCTCGGCGTAGACGCGCTCGATCAGCACGCGACGACGCAGCGGATCGGTCTCGTTCCAGCTGCGGATGTAGTTTTCGATCAGTTCGCGGGTGGCGCTCATGGCTGTGCTCCGTGGTGGGTGTGGGCACAGCTTGCGGTCGCTGCCGCGGCGAGGCGATTACCTGGCAGGTAATCGAAAACGGGAAGGTCGAAGCCATCGTTGCGATGGCTGGCCGCGGCCGCGCGCCGTTGACGATGGCCGCGAAACAGTTGCAGATGCACCTGTTGACTGCAGTGCAACATAGGGCTTAGTGTCGACACCATGTCGCCGCTTTCCGCACCCGCACGCATGCATTACGCCCCGGTTTCCGCCGGTCGCATGCCGTCGCGCGCGGGCGACATCGCCAGCACCATTACCACCACGATTACCACCGGTACCGGTACCCGGTCCGGGCGGAGCGTCGTGCGTAGCTGATTTTTCCACGCAACGGCCCGCCCTCGACGAGGCGGGCCGGCACACACACCGACACGCCAGACAGGACGGGCCTCCAACGGAGAGGCCGTCGTGATCACCTGTGCAATCGAGCAAGTCCCCCACCATGCGCTGCCTCCGCTGGCGATGCCGCGTACCGGCACCACCGGGCGGCGCACGCTGGCGGTCGGCGTGATCGGTCCCGGCCGGGTCGGCGGGGCGCTGCTGGAGCAGCTGCGCAGCGCGCAGCCGAGACTGGCGCGCGACCATGCGCTGGAGCTGAAACTCTGCGGCGTGGTGGCCAGCAAGCGCATGTGGCTGGACTGCGACGACGCCGAACTCAACGGCCGCCACGCCGGTGCGCAGATCTGGCGGCCGAACGACCTGGATGCATTCGCTGCCCACGTGCGCGGCAACGATGACCGCCACGCGCTGCTGATCGACTGCAGCGCCAGCGAAGCGGTCGCCGCGCACTACCCGCACTGGCTGGCCGCCGGCCTGCACGTGGTGACGCCGAACAAACTGGCCGGCAGCGGCCCGCTGGAACGCTGGCAGGCGATCCGCGCCGCCTGCGCCAGCGGCGCGCGCTTCCGCTACGAGGCCACCGTCTGCGCCGGGCTGCCGGTGGTGCAGACCCTGCGCGACCTGCTCGACACCGGCGACGAACTGCTGGGTATCGAGGGCATGTTTTCCGGCACCCTGGCCTGGCTGTGCAACCGGCACGACGGCAGCCAGCCGTTCTCCGCGCTGCTGCGCGAGGCACACGCGCTCGGCTATACCGAACCCGACCCACGCGCGGACCTGTCCGGCCTCGACGTGGCGCGCAAGCTGGTGATCCTGGCCCGCGAAGCCGGCTGGCCGCTGTCGTTGGAACAAGTGGATGTGGAGAGTCTGGTGCCGCCGGCGCTGGCTGCGTTGTCGCTGGACGAATTCATGCAACGTCTCGATGCGCTGGATGCGCCGCTGGCCGCGAAACTGGCCGCGGCGCGTGTCGAAGGCGGCGTGCTGCGTCACGTCGCCAGTCTCGACCGGCGCGGCCGCGCCAGCGTGAAGCTGGCGGTGCTGCCGGCCACGCATGCCTTCGCGCACAGCCGGCTCACCGACAACGTGGTGCAGTTCACCACCCGCCGCTACTGCGATAATCCGCTGCAGGTGCAAGGCCCCGGCGCGGGGCCGGAAGTCACCGCGGCCGGCGTGTTCGCCGACCTGCTGCGCATCGCCGAGTCACTGGGGGTGCAGGCATGAACGCCATCGCCCTGTTGCAGGAACCCATGAGCGCACGACCACCACGCCTCGACCATGCCACCGCCTTCGCGCCCGCTTGCGTGGGCAACGTCGGTGTGGGTTTCGACATCCTCGGCCACAGCATGGCCGGCGCCGGCGACCACGCGGAAGTGCGCCGCATCGACGAACCCACCGTGCGCATAGCCGCGATCCACGGCTGCGTCACCGCGCTGCCCACCGACGCGGGCGCGAACACTGCCGGCGCCGCCCTGCTGGCACTGCGCAAGGCACTGGGTGTGCAGCACGGCTTCGAGCTCACCTTGCACAAAGGCATCGCGCTGGGCTCCGGCATGGCCGGCTCGGCCGCCTCCTGCGTGGCGGCGCTGGTCGCCGCCAACGCGCTGCTGGACACGTCGTTGCCGCGCGAAGCGCTGTACGGCTTCGCGATGGACGGCGAGGCGGTGGCCAGCGGCGGCCGCCACGGCGACAACGTCGGCCCGCAGCTGCTCGGCGGCCTGGTATTGGCCACGCACGATCGCCTGCTGCGCATCCCGGTGCCCGCGGACTGGCATTGCGCCCTGGTGCATCCGCACTGCGTGCTGGAAACGCGCGCGTCGCGCGCCGCCCTGGCCGGCCATTACGCACTGGGCGAATTCGTGACACAGAGCGCGAACCTCTCGCTGCTGCTTGCCGGTTGCTTCCGCGGCGATGCCGCTCTGGTACGCGCCGGCCTGAAGGACGTGCTGGTGGAACCGCGCCGCGCGCCGCTGGTGCCGAACTTCGCCCGCGTGAAGCAGGCGGCACTGGATCACGGGGCGCTGGGCGCCAGCATTTCGGGCGGCGGGCCGAGCGTGTTCGGCTGGTTCGAACACCGCGGCGAAGCGGAAGCGGCCGCGGCCGCGATGCAGGCGGCGTTTGCCGAGGCCGGCCTGGGCAGCGATACGTTCGTCGCGCCGATCGACGGACCTGCAGCCAAGTTGCTCGACGAGGCAGCGGAAGTCAGCCATGGGTGAGAGCTTGCGCTACCTGAGCACCCGTGGCCGCGCACCGGCCGCTGCCCTGAGTGCGGCGATCGCCGCCGGGCTCGCACCCGACGGCGGCTTGTATGTGCCGAAGCAGTTGCCGTCGCTGACTCCTGCGGACTTCGACCCGGATGGCGCGCTGGCCGACACCGCGGCAACCCTGCTCGCACCGTTCTTCGCGGGCGACCCGCTCGCTGGCGAACTGCCGGCGATCTGCGCCGAGGCGCTGGATTTTCCCGTGCCGCTGCGCGAGCTCCCGTATAGCGGCGCACACGTGCTGGAACTGTTCCATGGCCCGACCGCCGCGTTCAAAGACGCCGGGGCGCGTTTCCTCGCCGCCTGCCTGCGCCGCTTGCCGCGCAATGACTCGCGGCCACTCACCATCCTTGTCGCCACCTCGGGCGACACCGGTGCGGCGGTGGGTGCGGCCTTCCATCGCCAGGCAGGCGTGCGCGTGGCGATCCTGTATCCCGATGGCCTGGTTTCGCCGCGGCAGGCGCATCAGCTCGGCTGCTTCGGCGACAACGTGCAGGCGCTGCGCGTGGCTGGTCGTTTCGACGATTGCCAGCGCATGGTGAAGGCTGCGCTCAGCGACACCGAGCTGCAGGCCGCCGTGCCGCTCAGCTCGGCCAACAGCATCAGCCTCGGCCGCCTGCTGCCGCAGATGAGCTACTACGCACATGCGGCACTCGGCTTCTGGCGCGAGCGCGGCGAAGCGCTGAACTTCATCGTGCCCACCGGCAATCTTGGCAATGCGCTGGCCTGCCTGTGGGTGCGCACGATGGGCTTGCCGGTCGGCGAGATTCGCCTGGCCTGCAACGCCAACGCCACCTTGCCGGAATTCTTCGCCGGCCACGACTACATGCCGCGCGAAGCCGTCGCCACGCTGGCCAACGCGATGGACGTGGGCGCACCCAGCAATGTCGAACGCCTGCGCTGGACCTTCGGCGGCGACGACGCCACGCTGCGCCGCGCGCTGCAAGCGCAGAGCGTGGACGACGCCACGATCCGCCACACCCTCGCCGCGCAGGCCCGCGGGCACGGCGAAATCTTCTGCCCGCATACCGCCACCGCCGTGCACCTGCTCGACCGCTTGCGCGAATCGGGCGACGCGAAACCGTGGGCGGTGGCCGCCACCGCGCACCCGGCGAAGTTCGAGCAAGTGGTCGAGCCCCTCGTCGAGCGGCCGCTAGCGATACCACCCGCACTAGCGGCGATGCTGCAACGCCCGGCCAGCGCCGCGCCGATGGCAGCGACGGAAGCGTCGCTGTCGCGCTGGCTGCGCGCGTCGGCGCAGGCCTGAAACCGGCCGCGGCCGTATCGCCATCACGGTAATGCCATGTACCCGGCTCGCGGATGACTGGCGTCTTTTCGTTGCTATGCTGCCGGCTTGCGCAGCCGCTAGGATAGGACGAAGGGGGCCGGCTGCGCCGGTGGTACGCAGCCGCGTGCATGATCCCGTGTAAGCGGCATGCGGATTCGTCCGCAGCTGCACAGCGCACACCTCACCCGCCCCCGTCACGGCCGCTGCCACCACGGCGACTGTGACAGTCAGCAGACTAGGGACCCCCGCATGCGGAATCCGGAAGACAGCAAGATCGCCATCATCGGCCTGGGCTATGTCGGCCTGCCGCTGGCAGTAGAGTTCGGCAAGCACCACGACACGCTCGGCTTCGACATCAACGCCGCACGCATCGAGGAATTGCGCGCCGGCCGCGATAGCACGCTGGAGGTCGATGCCGACGAACTGGGCGCCGCCACGCGCCTGCGCTTCTCGGCCGCGCTGGACGACCTGCGCGACCGCGACGTCTACATCGTCACCGTGCCCACCCCGATCGACCAGGCCAAGCGCCCCGACCTGACGCCGCTGATCAAGGCCAGCCAGACCCTGGCCAAGGTGTTGAAGAAGGGCGACATCGTGGTCTACGAGTCCACCGTCTATCCCGGCTGCACCGAGGAAGTGTGCGTGCCGATCCTCGCCGAGGGCTCCGGACTGGTCTTCAACCAGGATTTCTTCGCCGGCTACAGCCCCGAGCGGATCAACCCGGGCGACAAGCTGCACCGCGTCACCGGCATCCTCAAGGTCACCTCCGGCTCTACCCCGGAAGTCGCCGATTTCGTGAATCGCCTGTACGGCTCGATCATCGTCGCCGGCACGCACAAGGCCAGCTGCATCAAGGTGGCCGAGGCGGCCAAGGTGATCGAGAACACTCAGCGCGACCTCAACATCGCGCTGGTCAACGACCTCGCGATCCTGTTCAACAAGCTCGGCATCGACACGCTGGAGGTGCTCGAAGCCGCCGGCACCAAGTGGAACTTCCTGCCGTTCCGTCCCGGCCTGGTCGGCGGCCACTGCATCAGCGTCGACCCCTACTACCTCACCCACAAGGCACAGGAAGTAGGTCACCACCCCGACGTGATCCTCGCCGGACGGCGCACCAACGACGGCATGGGTCCGTACATCGCCGGCGAAGTGATCCGCCTGATGGTACGCAAGGGCATCAACCCAGTGAACGCACGCGTGCTGCTGCTGGGCCTGGCGTTCAAGGAAAACTGCCCGGACCTGCGCAACACGCGCGTGGTCGACATCGTGCAGGCGCTGCACGGCTACAACACCACAGTGGACGTGCACGACCCCTGGGTGAATCCGGCCGAGGCCGCGCACGAATACGGCCTCACCCCGCTGGCGGAGCCCCCGATGGGCGCGTACGACGCGGTGATCGTGGCGGTGGGCCACCGGCAGTTCGTGGCACTGGGCGCCGCCGGCGTGCGCGCCTATGGCAAGCCGTCGTCCGTGCTCTACGATGTCAAATACGTGCTGCCACGCGACGCCGTGGACGGGAGGCTGTGATGGCGACCCTCGACACCTTGCTGCCGCCGGACCTGCAGGCGCGCGTGCGCGCCGAAACGGGCACGTGGCTGGTCACCGGTGCCGCCGGCTTCATCGGCTCCAACCTGGTCGAGGCCCTGCTGGGCCTGGGCCAGACCGTGGTGGGCCTGGACAACTTCGCCACCGGCCACCGGCGCAATCTGGACGAGGTCGAACGACTGGTCGGCCCCGCAGCCTGGTCGCGCTTCCGTTTCATCGATGGCGACATCCGCGAGCTCGCGGATTGCCGCGCCGCCTGCACCGGCGTGCGCCACGTGCTGCACCAGGCCGCGCTGGGCTCGGTACCCCGTTCCATCGAGGATCCGCTGGCCACTCACGCGGCCAATGCCACCGGCTTCATCAATATGCTGGTGGCCGCGCGCGACGCCGGCGTGACCAGCTTCACCTATGCCGCCTCCAGCTCCACCTACGGCGACGAACCCAGCCTGCCCAAGGTCGAAGACCGGATCGGCCGCGCGCTCTCGCCCTATGCGGTGACCAAGCTGCTCGACGAGATCTACGCCGAGGTGTTCGCGCGCTGCTATGGCTTCAAGGCCATCGGCTTGCGTTACTTCAACGTGTTCGGCCGTCGGCAGGACCCGGAGGGCGCCTACGCCGCGGTGATCCCGCAATGGATCGCCACCATGATCCGCGGCGAGAGCGTGTTCATCAACGGCGACGGCGAGACCACGCGCGACTTCTGCCACGTCGCCAACGCGGTGCAGGCCAACCTGCTGGCGGCACTGGCGGCCGACGAGCATCGCGACCTGATCTGCAACGTGGCGGTGGGCCAGCGCACCAGCCTCAACCAGTTGTTCGATGGACTGGTACAGCAGCTCGCGGTCGAAGGCGTGCGCTACGACAAGACCCCGGTCCACCGCGAGTTCCGCGCGGGCGACGTGCGCCATTCGCTGGCCGATATCGGCCGCGCCAACACGCGCCTGGGCTACACGCCCACCCACACCCTGGTCCAGGGCCTGGGCGAGGCGATGCCTTGGTACCTGGGCTTCATCGCGCAACAAGCCGCTCCCTGAGCAAGCTACGCGGGGCCACAAGCGCCCCGCGCAGGAACCGCCCCGCCCCGGCCCTCCCGCCGTGGGCCGCGCAAACCCACGAGTCCCCGCACCAGCCATAGACACAGTCCATGGCTGGCGGCCTTGTCATGCCCCATGCCGATGAATCTGCCCTTGTCACAGTCAATCACTGCCAAAAAATGTACGTTTTGTGACCTAATTGGCACATAGATGTATTGCGCATATGAGTATCAAGTGATATAGACAGCGGCCCTCGGCATTGCTACTCTTCAAAACCCACAGGCACTGGATGCCGGGAAGGGGGTTGAAGGAATGCTGCGGTTTCTGCATAGACAGTCCACACGTTGGCTGCTTCTACTGGCGGTAGCCGAGTTGCTGTTGCTTTGCGCGTCCCTGAACGCCGCCACCTGGCTACGTTTCGGCAACGGCAACGAGCTGCACCACCTGCCCGAGCGCTCGCTGCTGTTCGGCCTGATGCTGATGCTCGGCCTGGCGGCCATGGGCCAGTACCAGGTACACATGCGCGTCACCTGGTTCGGCCTGCTGGCACGCCAGGCGGTCGGCTTCGCGCTCGGCGGCCTGGGCCTGGTCGTGGCCTACTACGTGCTGCCGAAGGCCTACATGGGCCGCGGCGTGCTGGGCATCTCGCTGGTGGTCGGCTTCGTGGCGGTCACCGCGTTCCGCGCGGCCTTCCTGCGGCTGGTCGAGGTGGAGGCGCTCAAGCGGCGCGTACTGATCCTCGGCAGCGGCTCGCGTGCGGCGCAGATCCATAACCGCATGCGCCGCCGCGCCGACCGCCGCGGCTTCGTCGTGGTCGGCTTCGTGCCCCGCCCCGGCGAGACCGTCAACGTCCCCTCGGAGCTGCTGGTTACGCCCGATACTCCGCTGGATGTCTGGGCCGAACGGCAGCACATCGACGAGATCGTGGTCGGCGTCGACGACCGCCGCGGCAACCTGATGATGGACGAGCTGCTCGACTGCCGGCAGCTGGGCATCGAGGTCACCGACCTCACCACCTTCTTCGAGCGCGAATCCGGGCGTGTGCAGCTGTCGCTGACCTACCCCTCCTGGCTGGTCTACTCGGGCGGTTTCTATGCCTCTCCGATGCGCCGGCTCAGCAAACGCTGCTTCGACCTGGCCGCGGCGCTGCTGGTGCTGGTGCTGACCTGGCCGATGATGCTGCTGACGGCACTGGCCATCCGCATCGAATCGGGCCCGGGTCAACCCATCCTGTACCGCCAGGAGCGCGTGGGCGTGCGTGGCCGGACCTTCTGGCTGATCAAGTTCCGCAGCATGCGCACGGATGCCGAGCGCGATGGCGTGGCACGCTGGGCGGCCAAGAACGACAACCGCGTGACCCGCGTCGGCGGCTTCATCCGCAAGGTGCGGCTGGACGAGCTGCCGCAGCTGTGGAACGTACTCAAGGGCGAGATGAGCTTCATTGGCCCGCGCCCCGAGCGACCGCAGTTCGTCGCCGATCTGGCGCAGAAGATCCATTACTACAACCTGCGCCACTGCCTCAAACCCGGCCTGGCCGGCTGGGCGCAGCTGCGTTACCCCTATGGCGCATCCGAGGACGACGCTGCCGAAAAGCTCAAATACGACCTCTACTACGTCAAGAACAACAACCTGCTGTTCGACCTGCTGATCCTGATCCAGACGGTCGAGGTGGTGCTGTTCCGCCGCGGCGCACGCTGAGCGGCGGCGCCTGGCAGGGCAGATCCGGTAAGCCCATCTGATCCAAGGATTCGCCATGCCGAGTCGAAGCTCGCCGGACCACCCGGGTACGTCGCCCCCGCACACGTGGGGAATGGCGTCTGCGCCCCGCCGCAACTGGCACTGGCGCGCCGCGCTGGCGGCGACGGCGACGCTGTTGGCCGCCGTGGTGATGGCGCAAGCCATCGTGCGGAGCCGTAACGAGCACCCGGCGACGCACCTGGCCACGCCCTTGGCCGTTGCCCAGGAAACGCAGCAGGCGTCCTTCGCCGCATCGCCGGCCATCACCGCACGCACGCAGGCGACACCCACCGTCGCGTCGACGCGCGCGGCACGGATTGCGGCGGATGCCGAAACAGCCGTACAGCCCTCGTCGGACAGCCTGGCGTGGACCTATGAGGATTCACCGTGCGACAGCCGCGCCGGCGTCACGCCATCGCCCGATCCCTGTTCGCCCTCGCGGGTGCTGGCCCTGGTAGATACCGGGACGCGCGCAACACGCAACACCTCTGCACCCGCGCCCGCATCCGCGCCTGTGCCGGCGGCGGTCTCGGTGCAAGCCCTGGCCACAGTGACGCTGGCGCCGCATCCGCGGTTGCTGCTGGACAGCACCACGCTGGCTGCGCTGATCCAGCGCGCCACCAGCTCCAACCCGCAATGGACGGCACTGAAGGCACAGTGCGATTCCTACATCGGCGGCACGGTGGAATACCCCACGGGCAATGCCTACCCGAACCTGCCCAACATCGGCCAGGGCTACCAGGGCAGCAGCTACGTGCCCGCCCTGCTGGCCGAAGGCATGTGCTACCAGGTGCTCAAGACCAGCAACGCCTCGGCCGCCGCCAACTACGGCGCCAAGGCAGTGGACATCCTGCTCAAGATGTCCACCTCCGGCAGCCAGGGCCAGCCGCCCTGCACCGACAGCGGCTACGGCATGCGCTTCTACGGCGTGGGCATGGGCCTGGGCTACGACTGGGTGTATGAGCTGCTGACGCCGGCCCAGCGCACACAGGTCTACACCACCGCGAACGCGTGGATTACCGCCTGGGAAACGGCGAACGGCTGCGCCGATTTCGAGTACGCGCATCCGCAGAGCAACTACTACGCGGGTTACTTCCACGCCAAGGCGGCCATCGCCCTGGCGACCTACGAGGACAACCCTTCGGCGCCGGCGCAGTGGAGCGACTGGCTGAGCAACCAGTTCGCCGTGCGCGTGCAGCCGTACTACGCGCTGCACCTGGCGGGCGGCGGCTGGCCCGAGGGGTACTCCAACTACGCCTCGCTGGGCGTGCTCAACATGACCCTGCCCCTGCAGGAAGTAAAGACCGCCACCGGCCAGGACCTGGTGCATGCCAGCGCGCCCTACAACTACCCGCTGGACAGCGGCGAGTACGCGATGCACTTCACCTGGCCCTCGCGTGCCTATTTCGACGACCGCGACACCAACCATTCCGGCTCCGGTTCCGGCAGCCAGCCGCCGGGCACGACCCAGGTCGGGCTGTTCCAGCAACTGGTCGGCGCACTCGGCTACTGGGGTTCGCCACACACGGCGATCCTGCGCCAGTACCTGTCCGAGGTGAACGCCGCCACCAGCGGCTTCGGCGCGACGGATCCGTGGCTGCAATTCCTGGCGCTGGATCCGGCCGGCGCGGTGTCGCCGGTGAGCGGGCTGCCGCTGTCCTACTTCGCGCCGGGGCTGGGCGCGGTCGCCGCCCGCTCCGACTGGGGCACCAGCGCCAGCTGGATGTCTTTCCGCGCCGCACCCTATGCCAACAACCCGGCGCAAGGCGAAGAGTTCTTCGACCAGGGCAGCCTGGCCCTGGTCCACGGCGGCACGCCGTTGCTGCTCAACGCCACCGGCTGGATGGTGCACGACCCCAACGGCACCGCGGACGAGAACCTGATCTACACCGACAACTTCGGCAGCTTCAGCAGCAGCAACATCTACTCGGGCAACCGCCAGGAAGAGAACATCTTCTACGTGCGCAACATGAGCAACGGCACGCTGGCCGAACAGTTCGGCCAGTTCGCCAGCACCACCGAGAGCAACCAGGCCAGCACCAAGGTGGCCGCGTTCGAGGACGGCGGCAGCTATGCCTACGTGCTCGCCACCGGCCTGCAGGACATGTACCGCAGCTTCGCCGCCGGCAAGGCCGTGGCGAACTGGGCGCGCGAGGTGGTGTACCTGCGCCCGAACCGCTTCGTGGTCTACGACCGCACCACCGCCGGCAGCGCCAGCTACGACCAGTACCTGGCGTGGCACTTCCCGGCCAGCCCGACGACCAGCACGACGGCCGCCAGCGGCAAGCGGCTGGATGTCACCTACAGCGGCACCTATGCCGGCGCGATGACCGCCGTGCTGCCGCTGAATACCGCGCTGACCACTACGGCGATGTATCCGACCAGCAACCCGGCCAAAGCCTGGCAAGTGCAGGTGCGCGCACCCGCCACAGCCGTCAGCCAGCAGTGGCTGACGGTGTTCGATCTGTCCACCTCCAGCGCCGCGGTGGCCGCCGCCAAGCCGGTGACGGTCAACCAGGGCAGCATCCTCGGCGTGCAGCTGGCGGCGGCGGACGGCAGTTCGGTGATGGTCGGCAGCACCGGCGCGGCCGGCACGCCGATGACCGGCACGATCGCCTACACCGTCGACAACCTCGCCGCGCGACATGTGATCACCGAGCTGGCGCCGTCGGCCGGCTACACCGTGGCCGTCGCCACCACCGGCAACCAGCAGACCATCACGGTAACCCCGGGTGGCAGCACCACCAGCAGCGCCAACGGCGTGCTCAGCTTCACGGTAAGCGGCGGCACCGTGCAACAGCCGAAGTACGCACCGCCGGTGTCCGGCTTGCCGGTGTCCGGCTACCCCAGGCCGTACAAGGGATGACCGGGTAGCTGGATGGGCGCCATGTACGACAAGCCTTCAGCCATCCTGCTCGATGTCGGTGATGTGCATGCCGGCGCCGATTTCATTCGCGCGCCGCGCGTCCACCCCGTGGACGAACAGCGGCTGCCGCCCACGCACCACAAAGCCCTCGGCGCGCCATGCGGCGTGCACGGGCGCGGCGGCGGCCAGGCGGGCCTCGATCGCATCGAAGCCGGCCTCGTAGCCCATCCGGGCGAGCTCGCGTATCGCGCGGCGGTCGGCTTCGCGCATGCCGCCGGCAAACCAGGCGTCGGTCACGGTCATCAAGCCGGCTGCACGCACATTGGTCTCGCAGACGAACCAGGCCAGCAGCGGCGCACCTGGCGCCGGGGCGACCAGCAGGAAGCGGCGGCGTATCGCCGGCAGGCGGAGAAAGCGCCACTCGAGCATCTGCGTGCTGCGCACCGTGCACAGGCCGCTGCCGTGTTCGGACTGCTCCCACAGCGCCTGCATGCGCGGATCGACAGCGTCGCTCCAGGCCACGTGCAGGCCGGAACGCTGCCCCGGGATGCGCAGCCGGCGGCCTGTCGCGAGCACGCCATCCAGCAGCGCGCCACCGGCACGACCGAGCGGACCCGGCAACACGCGCGACGCATAGCCGCGGTAACGCAACGGCTTCACATGACGCAGCAACTGGCCAGCCACGGCAAAGCCGGCGCGTTTGCCGACTGCACCACCCTGCAAGTTGGTCATCGCATAGCCGAACGCGAAATGCTCCTGGCTGGCGAGCGCCACCGCACGGATCAATCCCACCGCCGGCTTGAGCGAGCGGTGTCCGGGCAGCACGACGAAATGGCTGGCGCAGGCGGCCAGCGCCTCGCGCCCCTGCCAGAGCATCGGCCGCGGACCGGCGCCGACGGTGCCCACGATCTCGCCGCTGGCGCGATGGCGCAGCAGCCGCAGCAGCGGACGTCCGAACGGGCAGTTCAGATAGAACACGTCGTACATGCGGTCGAGCTGGTCCCGCCAGCCGATATGGCCGCGCCAGATGCCGATGACAGTATCGCGATCCCGCTCGAGCTGGCCTTCGATCACTTCATAGCGATCGTCGGGAACGACATCCTGCATGTCCATGGCCTTCGGGTTGCTGAGGGCGGCGCCAGCGGATTCTGTGCGACGCCTGCTTTGCATACAAGACGAAATCACCACGCCGAGGGCCGCCATCGGCATGCAGCAGGGGAGCACCGGGCGATCCGGCGCACAGGCGGCGACAACGGCAATGGCACGACAGGGGTACGGCCATGAACCAGCACACGGCATGCATAGACATCGACTGGGCGACGTTCGACCCGTGGCGCGTGCAGCCGGTGCAGCATCGGCTGATGGAGCACCCGCTGCTGCAGCCGGACCGGCTGGTGGAGTTCGGCCGGCGCCTCGAACGGGCGGCGCAGCTCTACTCGTTCAGCAACGACGTCACCGCCGGCACCAATTTCAGCAAGGCGGGCAGCACCAACCCGAACCGCAAGTCCGCGCAGGAAACCCTGAAGGACATCGACCACGCCAAGGCATGGATGTTGCTTCGCCATGTACAGGGCGATCCGACCTACCGGGAGCTCGTCGATTCCGTGCTCGATGAAATCAAACCGCAGGTGGAACACAAGGACCCCGGCATGTGCTACCGGGCCGGCTGGATCTTCGTGTCCTCGCCGCACACGGTCACACCGTTCCACATCGACCGCAACCACGGCATCCTGCTGCAGATACGCGGCAGCAAGACCGTCTACGTATGGGATCCCGACGACGTCACGGTGGTGAACGACCGCGCCCGCGACTGGTTCCACGGCCATCGCGAACTCAGCCTGGTCGAGTGGCGCGAGGAGTTCCGTGCCCGCGCGCATGTGTTCCGGCTGCAACCCGGCATGGGTGTGTACATGCCGCTGACCAGCCCGCACATGGTCGAGACCAATGACGAGCCGTCGACGACGCTGAGCCTCAGTTACAACACCGACGCATCGCGCCGCAACGTGTTGCTGCACGTCGTGCGCGACCGCATGCGCGGCCTCGGAATCGGCTGGCCTCCGGTCGGTCGCAGCCCCGGCTTCGATGCATGGCTGCATGCCGCCGCACATGCCGCGGACGGCGCGCGCAGATACGTTCGCCGCCAACTCGGCCGGCCTGTCCATTTCGATGGAGCGCCCTACGCCTCAGACGATTGAGCGGGCAGACGGCCAGGCAGGCAGACAGTTAGATGGATATACAGATCATGACGCACGGCGAAACGCAAAACATGGAGTTGCTCGACGTGCTGCCTGGCGCCGTGGATGGCGCGGGCGACGCGTGGCGGCATCGGCAGTATCCGCTCGGCTCCGCACTCGCCGCCGCGCTGGCCGATGCCGTGCGCCGATCGCCGCTGGGTCCTGCGCAACTGCTGAGCGCAGCGCTGGCGCTGGTCGAATCGCGCCTGACCGGGGCAGACGTCGTGCTTGCGACGGTATCAGAGGCCAGCGGCGTCACCCAGGGTTCCATCGAGGTGCCACGCACGGGGTCGCGCGACGCATGGCTGGAAACCTGCGCGCGCGCGCTGCGTGAACCGGCGAGCGGATCGGCGGACAGCGTGTGGTGTGTCCGTGACGAGGCAGCGCCCGCTTGCGGCGACATGCCGGCGCAGCTGGTGTGGCAACTGCAACTGGTGGGCGACACGCAACTGCACGTCGATTTCCGTGGATCGCCGGGCGAGGCGTCCGTCGACCTGCTTGCGGGCTGCGTGCTGCGGACGCTCGCGGCATGCGCACAGCCAGCGGACGGCGCGCTGGAATCGATCGACATCCTCGATCCGGCCGAGCGTCGCCGGCTGCTGGTCGAATGGAATGCGACGGACGTGCCGCGCGATGCTGCCGACACGGTAGACGGCCTGTTTGCCGCCACCGCCAGGGAGCATGCGGACCGGATCGCGGTCATCGACGACCAGCGCAACCTGACCTACGCGCAACTGGACCGGCTGGCGACGGCGCTGGCGCTTCGCCTGCGCGATGCCGGCGTCGCGCAGGGCACGATCGTGGGCGTGATGCTGGATCGCTCGGTCGACGCGGTGGTCGCCATCCTCGGCGTACTGAAAGCGGGCGCCGCCTACCTGCCGCTCGACATGGCCTACCCGGCAGAGCGTGTGGCTTTCATGCTCGACGATGCCGAAGTGCGCATCGTGGTGACACCGCGCATCGCGCGGGCGCTGCCACTCGCCGATACGATCGTGCGCGTTTCCGTCGCTGCCGGGGAGCAGCCCGGCGATCCCGGCGCCATCGCAGCCGACCCCATCCGGCTCGACGGCGAAGCACTGGCCTACGTGATGTACACCTCCGGGTCGACTGGCACGCCGAAGGGCGTCGAGATCCGGCACCGTTCCATCATCCGCCTGGTACGTGACGTCGCATACATCGATCTGGGGCTAGACACACGGCTGTTGCACGCAGCACCGCTGGGCTTCGATGCCTCCACGCTGGAGATCTGGGGCGCCCTGCTCAATGGCGGTTGCGTCATCGTGCACGACGAAGCGGTACCGACCGGCGGCGGCCTCGCCCGCAGCATCACGCGGCACAACGTCAGCACGGCCTTCCTCACCACGGCGCTGTTCAATGCCATCGTGGATGTCGATCCCCGGCACCTGACCGGGCTGCGCGAACTGTTCACCGGCGGCGAGAAGGTCTCCGTACGGCATGTGCGCCGGGCGCTGGATGCGCTGCCCGGCACGACCATCGTCCATCCGTACGGCCCGACCGAATGCACGACATTCACCACCACCCATCGGATACCGCGCGACCTCGCAGCCGACGCGCGCACGATTCCGATCGGGCGGCCCATCGCTGACACGCGGCTCTATGTGCTGAACCGGCGCATGGAGCTGCTGCCGACCGGCGTCGTCGGCGAATTGTTCGTGGGCGGGGCCGGCGTCGCGCGCGGCTACCTGCGGCGTCCCGAATTGAGCGCCGAACGTTTCGTGCCCGATCCGTTCGGCAACGCGGGCGAACGCCTGTATCGCACCGGCGATCTGGTGCGCTACCTGCCGGACGGCGCCATCGAGTTCGTCGGCCGCATCGATGGCCAGGTCAAGATCCGCGGCTACCGCATCGAGACTGGCGAGATCGAGGCGGTGCTGGCGCGTCATCGCGCGATCGGCGCCTGCGCCGTGCAGGCGCGCGAAGACCAGCCCGGCCGCAAGCGCCTGGTCGCCTATTACGTAGGCAACGGCGTCGAGACCACCGCGCAGGCGCTGCGCGGCTACCTCGGCACCAGCCTGCCCGAGTTCATGGTGCCGGCATGCTATGTGCAGCTCGATGCGCTGCCGTTGACCACCAACGGCAAGCTCGACCGTCGCGCGCTGCCTGCGCCGGATTCCCGCCGGCCCGAACTTGCCGTGCCGTACGTGGAACCCGTCGGCCCGCTGGAGCAGCAGGCATGCGCCGTGTTCGGCGAACTGCTCGGACTGGACCGCGTGGGCCGCGACGACAACTTCTTCGAGCTGGGCGGCGATTCGCTGTCCGCCGTGCGCGCGGTCACCCGGCTCGGCAAGCTGGCGCCGCGCGAACTGACCATACCGATGTTCTTCCAGAACCCCACGCCGGCGGCGCTGGCGCAGGCGATGGCAGGAACCGCGCGGACCGCGCCCATCGCGTCCGGCTTGCTGCACGGCGGGCACGGCGCCGATGCAGAGCCGATCGCGATCATCGCGATGGCCGGACGCTTCCCTGGCGCCGACAACGTCGAGGCGTTCTGGCGCAACCTGTGCGAAGGCCAGGAATCGATCACCTTCTTCGGCGCCGACGAACTCGACCCGGGCATCGCGCGCGCGGAGCGCGACGACCCGTCCTATGTGGCCGCGCGCGGCATCATCGACGGCGTGGAGAACTTCGACGCCGCGTTCTTCGGCATCCCCCCGCGCGAGGCGGAGCTGATGGACCCGCAGCAGCGGATCTTCCTCGAACTGTGCTGGGAATGCCTGGAGCGCGCGGGCCATGCGCCGGGAACGCACACCGGACCGGTCGGCGTGTTCGGCGGCATGTACCACGCCACTTATTTCCAGCGTCATCTCAGTGCGCGGCCGGACCTGGTCGACAAGCTCGGCGCGTTCCAGGTGATGCTGGCCAACGAGAAGGATTTCCTGGCCACCCGTGTCGCGCACAAGCTCGACCTGACCGGCCCGGCAGTCAGCGTGAACACCGCTTGCTCGACGTCGCTGGTGGCGATCTGCCAGGCCTTCGACGCCTTGCGCGCCGGCCGTTGCACGATGGCGCTGGCCGGCGGCGCGTCGATCACCTGCCCGCCGCGCAGCGGCTATCTCGCCCAGGAAGGCACCATGCTTTCGCCGGACGGGCACACGCGCAGTTTCGACGCGGATGCGCGGGGCACGGTGTTCAGCGATGGCGCCGCGGTGGTCCTGCTCAAGCGGCTGTCCGACGCGATCGCCGACGGCGATCCGGTCTATGCGCTGATCCGTGGTGGCGCGGTGAACAACGACGGCGGCGGCAAGGCCAGCTTCATGGCGCCGAGCAGCGCGGGGCAAGCCGCGGTGATCGCCATGGCGCAGGCGGACGCCGGCGTCGACGCGCGCAGCATCAGCTACGTGGAAGCCCACGGCACGGCCACTCCGATCGGCGATCCGATCGAGATCGAGGGGCTGGCCAGCGCGTTCCGGCGCAGTACGAACGACGTCGGCTTTTGCCACGTCGGCTCGCTCAAGAGCAATGTCGGCCACATGGTGATCGCCGCCGGCGTAGCGGGCGTGATCAAGACGGCGTTCGCGCTGGCCGAGCAACGGATCCCGCCGACCCTGCATTTCCGCGCGCCCAACCCGGGTATCGATTTCGCCAGCTCGCCGTTCGTGGTCAACTCGCGCCTGCTGGAATGGCACGCCGACAGCGGGCCGTTGCGCGCGGGCGTCAGCTCGTTCGGCGTCGGCGGCACCAACGCACACGTGGTAATGGAACAGGCCCCCGCGCGGGAACCCTCCGATGCCGCCGACGGACCGCAGCTGCTGCTGTTGTCGGCGCGTACGCCGACAGCGCTCGCCGCGACGGCGGAACGCTTGGCAGCACACCTGGGCACGCAACCCGGCGAGAACCTCGCCGACGTGGCCTGGACGCTGGCGGTCGGCCGCAAAGCCTTCGCCCATCGCGCCGCCGTGGTGGCCGGCGACGCGGCCGAGGCGGCCTTGCGCCTCGCCGAAGTTGCCGCCGCCAGCGTGCGCAGCCACCCCAGCCAGCCGACCGACGTGGTGTTCCTGTTCCCGGGGCAGGGCTCGCCCTACCCCGGCATGGGCCGCGCGCTGCATGCCGCCGAGCCGGCGTTCCGCGAGGCTTTCGACGCCTGTGTGGCACATGCCGGCGAGGTGGCGGGCTTCGACCTGCGCGAACACATGTGGAGCGACGATCCCGCGGCGCTGCTGCCCACCGCGGTGATGCAGCCAGCAATCTTCACGATGGAATACGCGCTGGCGCAATGGTGGATGAGCCTGGGCGTGCAACCGGCGGCGATGCTCGGCCACAGCGTCGGCGAATTCGTCGCGGCGACGCTGGCCGGTGTGTTCGAGCTGCGCGATGCGATGCGTCTCGTCGTCCGCCGCGGCGCGCTGATGCAGGCACAGCCGGAAGGCGCCATGCTGTCGGTGCGGCTACCGCGCGAGGACGTGCTCGCGCGCCTGCCGGTGACGCTGTCGCTGGCCGTGGAAAACGCACCGGCTGCCTGCGTGGTGGCCGGACCGCACGCGGATGTCGCCGCGCTGCAGGCGGCGCTGGAGAAGGACGGTGTCGCCTGCCGCCTGCTGCGCACCTCGCACGCCTTCCACTCGGCGATGATGGAACCGGTGCTGGCGCCGTTCCGTGCCGAGGTGGAGCGCGTGCCGCGACAGGCGCCGCGCATCCCGCTGGTGTCGACCGCGACCGGCGACTGGCTGGGCGACGACGCAGCGCAGTCGATCGACTACTGGACACGCCACCTGCGCGAACCGGTGCGCTTCTCCACCGCGCTCGAACGCGTGCTCGACCGGCCAGCCCGCGTACTGTTGGAAGTGGGGCCTCGCGCCACGCTGTGTTCGCTGGCGCGCCAGCAGCCGCTGCTGCGCCAGCAGCGCATCGCCGCCCTGCCCTCGCTCGGCGACGCGCCCCAGCTGGAACCGATGCAGTTGCGCCAGGCCGTCGGCGAGCTGTGGCGCCAAGGTGCGGCCATCGACGCCGCACGGCTGGACCGGCGCGCACGGCGTCGGCGCGTATGCCTGCCCAGCTACCCGTTCGAACGCCAACGCCATTGGATCGACGCGCCCGCGGCATCGGGCGTCCACGCATCGTTGCCGCCCGCCACAACGTCCGAGTACCACGAAGGAACGCCCATCATGTCCGCGCCAACCGTGTCGTCCGTGGATCGCCAACCGCGCCTGATCGGCCAGCTCAAGGCCACCTTCGAGGATGTCGCCGGCATCGACCTGGCCGACGCCGATCCCGCCAGCCACTTCATCGAGTTGGGCCTGGACAGCCTGATGCTGACCCAGGTGGCGCTGCAGGTATCCAAGACCTTCGCGGTGCCGGTGAGCTTTCGCCAGCTGATGGGCGACTGCTCCAGCTTCGCGCAACTGGCCGCGCTGCTCGACGCGCAGCTGCCGCCTGAGGCACCCGCCGCGGCAGCGGCACCCGCCCCGCTGCAACCGGCCCCGTTGGCGATGCCGTCGCTGCCGGCCATGGCCGGCGCGGCGCCAGACAGCTACGTGCAGCAGGTGATCGCGCAGCAGATGCAACTGATGGCCCAGCAACTGGCCCTGCTCGGCGTCGCGCCATCGGCGCCGGCCGCCGTGCCGTCGCCCGTGACCGCCGCGCCAGCACCCGCCGCACCCGTCGCGACCGCGGCTCCGGTGGTGGACGAGGAGGCCGCGCTGGCCCACACCCGCTACGACGTCAAGAAGGCCTTCGGCGCGATCGCGCGCATCGACACCGGCAAGTTCGAGCTCACGCCGCGCCAGCAGGGCCGGCTGGACCGCTTCGTCGAACGCTACGCGGCGCGCACGCGCAAGTCGAAGGAGTACACCCAGGCGCATCGCCCGCACATGGCCGACCCGCGTGTGGTCAACGGCTTCCGTCCCCTGCTCAAGGAAATCGTCTACCAGATCGTCATCGAGCGCTCCAAGGGCGCCCACCTGTGGGACCTCGACGGCAACGAATACGTCGACGCGCTGAACGGCTTCGGCATGAGTCTGTTCGGCTGGCAGCCGGATTTCGTGCTGGATGCCGTGCGCAGGCAGCTCGATCTCGGCTACGAGATCGGCCCGCAGCATCCGCTGGCCGGCGAAGTGGCGAAGCTGGTCTGCGAGGTCACTGGGCATGAGCGCGCCGCGTTGTGCAACACCGGCTCCGAGGCGGTGCTGGGCGCGCTGCGCATCGCGCGCACGGTGACCGGGCGCGAGACCGTGGTGCTGTTCACCGGCGCCTACCACGGCATCGTGGACGAAGTGATCGTTCGCGGCACCAAGAAGCTGCGCGCGGTGCCGGCCGCGCCGGGCATCCTGCGCAACACCGCCGAACACGTGCTGGTGCTCGACTACGGCACGCCGGAGTCGCTGGAAATCATCCGCGAGCGAGCGCACGAGCTGGCCGCCGTGCTGATCGAGCCGGTGCAGAGCCGGCGGCCGGATTTCCGTCCGGTCGAATTCTTGCGCGAGGTACGTGCGATCACCGCGGCCAGCGGCACCTTGTGCATCTTCGACGAGATCGTCACCGGCTTCCGCAGCCATCCCGGCGGCACCCAGGCGCTGTTCGATATCCGCGCCGACCTCGCCACCTACGGCAAGGTCGTGGGCGGCGGCTATCCGATCGGAGTGATCGCAGGCAAACGCGAATACATGGATGCGTTGGACGGCGGCCAATGGCAGTACGGCGACGACTCGATCCCCACTGTGGGCGTCACTTATTTCGCCGGCACCTTCGTGCGCCACCCGCTGGCGCTGGCCGCGGCGAAGGCGGTGCTCGAGCACGTGCGCGACGCCGGGAGCGCGCTGCAGGAACGGCTCAATGCGCGCACCGCGGCAATGGCCGACGAGCTCAACGGTTTCTTCGTGGAAGTGGGCGCGCCGATCGCGGTCAAGCAGTTCGCTTCGCTGTGGAAGACCCAGTTCCTGGAGGAGCATCCGCTGCAGGATCTGCTGTTCGCGATGATGCGCAGCCGCGGCGTGCACATCCTCGACAACTTCCCGTGCTTCTTCACCACCGCGCACAGCGAGGCGGATTTCCAGAAGATCACCCAGGCCTACAAGGAATCGGTGGCCGAGTTGCAGGAAGCCGGTTTCCTGCCGCGCAACGTTCCCCCGGCGCAGACGGTGATGGATGCGGGCAAGCCGCCCGTGCCCGGCGCGCGGCTCGGCCGCGAGCCCGACGGGCGGCCGTGCTGGTTCGTGCCCAACCCCGCGCAACCGGGCAAATACATGAAGGTCGAGTCATGAACACGCCCATGGACGCGCATGCCGGCCTCTCGGCTGTCGACTACGATCCGTTCGCCAGCCCAGCGCTCGAACGCGTGGTGCCCAGCACCGAGGCGCAGCGCGAAATCTGGCTGGCCGCCAAGCTGGGCGAAGACGCTTCGCTGGCCTATAACGAAGCGGTAGCGCTGCACCTGCACGGCGCGCTGGACCGCACGGCCATGCTCGACGCGCTGCAAGCGCTGGTCGATCGCCACGATGCGTTGCGCGCCAGTTTCGGCCCGGACGGCGAGACCTTCTGCGTGGCCGGCGGCGTCGCACTCGACGTGCGCCAGACCGACCTGGGCACGCTCGATGCATCCACGCGCATTGCCGCGCTGGAGGAGCGTCGCGCGCAAGTCGTGCTGCTGCCGTTCGACCTGGAAACCGGACCGCTGTTCCGCGCCGAACTGCTGCGCCTGGGCGAGGGCGAGCACGTGCTGCTGCTCAGCGCGCACCACCTGGTCTGCGACGGCTGGTCGTGGTGGGTGGTCCTGCGCGAACTGGGTACGCTGTACGCGTTGCGCAGCGGCGCCGGCAACGCAACCCTGCCGCCAGCCCCCTCGTTCGCCGACTACGCCTTGCAATGCGCCGGTCAGGCGGACCGCCACGCCCGCTCCGCCGACGAGGCCTGGTGGGTAGCGCATCACGCCCATCGTCCACCGGCGCTGGACCTGCCGGGCGACCGCCCGCGGCCGCCACGGCGCGGCTTCGCTGCCGGCCGCGAGGATCATGTGCTCGGCGCCGACCTGGTCGGCGCCTTGCGCCACCTGGGCGCGCGTCACGGCGCAAGCCTGTTCGCCACCTTGCTGGGCAGTTTCGCCGGCTTGCTCGGCCGGCTGGCCGGGCAGGACGAAGTCGTGCTCGGCATCCCCGCCGCAGCGCAGGCGAACGAAGGCCTGGGCGACCTGGTCGGCCACGGCGTCAATCTGCTGCCGCTGCGCTGCACGGCCGATCCGGCACTGCCGTTCACGCAGCTGCTTGGCGCGGCGGGCGGCGAGCTGCTCGATGCGTTGGAGCACCAGCGCTGCACCTTCGGCAGCCTGCTGCAGCAGTTGGACATCGCGCGCGATCCCGCGCGCCTGCCGCTGGTCAGCGTGCTGTTCAACATCGACCAGGCGCTGGAGCAGGAAGGCGAGGCCTTCCCTGGGCTGCGGCTGGACTTCGCCAGCGTGCCTCGCCGCTACGAGAACTTCGAACTGTTCATCAACGCGGTGCAGGAACATGGTGGCCTGCGCCTGGAATGCCAGTACAACAGCGGCCTGTTCGACGCAGCCACCGTGCGTCGCTGGCTACGCGCCTACGAGGCCTTGCTGCGTGCCGCCGTGACGCAGCCCGACCATCCGCTCGGCGCTCTGCCACTGGTCGACGCGGCGGCACAGAGCGAGCTGGCCGGACTGCAGCCGCCCGCGCGCCATTGGAGCGGCCCGTCGACCATGCACGGCGCGTTCGAGCGGCAGGCCTCGGCCACGCCCGAGCGCACCGCGCTGTGCTGCGGCGCCGAGACGCTGAGCTACCGCGCCCTCGACGAACGCGCCAACCGCATCGCCCATCACCTGATCGCCCAAGGCGTCGGACCCGGTGCACTGGTCGGCATCGCGCTGGAGCGTGGCCCCGACATGCTCGCCGCCTTGCTCGGCACCCTCAAGGCCGGCGCCGGCTACGTCCCGCTCGATCCCGGCTTCCCCGCCGAACGCCTCGCCTACATGGCCGAGGACGCCAAGCTGGCCGCCTTGCTCACCCAGTCGTCCCAGGCCGCCCGCTTCCACCTCGACGGCCGCCCGGTGATCGCGCTCGATGCGCCGCCGCCCGGCTGGGAGACGCTGCCGATCACCGCGCCGGCCTTGTCCGTCGATCCGCAGTCCATTGCCTACGTCATCTACACCTCCGGCTCCACCGGTCGGCCCAAGGGCGTCGCCATTCCGCACCGCGCCGTCGCCAACTTCCTCGCCAGCATGGCCGAACGTCCTGGCCTGCGCGGCGACGATCGCCTGCTGGCGGTCACCACGCTCTCCTTCGACATCGCGGTGCTGGAACTGCTTGGTCCGCTCGGCGTGGGCGGCACGGTGGTGCTGGCCACGCGCGAGCAGGCGATGGATGGCGCAGCACTGCAGGCGCTGCTGGCCGACCACGGCATCACCCTGATGCAGGCCACCCCCGCCAGCTGGCGCATGCTGCTGCAGGCCGGCTGGCAGGGCGGCGCTTTCTTCTGTGCGCTGTGCGGCGGCGAGGCGTTGGCGCCGGATCTGGCGGCGGCACTGCTGGCGCGTTGCGGCGAGGTGTGGAATCTCTACGGCCCCACCGAGACCACGGTGTGGTCGACCTGCGCGAAGCTGGAAAAGGACCAGCCGATCCGCATCGGCGCACCCATCGCCAACACCACCGTGTGGGTGCTGGACGAGCGGCGCCAGCCCTGTCCGCTCGGCGTGCCGGGCGAGCTGTGGATCGGTGGCGCCGGCGTGGCGCTGGGTTACCTGCACCGGGCGGAGCTCACCGCCGAGCGCTTCATCGCCGATCCCTTCAGCGACGAACCCGGCGCGCGCCTCTACCGCACCGGCGACCGCGGCCGCTGGCAGCCCGATGGCTCGCTCGAACACCTCGGTCGCGCCGACTTCCAGATCAAGCTCCGCGGCTTCCGCATCGAACCTGGCGAGATCGAAGCGCAGCTGGCCGGCCATCCGCCGGTGACGCAAGCCTTGGTGATGGTGCGCGAGGATCGTCCGGGCGACGCGCGCCTGGTTGCCTATCTGGCGAGCGAAACGCCGGTGGACGAGGCCGCCTTGCGCAGCCGCCTGCGCGAACGCCTGCCCGAATACATGCTGCCGCAGCACTTCGTGGTGCTGGCTGCGCTGCCGCTGCTGCCCAACGGCAAGATCGATCGCGCCCGGCTGCCGGCGCCGCTCGCCGCCGCGCCGGCCATCGCGCGCGCCGCGCCACGCGACGAATTGGAGCGTCAGATCGCGCAGGCGATGGCGGCCGTGCTGGGCGGACTGGAGCCGGGCCTGGATGACGACTTCTTCGAGCACGGCGGGCACTCTCTGCTCGCCGCGCAACTCACCGCGCGCCTCAATCGCGAGCTGGGTCTGGCGCTGCCGCTGCGTACCCTGTTCGAGGCGCCGACCGTGGCGCGGCTGGCAGCAGCGATTCGCGCGGCAGGCGCGGCAGGCAAACAGGCGCCGCGCCAGATCGCGCGCCTGGCTGACCGCGAACACGCGCCGCTGTCGCTGATGCAGCAACGCGTGTGGTACCTCGAACAGCTCAGGCCCGGCGGCGTGGCGTTTCACACACCGTCGGCGCATCGCCTGAGCGGATCGCTGGATCTCGCCGCCTTCGAGCAGACGCTGCGCACCATGGTCCGGCGCCAGCCGGTGCTGCGCACCTCGATCGAGCCAGACGCGGCGGGCGCGATGCAGCACATCCACGCCGAACTGGACGTGGAGCTGCCGCTCGAGGATCTCTCCGGCATGCCGGCAGACGAACGCGATGCCTGGCTGCGGCGCCGGCTGGACGCGCTGATCGCCGAACCGTTCGACCTGGCTACGCCGCCGCTGTTCCGCGCCCGGTTGTTCCGGCTGGGCGAGCAGGAACACGTGTTCTTCTTCATGACCCACCACATCGTCTGGGACGGCTGGTCGTTCGACCTGCTGTACCGGGAGCTGAGCGCGCTCTACGACGCGTTCCGCACCGGCCAGCCCGATCCGCTGCCGCCGCTGGCGGTCGAGTACGGCGACTTCGCCGCGTGGCAGCGGCAGTGGATGCAAGGCGAAGAGCTGCAGCGCCAGCTCGACCATTGGCTGTCGCACCTCAAGGGCGGGATCGAACCGCTGGCGCTGCCCGCCGACCGCGCGCGACCGACGCGCATGTCCGGCGCCGGCGCCACCGAGTGGATCGTGCTGCCGTCCGATCGGCTGGCTGCCGTACACGCGCTGGCGCAGCAGGCCGGCACCACGCCGTTCGTGGTGCTGCTCGCGGCCTACTTCGCGCTGCTGCACCGGCTCGGCGGCCAACGCGACCTGGTAGTGAGCACGCCGGTGCGCGGCCGCGACACGGTGGAGCTGGAAACGGTGATGGGCTTCTTCGTCAACGCGCTGCCGCTGCGCCTGGCGATCGATCCGCAGGCCAGCTTCCTCGACACCTTGCATGTGGTACGCGCGATGGTGCTCGACGCCTTCGCCTGCCCCGACGTGCCGTTCGAGCACCTGGTCAAGGCACTGCGCCTGCCGCGTGACGAGAGCCGCCCGCCGCTGGCGCAGGCGATGTTCTCGTTCCAGGACGTGCGCGGCCGCGCCACCACCTGGGGCGGCCTGCAGCACGAACACCTGCCGGTGTTCCAGCGCGGCAGCACCGAGGATCTGGGTTTGTGGTTCATCGAGCAGGAGCAGCGCCTGCTCGGCGGCATGGGCTTCAATGCCGACATCTTCGACCCATCCACCGCCGCGCGTTTCCGCCGCGGCTACGAAACCCTGCTGGAAGGTGCGCTGGCCGATCCGCGCCAATCGATCGCGCAACTGCCATTGCTGCCGGCGAGCGAACTGGCGCAACTGCGGCGCTGGAACGCCACCGCGGCGGCGATTCCGCTGCCGACCATGCACGGCGCGTTCGAACGGCAGGCCTCGGCCACGCCCGAGCGCACCGCGCTGTGCTGCGGCGCCGAGACGCTGAGCTACCGCGCCCTCGACGAACGCGCCAACCGCATCGCCCATCACCTGATCGCGCAAGGCGTCGGACCCGGTGCACTGGTCGGCATCGCGCTGGAGCGTGGCCCCGACATGCTCGCCGCCTTGCTCGGCACCCTCAAGGCCGGCGCCGGCTACGTCCCGCTCGATCCCGGCTTCCCCGCCGAACGCCTCGCCTACATGGCCGAGGACGCCAAGCTGGCCGCCTTGCTCACCCAGTCCTCCCAGGCCGCCCGCTTCCACCTCGACGGCCGCCCGGTGATCGCGCTCGATGCGCCGCCGCCCAGTTGGGAAACACTGCCGATCACCGCACCGGCCTTGTCCGTCGATCCGCAGTCCATCGCCTACGTCATCTACACCTCCGGCTCCACCGGTCGGCCCAAGGGCGTCGCCATTCCGCACCGCGCCGTCGCCAACTTCCTCGCCAGCATGGCCGAACGTCCTGGCCTGCGCGGCGACGATCGCCTGCTGGCGGTCACCACGCTCTCCTTCGACATCGCGGTGCTGGAACTGCTCGGTCCGCTCGGCGTGGGCGGCACGGTGGTGCTGGCCACGCGCGAGCAGGCGATGGATGGCGCAGCACTGCAGGCGCTGCTGGCCGACCACGGCATCACGCTGATGCAGGCCACCCCCGCCAGCTGGCGCATGCTGCTGCAGGCCGGCTGGCAGGGCGGCGCTTTCTTCCGTGCGCTGTGCGGCGGCGAGGCGTTGGCGCCGGATCTGGCGGCGGCGCTGCTGGCGCGTTGCGGCGAGGTGTGGAATCTCTACGGCCCCACCGAGACCACGGTGTGGTCGACCTGCGCGAAGCTGGAAAAGGACCAGCCGATCCGCATCGGCGCACCCATCGCCAACACCACCGTGTGGGTGCTGGACGAGCGGCGCCAGCCCTGTCCGCTCGGCGTGCCGGGCGAGCTGTGGATCGGCGGCGCCGGCGTGGCGCTGGGTTACCTGCACCGGGCGGAGCTCACCGCCGAGCGCTTCATCGCCGATCCCTTCAGCGACGAACCTGGCGCGCGCCTCTACCGCACCGGCGACCGCGGCCGCTGGCAGCCCGACGGCTCACTCGAACACCTCGGCCGCGCCGACTTCCAGATCAAGCTCCGCGGCTTCCGCATCGAGCCTGGCGAGATCGAATCCATCGCCCGCGAGGATGCCGCCGTGACCGATGCCGCCGCCGTGGTGTGCCTACTCGGCGCCAGCGACCAGCGTCTGGTGCTTTACCTGGTCGCCGACGAGGCCGAAACCACGCTGCTACCGCGACTGCGCAACGCGATGGAAGCGCAGTTGCCCGGCTATATGCGACCGCAGCACTTCGTGCGGATGGACGCTTTCCCGCAGACTCCCAACGGCAAGCTCGACCGCAAGGCGCTGCCGCCCGCCGTGACGGCGGCGGACGCGTGCGATCCGGTGCCGCGCGTCGAGGACGCCGATCCGCGCCGCAGCTACCTGGGCAAGGTGTGGCGCGAGCTGACCGGCGTGGCGGACGTGGCGCCGCAGGACAATTTTTTCGACGTGGGCGGCCATTCGCTGCTGGCGGTAGAGCTGGTCATGCGCGTGCAGCGCGAGACCGGTGTGCGGCTGAGCTTGCTGGACATCGCCAGCAGCACGCTGGCCGCGCTGGCCGGGCAACTGCCCGAGCCCGCCGCGGCCGGACAGAACGGCCATTTCGGCCATCGCCTGCGGCGGCTGCTGGGGCTGCACTGATGCGCAGCTCGCAGATACCACCGTATCGCTTTCGCCCATCGCCACCATGGGGTGCGGCACCCATAATGACGACACCGTTTCGGTCAATGAATGTTGACAGGGGATTGCTCGAAACAGGAACTCGCATGAACGACATCCTTGATGGGCGATACACGGAGCCGGACGCCGGCCCCGCCGTTCCGCTGAGCGAAATCCAGAAAGAGCAGTGGCTGTTCGGCCATTACGGCGACGCTGCCGCGCTGGCGCTCGCCCGACTCACCGTGGTGCGGCTGGACGGTCCGCTGCAGGCTGCCTTGCTGGAACAGGCGGCCGCCTGCCTGTGGCGCCGGCACGCCGGCCTGCGCATCGGCTTGTCGACCGACGGCCACGTGCAGCGCGTGCATGACGCGCTGCCGCTGCCGTGGACGCAATGCGATTTCTCACCGGAGGGCGCAGCGGCGGAAGCGCGTCTCGCCGCGCACATGCAGGCGCGCCTGCACACACCGTTCGACCCGACCGTACCGCCGCTGCTGCAACTGGAGCTGGTGCGCCTGGACAACGATAGCCATGCCCTGCTGCTGCACGCACACGAGCTGGTGCTCGACCGCGGTGCGACCGGCCGCCTGCTGGCCGAACTGGCGCATGGCTACGGCGAGCTTGTCGCGGGCCGGGAGCCGACGGCAACGCCAATGCCGTCGCTGCAGACCGACGACGAGACGCCCGCTGAGACACTGGCCTGGTGGCGCTCGCGCTACGCTACGCTGCCCGATCCCCTGACCCTGCCCGCCGACCATCCGGCGCCGATGCGGCCACAATTCGACGCGGTGGGCGCGCGGCGCGTGCTGCCGGCATCCACGGTCGCCGGCCTGCGGCAGCTGGCGCAGCGCTGCGGTGTGGCGCTGCACGAACTGCTGTTCGGCGGTTACGCCGCCTTCCTCATGCGCATGAGCGGACAGCGCGACTTTGCCGTCGGCGTCCCGTTGAGCGTACAAGGCGGCCCGCTGCACACCTTGCCGGTGCGCCTGGGCGTCGAACCGGCGGAGAGCGTGGCCGGGCTGCTCGCCCACGCCGCCGCCGCGCTGCGCGATGCCGAGACGCACGGCCAGGTCACCGTGATGGGCCTGCTGCGCGCGCTGGACTTGCACCGCCGCGGCGCCGAGGCCGCGCTCACTCATGTCTCGTTCGAGTTCGATCCGGGCATGCCGGCGTTCGCCTTCGCCGGCCTGCGCCACCACGTGCTCGACGGTGGCCGCGTCGCGCTGCCGGGCGAACTACAGGCCAGCGCGACGCTGGAAGACGACGCGCTGGCCATCGATTTCCACGGCACCGCCGCCCGCTTCACCGCCGCCACGCTGCAACGCTGGCTGGGCCATTACGCCACCTTGTTGGAAGCGCTCGCGGATACGCGCGATCCGGCGACGTTGCAGCTCGCCGAGCTGCCCCTGCTGGACACCGCTGGCCGCGCGCAGGTGATCGAGGAGTGGAACAACACCGCGCGCGACTACGACCGCAGCCTTGGGCTGCCAGCGCTGCTCTCGGCGCAGGCGCAGCGCACGCCCGGACGCATCGCCGCCGAATGCGCCGGCAAATCGCTGGACTATGCCGCGCTGGAACAGCGCACACACGCACTGGCATCGGCGTTGGCGCGGCGCGGGATCGGGCGCGGCGACCTCGTCGGCGTGTACGTGCCGCGCAGCCTCGACATGCTGGTCGCGGTGCTCGGCATCCTGCGCAGCGGCGCCGCCTATGTGCCGCTGGATCCGGAGTTTCCGCACGAGCGGCTCGGCTACATGGCCGAGCATGCCGGCCTGCGCCATCTGCTGGTCACGCCGGCCCTGCACCCACCGCCCGCGTTGGTCGCGGGACGCGAATGCCTCGTGATCGGCGAGCTTGCCGCCGAGGCGCCGGGCCATGCGGCGCTGCCGGCCGTGCGCGGCGAGGATCTGGCCTATGTGCTCTTCACCTCCGGCTCCACCGGCCAGCCCAAGGGCGTGCGCATCCTGCACCGCAGTCTGGTCAACTTCCTCAGGAGCATGCGCGAGCAGCCGGGTTACGGCGCCGGCGACACGCTGTGCATGGCCACCACCTTGTCGTTCGACATCGCCGGCCTGGAGCTGTATCTGCCGCTGATCAGCGGCGGCCGCATGGTGATCGCCACGGCGGCCGAGTACACCAACCCGCTGGGGCTGTGCGAACTGATCGCCCGCAGCGGCTGCACGGTGTTCCAGACCACGCCGTCGTTGTTGCGCCTGCTGCAAGGCATCGGCCGCGAGGATGCGCTGCGCAACCTGCGGCTGTTCGTCGGCGGCGAAGCAATGCCGCTGTCGCTGGCGCGCACGCTGGCCGGGCGCTGCCCCGAGCTGTGGAATATGTACGGCCCCACCGAGACCACGATCTGGTCCTCGCTGGCGCGCATCGAGCCGGGCATGGATTCGATCCCGCTCGGCAAGCCGATCGCCAATACCCGGCTCTACGTGCTGGACGAGCACGGCCAGCCGGTGCCACCGGGCGTGGTCGGCGAGATCTGGATCGCTGGCGATGGCGTGGCCGACGGTTACCTGCACCGCCCCGACCTCACCGCCGAGCGCTTCGTGGACGACCCCTTCGCCGACGGCCGCATGTACCGCAGCGGCGACCGCGGCTACTGGCGCGATGGCCAGCTGTATTTCAGCGGCCGCGCGGACGACCAGATCAAGATCCGCGGCTACCGCATCGAGCCGGGCGACATCGAGGCGGTCGCCGCTGCCGAGCCGGGCGTGCGCGAATGCGTCGCCGTGGCACGGACGTTCAGCGACAACGACGTGCGGCTGGTGTTGTACGTAGCCGCCGCGGACGACGGACTGGCCGAACGCCTGCGCGCACGCCTGTACCAGCAACTCCCCGCCTACATGCAACCGCAGCACATCGAGCGGCTGGACACCCTGCCCAAGACGCCGAACGGCAAGATCGACCGCAAGGCGCTGCCGCGGCCATCCGGGGCCGCGCGGCGCGGCGCCCGGGCGCAGGCAGGTGCGCTGACCGATCCGCGCCAGGCTTATCTGGCCGCGATCTGGTGCGAGCTGATCGGCATCGATCAGGTCGGTGTCGACGACAGTTTCTTCGACCTGGGCGGCCATTCGCTGCTGGCGGCGGAGATGGTGGCGCGCGTGCAACGGGAGACTTCGGTGCGACTGCATCTGCTCGACGTGGCCTCCGGCACGCTGGCGACGCTGGCCGCCGAATTGCCCGCGAAGGCAGATGACGCGCCGCGGTTGCGGTTGCCGTTGCTGCTGCGCATGCATCGCTGGCTGGGACTGAGCCTGTGGTTCGCCATGAGCAAGACAGGGGAGATCGGCCTTGATTGGCTTTGCCAGTGAAGTCTTTGCGATATCGGCGCTAGCCCTCGTGCACGTCTTCGTGGGCTACCCGCTGTGGATGCTCGCGCTGGCGCGCTGGCGGCCGCGCCCGGTGCAGCGGCGCGTGTGGACGCCCCGTGTCACCGCGGTGCTCGCGGTGCACGATGGCGCCGCGCACGTGCAGGCCAAGCTGGCAAATCTGCTCGCGCTGGACTACCCGTCCGCGCTGCTCGACATCGTGGTGGCCTGCGACGGCTGCCGCGACGACAGTGCGGCGCGCTGCCGGCAACTGGGCGATCCGCGCATCCACGTGCTCGAGTTCGACACGCGGCGCGGCAAGGCCTCCTGCGTCAACGACGCGGTGGCGCACGCGCGCGGCGAGGTGCTGCTGATGACCGACGTGCGCCAGCGGCTGGAACCGGATGCGCTGCGCCGACTGATCGCCGACCTCGGCGATCCGGGCGTGGGCGCGGTGGGTGGACAGCTGCGCCTGTTCGACGCGCAGACCGGCTTTGCCCGCGGCATCGACGCCTACTGGCGCTACGAGACGCTGATCCGTATCAGCGAGAGCCGCTCGGGCTCGGCAATCGGCGTCAGCGGCGCGCTTTACGCGATGCGCCGCGAACTGTTCCGCCCGCTGCCGCCGGGCACCGTGCTGGACGACGTGCTGGTGCCGATGCAGGTGGCCGCAGCCGGCTTGCGCGTGGTCTACGAACCGATGGCGGTGGCCTGGGACGGCACCTCGCAGCAGCCGCGCGAAGAGCAGCGGCGCAAGATCCGCACGCTGGCCGGCAACTACCAGCTGATCCAGCTGGCGCCCTGGCTGCTGCTGCCCTGGCGCAATCCGCTGTGGTTCCGCTTCGTCAGCCACAAGCTGCTGCGCCTGCTGGCGCCCTGGCTGCTGCTGGCGCTGGCACTCTCGGCGGCGCTGCTGGCGACGCACCATGTACTGTTCGCGATGACTGCGCTGGCGCTGGCCGCGGGGCTCGCCGCGGTAGTGGCCGGGCGCTTCCTGCCGGCGCTGGGCGGGCGCTTGCCGATACGGCTGCTGACCGCCTTCTGCTATCTCAACCTGTTCGCCGCGCAGGCGCTGCTGGCGTTCGCGCGCAATCGGAGGTTGCACCTGTGGTGAGCATTCGATGCAAGCGGATCGACCCGGTGGCGGCGCGCCGCGGCCTTGAGGCGGGGCTATCCCGCAGGTGGCGCGCATGTTCCTGCTGATCCTCGTCTACCTGTGCTTCGCGATCGTCCGCCCGCAGGACTTCCTGCCGGGGATGGCGAACCTGCCGGTGATGTCGATCACCTTGCTGCTGGCCTTCGTCGGCTGGCTGCTGCGCGGCGCGCGCACCTCCGGCGCGCCGCAGTTCCTGCTGCTGCCGGTGTTCGTGCTGATCGCGATGGCCTCGGAGGTGATCAGCGGCTGGAGCGGCGGCATGCAGTACGTGATCGAACAGATGGGGCCGTCGCTGATCGTGTTCTTCGTGCTGGCGAGCGCGCTGGACAATCCGCGCCGCACCGCCATCGCCTTCGCGGTGATCGGGCTGTGTGCGATGGTGCTGGCCCTGCACAGCGTGCAGCAGGCCGAGCAAGGCGTGGGCTGGACCGGCATGACCCTGGGTGAGGACGGGCGCATCCGCTACGTGGGCATCTTCAACGACCCCAACGACCTCGGCCTGCTGTTCGTGATGGCCTTGCCGATGGTGGTCTGCCTCGCTTCGCGCGCCGGCTTTTTCGGTCGCTGGTTCTGGCGCATCGGCGCAGTGCTGCTGCTGTTCGGCGTCTACCTGACCAAGTCGCGCGGCACCCAGCTGGCAGTGCTGCTGATGGGCGCGGTCTGGCTGTGGCAGAAGCGCGGGCTTCTGACCGCAGGCTCGCTGGGTTTCGTCGGCCTGGTCGGCCTGATGCTGATGCCCTCTACGCGCATGAACGACCTGGACCCGGACGAAGAGTCCGCCTTCGGCCGCGTGGATGCCTGGTACGAAGGGCTGGACATGTTCAAGACGCATCCGCTGTTCGGCGTGGGCTTCGGCAACTTCACCGACTACAACACGCTCACCGCGCACAACTCCTTCGTGCTGGTGCTGGCCGAGACGGGTTTCCTGGGTTTCATGACCTGGCTGGCCTTCGTCGGCTACTGCTTCTGGATGATGTGGCGCCTGCTGCGGCTGCAGACCGGCCTGGCAAGGGCGGTGCAGGCCACAGTGCACGCGGTGGCGGCGGTACGCCCGCAGGCGCGCCTGGCGCTGGCGCCGCCGCTGCCGGTCGACGTCGACGTGGTGCAGCGCCGGCAAGCCCTGGTGCGCGGACGGGTCGGCGCGACGGCGAATCCGGGAACCGCGCCGGACCAGCACGACACCGCGGCCGAGGCTCGCCAGGCCCGCGCCGAGCAGGCACTGTCGCTGACCTTGTTCTGCGCGCTGTGCGGTTTCTTCCTGGCCGCGTTCTTCCTCAGCCGCAGCTACAACATCATGCTCTACACGCTGGCCGCGGTCGCGGTGGGCCACTACGCCAACATGCGCCAGCGGCACGACACGCTGCCGCGTTTCGCCCTTTCCGTCAGCGGCTGGCGCTGGTTGCCGATCGCACTGGTGAGCGTGGTCGCGCTCTACATCCTGGTCGCCATCCTGTTGCGAACGTCATGAACCATCGCTCGCTCGCTCTGCGCAACACGTTGTTCTCCTCGCTGGGGATCTATGTCGAGTACTTCCTCGGCATGGTCTGCGCGGTGCTGATCGCGCGCCACCTGGGGCCGCGCCAGTACGGCATCTACGGCCTGTTCATCTGGTTCGCGGCGATCGGCATCGTGGTGACCAACTCAGGCATCACTACCGGCGTGATCAAGTTCGTCGCGGAGTTGCGCGGCAGCCGCCAGCCGGAACTGATCCGGCCGATGCTTGCCTACATGCGCGGTGTGCAGCGTTGGCACCTGCTGGTGGTCCTGGGCATCGGCCTTGGCCTGTTCGTACTGCTCGGGCACCGCTATGCCGCCGAGCTGAGCACGCTGGAGTTCGTCTTGCTGGCAGCCGCGGTGGGTATGCGTGCGCCATACATGTTCAACGTGGCGATCGCCAAGGGCTTCGAGGCCTTCGACGCGACCGCCCGGATCACCCTGATAGCCGCGCCGACCAACCTCGTACTGGTGATCGCGGCAATGCTGCTGCACGGCGACATCCTGTGGTTCGTGGTGATGTACGCGATCTCCAGCGCGATGTTCCTGCTTGCCTCGCAGTACCAGGTGCACCGGCTGCTGGCGCCGCTGCCGCGCATCGGCAAGCTGCCGGCGGAGCTGCTGCAGCGCATCCGCCGGCACCTGCGCATCGTCTCGCTGACCATCATCGTGAGCTTCCTGATCGCCAGCGACGTGGAGATCCTGTTCCTCAACATGTTCGCTACCCCGGCCGCAGCGGGTTACTTCAAGGTGGCCTACCAGCTGGCCACCGGCATCATGCTGCTGGTGCCCGGCGTGTTCAGCGCGGTGTTGCTGCCGATGATGGCGAAGGCGCTGAGCGAGGGACGCGCCGAGGGCGGCCGCCGCTTCGTCGCGGTGACCTCGTACCTGGCCCTGCTCAGCGCGCCGGTGGCGGTATTCGGCATCTGCTTCGCGGCTGCGGTGATCGGGCTGCTGTACGGTCCGGCCTTTGCCGCCGCGGCGCCGGTGTTCGCGCTGTGCATGCTGGCCAGTGCGGTGGGCACCTCGGGACAAGGCGCGACCAGCCTGCTGGTGAGCGCCGATCGCCAGCACGTGATCCTGACGCTCACCTTGCTGTTCGGCGTGTTCAAGATCGCCATGGACGTGACTCTGATCCGCCACTTCGGGCTGCACGGGGCGATGGCGGCGATCGTCGTCGCTGCGCTGACCAGCTCTTCGGCCTTCCTGTGGCTGGGCATGCGCGTCGGCGGCTTGCCGCTGGAATGGCGCCGGCTCGCGCGCATCGTGCTGGCCGCCGTGCTGGCCGGCGCGGTCGCCTCGCTGGTACTGCCGCTGCATCTGCCGCCGTTGGCGACGCTGCTGCTGGGCGGACCGCTGCTGGTCGCGGCCTACCTGCCGTTCACATTGTGGCTGCGCTGCTGGACCCACGCCGACATCGAGCAGCTGAAGGAACTGCACGGACGTTTCGCGGCAGGGCGCCCGCTGCTGCTGGGGCGCCTGCTGGCATGGTCGGGCGCGCGGGCGGGGCAGCAACCATGAGCGTCTACGAACACATGTTCCGCCGGGTGCTCTACCCGGCCTACGAATCGGGCCTGCGCCGGCGCCGCACGCTGGCCTGGCTCGCCGACTACGAACGCGACCAGTGGCTGGCGCCCGAGCAGATCCTCGCGTTGCAGTGGGAACGGCTGCAACGCTTGCTGCAGCATTGCGAGCAGCACGTGCCCTGGTATCGCCGGCGCTGGCGCGAGCTGGGCATCGCGGCGGCGGACATCCGCAGCCTGGACGATTACGCGCGCCTGCCGGTGCTGGGCAAGGACGAGATCCGCGAGCACTTCGACGAGTTCAAGGCCGACGGCTGGCACGACCGCCTGCTGTACAAAGCCACCGGCGGCTCCACCGGCCAGCCGATGCGCTTCGGCTACACCCGCGAGAGCAACGAGCGGCGCACCGCCGTGATGTGGCGCGGCTACGACTGGGCCGGCGCGCGCATGGGCCGGCGCACGCTGTTCGTGTGGGGTGGCGCGGTGGGTCGGCCGCATCCACTGCATCAACTGAAGGAGCGGCTCTACCAGGCCGCGTTCGCGCGCCGGATGCTCAACAGCTTCCATATGACCGACGCCAACCTGGGCGAATACGCCGACGCCATCGACGCGTACCGGCCGGAGGTGATCGTGGGCTATGTGGGCCCGCTGGTGCGCCTCGCGCAATGGCTGCTCGAACAGCAGCGCCGGGTGGCGCAACCGGTGTCGGTGCTCGGCGCGGCCGAGGCGCTGCACGACTTCCAGCGCGAACTGATCGAGCGCGCGTTCGGCTGCCCGGCCTACAACACCTACGGCTGCCGCGAGGTCATGCTGATCGCGTCCGAGTGCGAACAGCGGCACGGCCTGCACGTCAACGCCGACCATCTGGTGGTGGAGCTGCACGGCGCGGCGGCAGCCGGCGCCAGCGGCGAGGTGCTGCTCACCGATCTTTCCAACTACGGCATGCCGCTGTTGCGCTACGCCAACGGCGACATGGCCACCGCCAGCGCGGAGACCTGCCCGTGCGGGCGCGGCCTGCCGCTGCTGGCGCACGTGGACGGCCGCAAGCTGGACGCGATCCGCACGCCCGACGGCCACCTGCTGCCCGGCGAGTTCTTCCCGCACATGCTCAAGGACGTGCCGGGCCTGCGCCGCTTCCAGCTGGTGCAGCGCCGGCTCGACCGGCTCGAGCTCGCGCTGGTCTGCGACGACCGCTTCGACGACGCTTCGATGGCGTACATCCGCCACGAGCTGGCCAAGGTAGTCGGCGACAGCGTCGCGCTCGACTGCCGCATCGTCGACGACATTCCCCTGACGCCCAGCGGCAAGCTGCGCGTCACCGTTTCCGCCCTTGCCGCTCCGCCCGCATGAATGCATCGATGAACATCACCCACGTCGTGGAAAACCTCAATCGCGGAGGGCTGGAGCGCGTTGTGCTCGACCTGGTCAAGCTGCAGCAGCAACAAGGCCACCGCTGCCAGGTGGTGTGCCTGTTCGAACGCGGCACGCTGGCGCACGAGCTGGATGCCGCGGGCATCCCGGTGCATGCCTGCGGCAAGCGCAGGGGGTTCGATGTCAAGGCGCTGTCGTGCGTGCGTCGGCTGATCCGCGCCCACCGCACCGACGTGCTGCACAGCCACAACGCGGTGGCGCACTACCTCGCGGTGCTGGCCAGCCTCGGGCTGCACGTGGGCAAGGTCATCAACACCCGCCACGGCATGGGCGGCATGCAACGCTGGAACCGCGCCGAGATGCTCTATCGCGCCAGCCTTGCCCACACCGACGCGGTGGCGATGGTCTGCGAGGCCGCCTGCAACGGCGCGATCGAGCATGGCCTGGTGCCGCAGCGCAAGCTGCGGGTGGTACCGAACGGCGTCCGTGTGCAGGAGTTCACCGTCGCCTCGCCGGCCGCGCGCGCACGCCTGCGCGAGGCGCTCCGGCTGTCGCCGCAGACACGCGTGATCGGCACGGTGGGACGGCTCAACTGGGCCAAGGATCAGGCCAACCTGATCCACGCCTTCCGCCACGTGCACGAGCAGCTGCCCGACAGCGCGCTGGTCATGATCGGCGACGGCAGCCTGCGGCCGGAGCTGGAGGCGTGCGCGCGCGACGAGGGCGTGGCCGGCGCGGTGCATTTCCTCGGCGATCGCAGCGACGTGCGCGATTTGCTGCAAGGCCTGGATGTGTTCGTGTTGTCCTCGGTGAGCGAAGGTTATTCGATGGCCTTGCTGGAAGCCTCCGCCACCGCGTTGCCGATCGTCGCCACCGACGTTGGCGGCAACCGCGAGATCGTGCTGCACGGCGTCACCGGCTCCATCGTGCCGGCGCGCGACGCCGAGGCATTGGCACAGGCGGTCCTCGCACTGCTGCGCAATCCGGAGCACGCCGCGCGCCTCGGCGCGGCCGCTCGCGCGATGATGGAGGCCAGCGGTTCGCTCGAGGCCATGGCGGTGCGCTATGCCGCGCTCTACGAGCCACGGAGGCAGGGCGCATGAAGGTGTTGGTGCTGACCAACCTGTTCCCCACGCCCTGGGATCCGCTGCGCGGCGCGTTCAACCGCCAGCAGTTCGAGCGGCTGGGCCGGCGCCACGCGCTGGACGTGCTAACCGCGGTGGATTTCCGCGAGCGGCTGCGCGGCCGGCGCGGCAATGTGCAGGTGGCGGGGCTGGGCACCGACCATTTCGTATTCGTCTACCCGCCGCGATTCGGCCGCGCGCTGCATGCGGCGTGCTGGCTGCTTTCGCTGCTGCTACAGCGCGGCTGGCGACTGCGCGCAGCCGGCTACGACTGCATCCTGGCCAGTTGGGCTTACCCCGATGCGGTGGCCGCCGGCTGGCTGGCGCGCCTGCTCAGCATTCCGTACGTGGTGAAGGTGCACGGCAGCGACCTCAACGTGCAGGCCACCCATGCGCTGCGCCGGCCGCAGATCGCCGCCAGCCTGCGCGCCGCCGCCGCCGTGGTCACGGTGAGCCGGGCGCTGGCCGGCAAGGCGGTGGCACTGGGCGCCGACGCGGCGCGCGTGCACACGCTCTACAACGGCGTCGACAGCAAGCGCTTCGCGCCCGGCGACCAGGCCGCGGCGCGTGCGCGGCTCGGCCTGGAGGACGACGCCGGGCCGCTGCTGCTCTACGTCGGCAACCTGAAGGAGAGCAAGGGCTGTCTCGATCTGCTGGAAGCCTTCGCGGCGATGGAGCATGCACAGGCACGGCTGATCTATGTGGGCGAAGGCCCGTGCCGGAGTGCCTTGCTTGCGCGCGCCCGTGCGCTGGGCATCGACACGCGCGTGCGCCTGGCCGGCGCGATGCCGCACGACGCGCTGCCCGACTGGTTCCGCGCCGCCGACCTGCTGTGCCTGCCCAGCCACAACGAAGGCGTGCCCAACGTGGTGCTGGAGGCGATGGCCTGCGGCACCCCGGTGGTGGCCACGCAGGTGGGCGGCATTCCCGAAGTGGTGCCCGCGCATGCCGGCCGGCTGGTGCCACTAGGCGACCGCGCGGCGCTGGCCGGCGCGCTGGCGGAAGCCACGGCGCAGACATGGGATCATGCCGCCATCGTGGATCACGCGCGCAGCTTCAGCTGGGAGGCCAACATCGACCGGTTCGATACCATCCTGCAGCAGGCCGCACGTGTCGGCGCCGCGGCGGAGGCGCTGCGATGAGCATCCGGCCCACGCGACGACAGCTGCTCGGCCTGCTGCCCGAACGGCTGGTGCTGGTGCGCGGCCCGCGCGAACCCGGCGCGCTCTATCTCAGCTTCGACGACGGCCCGCATCCGGAACACACGCCCCACTTGCTGGACTTGCTGGCCCGGCACGGCGTGCGGGCGAGCTTTTTCCTGGTCGGCCAGCGGATCGAGCAGCACCCCGCGCTGGTCGAGCGCATCGTGGCGGAGGGCCACGTCCTGGGCAATCACTCGTACAGCCACCCGATGTTCCGCCGCCTCAGTCTGCGCGAGCAGCTCGACGAGGTGGAACGTACCGACCGGCTGCTGGCGGGCTTCGACCGCGCCGGCCCGCACCGCTTCCGGCCACCGCGCGGCGACGTGTCGCTGCCGCTGCTGCTGGCCTTCGCGCGGCGCGGGCGCAACCTGGCCTATTGGTCCTACGACAGTCTCGACTACCAGCCGCGCCCGCCCGCGGAGCTGGCCGCGCGATTGCAGCGACGGCCGCCGGTGGACGGCGACGTGCTGCTGATGCACGACGACAGCAACTGTGCCGCGCAGATCCTCGCGCACCTGCTTCCCGCGTGGCTCGCCGAGGGGCGCAAGCTGCATGCGCTGCCGGCGGTGGCCGCATGAGGATTCTCTATCACCACCGCACGCGCGGGCGCGACGTCGAGGGTGTGCACATTCGCGGCGTGGTCGGCGGCTTGCGCCAGCTGGGCCACGAAGTGGCCGTGATGTCCTTTCCCGGTGCGGACCCGGAACAGGAGCAGACCCACGGCGCAGCGAAGCCCAAGCGGCGCGGACATCTCGGCGCCCTGGTCTCGCGCATGCCGGGCGTGCTGTTCGAGGTGCTGGAACTGGGCTACAACCTGGTCACCCTGGTGCGCATGCGCCGCGCGTTTGCGCGATTCAAGCCGCAACTGATCTACGAGCGTTATTCGCTGTTCCTGTTCGCCACCTTGTGGCTGGCGCGGCGACACGGCATTCCGGTGATCCTGGAGATCAACGATTCCGCGCTGGTCGAACGGGTGCGCCCGCTGTGGCTGAAATCCCTGGCGCGGCGCATCGAAGGCTGGTGCCTGCGCCAGGCGACCGGGCTGGTGTTCATTTCCAGCTACTTCCAGCAGCAGGCCAGGGCCGCCTACGGCGACATCGCCCCCTCGGTCGTGTCACCGAATGCGGCCGACCTCGCCCGCTTCGATCCGTCCCGCCATGACCGCGAACGCCTGCGCGCCGAGCGCGGCGTGGCTGGACGCGTGGTATGCGGCTACGTCGGCGCGTTCGTGCACTGGCACGGCGTCAACGGTTTCGTGGAGGCGATCGCCGCGCGGCTGACCGAGGTGCCCGAGCTGGTGCTCGTGCTGGTCGGCGATGGCCGCAGCCTGCCCGAGGTGCGCGACCTGGTACAGGCACACGGCCTGGCCGACCGCATTCTGCTGCCCGGCCGGGTGCCGCACAACGAGATTCCCGCCTGGATCGCCTGCATGGACTACGCGGTACTGCCCGATTCCAACCGCTACGGCTCGCCAGTGAAGCTGTTCGAGTTCATGGCGATGGGCGTGGCGATGGTCGCGCCCGACTATGCGCCGGTGGCCGAGGTGATCGACGATGGCCGCACCGGCTGGCTGTTCCCGCAGCGCGAGTTGCTGGCTTGCGTACAGCGCGTGCTGCAACTGGCCGCGCAGTCCGACGAACGCCTGCGCGTCGGCGCAGCCGCGCGCGAGTACATCGTGCGCGAACGACAGTGGCGCAACAACGCCGAGCAATTGCTGGGACTTCTGCCGGAGGCACAGCGATGAACATCGTGCTCGCCGTACTCGCCACCCTGGTGCTGGCCGCCGTCGCGGCAGTGGCGCTGGCGATCCGCTCTCGCAACATGCAGATCTGGCTGGGCAGCTACCTGCGCCGGCGCCCGCCGCCGCGTCCGGCCCGCGGGCCGGTGCACGTGATGTTCGCCTTCGTCGACCACTTCGAACCGAACTGGGGCCGCGTCGACCTCGCCACCCAGCGCGCCCGCGTCGACCGCTGGTGTCGCGACTACCGTGCGCTGGCCGACCGCCACCGCGACGCCGACGACCGCCCGCCGCAGCACAGCTTCTTCTATCCGGAAGAGGAATACGTCGAGGAACACCTCGACAAGCTGGCCGCGCTCTGCGCCGACGGCTACGGCGAGATCGAGATCCACCTGCACCACGACAACGACACGCCGGAAAATTTCACCGCCACCATCGCCCGCTTCAACGCACTGCTGCACGAGCGCCATGGCGCGCTGCCGCGCGATCCACGCACCGGCCAGCTGCGCTTCGGCTTCATCCACGGCAACTGGTGCCTGGACAACTCACGCGCAGACGGCCGCTGGTGCGGCCTCAACAACGAGCTGATCCTGCTGCGCGAGCTGGGCTGCTACGCCGACTTCACCCTGCCCTCCGCGCCCAGCGACACGCAGACGCGCATGGTCAACAGCATCTACTACGCCACCGACGACCCGTTGCGCCCGAAATCGCACGACAGCGGCGTGCCGGTGCGCACGGGCGGCTCGCCCAGCGGCGACTTGATGATCGTGCAGGGACCACTAGGCCTGAACTGGCGCGAGCGGCGCCTGGGCCTGGTGCCGCGCATCGAAAACGCCGACGTGCGCCGCGGCTGTCCGCCCACCCCGGCGCGCGTGGACCACTGGGTGCGCACCGGCATCCACGTCGAAGGCCGGCCCGAATGGATCTTCGTCAAAGTGCACACTCACGGCACCCAGGAGCGCGACATGGATACCTTGCTGGGCGAAGCGGCCGAGCGCATGCACGCGCACCTGGAGCAGGCCTACAACGATGGCGAGCGCCACGTGCTCCATTACGTCACCGCACGCGAGATGTACAACATCATCAAGGCTGCCGAGGCGGGGCGTAGCGGCAATCCGCACGACTATCGCGACTTCGAGCTGCCGCCTCCGCCGCACCGTGTGCGCAGCGCAATGGCGACCGCCGCACGCGAGGCGGTGGAATAGCTCAGCCGGCCGGCGCCGCCTTCGGCGCCGGGAAATGCTCCTGCAGCCAGCCTTCGACATGGCCGAACAGGCGCTCGCGGTCGCAGACCAGGGTGTAGGTATGGTCGGTGCCGTCGAGCAGGTCCATGCGCAGCGCCGGATGCCCCGCCACGGCGCGGCCATAGCATTCGCGGAACTGGCGTGGGTGGTTGAACTGCTCGCCGATGCCGCCGCTGTAGACGAAGTACAGCTTCAAGCCGCGCGCCAGCATCTCGACGAGCTCGCCGCGCACCTGCTCACGGGGTGGATAGATGCTGCCGAAGGTGACTTCCTCCGGCTCCACCACCTGGCGCAGCTTGCGCGCAAAAAAGCCGTGCCAGCGCGCGGGACTGAGCAGCCTCGGCAGGTAGTGGCGCAGCTTGAAGCCGGGGGTGCGGTAGATGTAGCCGTCCAGGAAGATCGCGCCGGCCACGCTCGCCGTGGCGTGCGCGGCGATGTGCGCGCTCTGCGCGCCGCGGCACAGGCCGACGAGCACGAAACGCGTGCAGCCGGCATGGCTCGCCAGCAGCGCGGCGGCATCGCTCACGTCGGCGCGTACCTGCTGCTCGCGCGAGCCGGCTTCCGCACTGGCGCCGCTGTCGCCCATGGTGGACAAATCGAAGCGCAGGCTGGGATAGCCGAGCGCATTGAGCCGGCGGGTCAGGTCCACGTGCAGGCGGAACGGGCCGACGCGATGCATCAGGCCGGTGTTGAGTACGATCACGCCCACCGTGGCGTGTGCGCCGGACGGCAGGCCGGCCACGCCCACCAGGTGCTGGGCGCGGCCGAAGCGGAAGACTCGCTCGGGCATCATGCGGCCTGCTCCACCGCCTCGCTCACCAGGCGCAGCAGGTCGGGGGCGAGGATCGCGTGCTCCAGCCGGTGCAGGTCGCCCCAGTACGTGCCCGGCTGCATCGCGGCCACCTGCGCGCCGGCCTCGGCCAGCGGCGACCAGCCACCCGCCGCCTCAGGCAGCGAGTCGACAATCACGGTAGGCACCCGTGCCGGTTCGGCACGCCAGGCGGCTACCTGTGCGCGCCAGTGCGGGCTGACCGGGAAACCCAGCCACTGCCCATCCGCGTCCGCTGTACTGCGCGGGCGGGCATAGTGCAGCGGGTCGTTGCGCAACGCCTCCTGCCAGGCGTCGAGCTCGGCCACATGCCTGGCCCCGTCCAGCACCGGGTCCCACAGGATCAGGCGCGCGAAACCCACCGCCGGTGCCGCTGCCAGCGCCAGGCTGCCGCCCAGCTGCGCGCCGAAGCCGATCACCCTGGCGCAACCGCTGCGCACACGCAGTTCGGCCGCCGCGCTGCGGATGTCGGCAAGGCAGTGCTGCCAGTCCAGCGCCAGGCTGTCGCCGGCCGAATCGCCGCTGCCGCGGTAGTCGAAACGCAAGCTGCAAATGCCGCGCGCGGCGAGACCGACAGCCAGTTGGCGGTAGATCCGATGCGTGCGCATCAGCGCCTGGCCCAACGGGGGGCACAGCAACACGCCCATCGGCGCATGGCCGGCGACGCCGTGGTACACCCCCATCAGCGTTCCGTCGCGACCGAACTGGCAGGGCTCCGATGCCGGCGTCATCGCTGGTAGACGACCCCGAAATAGACTTCCGTCTCCCGGTAGCCCTCGCCCGGCGCGGTGCTGGTGCGATGCTGGTTGACCACGGACACGCGCCAGCTCCAGTGGCTGTTCATGAACTGGCGCAAGGCGACGCCGACGTTGCGCGTGGTGTCGCGACGCGCCAGCGTGGTGTAGTCCTCCCGCTCGATGTTGGCGAAGCCCGAGAGCGTCAGCCGCGGGTTGATGCGGTAATTCACGCCGAGATCGCCGCCGCGCCCGGTCTGGTCGGGCTGCAGGCCTTCCAGGTAGTGCAACTTGCGGTACCACGGCGACAGGCTGACGGTGAGACGGTCGCCGATGTAGTCGTAATGGCCTTCCACGCGCTGCTCGAGATAGACCCCGCTGCCGATCACCGCGCCGCCGGTCTGGATGCTCAACGGTGGCGTGAGCGGCGCGCCGTTGTCCATCGGGTCGGCCAGGCTGATGAGATCCTGCGCGGCATCCGAGTAATTGCGCATGTAGGCGACCCCGAACGCATTGCGGGCGTTCGCATGCCACTTGAGGCTGGCGCGCACAAGCGGGGTGGAGGCCGAGCCGTAGCCGCGATCGAAGCTGAGGTGCGACCAGCCTGCCGCCACGTCCAGGTCCAGTTTCGCGAGCTTGCGCACGTAGCGTACGAACGCCTCGTCGCGGCTGTAGTTCACCTCGCTGCTGTCGTCGAAGTTGACCTCCTGGGCCTCCAGGTTGAATGAGAGCTGGCTTGTCGGCGAGACGTCGCGGATCAGCCGCAGCGCGCCGTCGCCGCGCGAGGAGTCGAACTGGGTGGTGCGCGAGGCGCGGCTGTTGATGTAGCGCAGCTCCGCCTGGCCGTGCAGCGCGCTGCCCAGGTTGAAGTACAGGGTCGGGCCCACCGTCAGCACGTTGGTCTGTTGCTGGTTGCCAGGCCCGTTGCTGGCCAGCGAGGAGATCGGCTGCACGCTGGCGTAGTCCTGCGCCATGAAATCCAGCCGCTGCGGCAGCACCGTCCAGTTCACCTGGCCGGCCAGCTCGCCGAACTTCTGGTTCGCGTAGTTGCCGCCCAGATAGTCGCGGTATTCCGCTCCGCCGGCGACGTGTGCCTGCAGTGTCGCGCCCCGCTGGTCGTAGTCGAAGCCGAAGCCGGGAACCAGCAACCACTGGCTTGCCGGCGCCGTGTCGCTGAGGTTGATGTTGTCGCTGTGCTCGACGCCACCGTACAGCACGTAGTCGAACTGACCGGCGACCGCCGGACCGGCGGTAAACGCCAGGGCCAGCGCGATGGTGCGGGCGAGTCGGTTAGATGCGGGCATGGCTGCCTCCAGCAATCGTTGCGCGGCCGTCGCTCCCGTCCGGCCCCCTGTGGCCGGAACGGTGGGCCGCCGCGGGGCCTCAGGGCGCCTGGTTGAACACCACGCCGGCCAGCTTCTCCGGCTCGAAATGGGCCACCGCCTGGCTGATCGCAGCAGGAGTATCGCGGCCATAGCCGGCCACCACCACCACAAAATCGGCAAGGTCGGAGAGGATGCGTGCGTCCGGCGAGCCCTTGATGGTGGGGCCGTCCAGGAACAGGTAGCGGTCCGGGTAGCGGTGGCGCATCGAGTCGAGCAGCGCATGCATGCGGAACGAGGAGAAGTACTCGCCGCTGCCCTCGCGCGCCTCGCCCACCGGGATCAGGCGCAGGCGCGGCACGCCGGTGGCGTAGATCTTCGATGCGATGCCTTGCGCCGGGTGTTCGAGGAAATCGATCAGACCGCCGTTGGCCGGGTCGACGTCCAGCGCGCGATGCTGTTCCGGGTAGCGCAGGTTGCAGTCGATCAACAGGCTGGTCCGGGCCTCGTCGAAGGCGAACGCGGCGGCCAGGTTGCGCGCCACGAAGCTGGCCCCCGAGCGCGGGCTGACCGCGACCACCAGGGTGATGAAGTTGCTGGGGCCGGCCATGCCGAGCAGGCGCGTGCGGATCTCGCGGAAGACATCCGACTCTGCCCGCGAACCCGCCTCGCGATGGATCAGCCGGCGCTCCTCCAGCTGCCGCGGCGCCAGCGCACGCGGTTCGGCCATCAGCGCAATGGAGTGCTCGGATGCCTGCTGCGGCAGATGGTCGGCGTTGCCGGCCTCGCCGGCCCGCAGCACGGCACCGGAAATCGATTCGTCGGGCTTCATGCCGCCCCCTTGAGCTTGAACACGAACAAGGTGAGATAAGACACCACCACCACCGCCAGGATCAGCGCCAGCACGAGGTTCTGCAACTGCGCCCGGCGCCGGTCATGCGGCGTGGCGTAGTAGGGCACCGTGGCCAGTACGGGCAGGCCGGTGAGCCGTTCGAGCTGCCCGGCCGAACGCACGCGCGGATCGAACCGGGCGATGCCGAACAGCAGGCCCAGCGGCAACGCCAGGCTCAGCAGGACGCCGCCCACGGCGAAATGCATGAAGCGCAGCCCGGTGGGGATCAACGGCATCGTCGCCGGATTTTGCACGGCGAAGGTCAGGCCTTGCTGCGTGGCGTCCAGGTCCATCGACACGCGTGCGTTCTCGCGGCGCTTGAGCAGATCCTGGTAGACGTCGCGGTTGACGTCGTAGTCGCGGGTGAGTTCGGCGGTGGCGTTCTCGGAGCCGGCGATGCGCTTGCTGCGGTCGAGCTCGGCATCCAGCATCGCCTGACTCGCGTTCATCCGCGCCGTGGCCGCGGCGATCTGGCCGCGCAGATCGGTCAGCTGGCTCTTGATCTGCTGGTACAGCGGGTTGAACTGCGCATTGCCCAGCGAGGCCGGCTTGCCGTTCGGGTTCTGCCGGTTGCGTTCGGCTTGCGCCAGTTGCTGCTGCAGATCCTGCATCTGGTGGCGCACGCGCACCACGTCGGGGTAGTCGTCGGTGTAGGTGAGCAGCAACTTGTCCAGCTGCGCCTGCAAGTCGGCCAACTGGGCCTGGTACAGGCCTGCCGTGGTCTGCACGGCGGAGACCTCCGATTCGCCGGACAGCTGCGCTACCAGCGAGGCTTCCTGCGAGCGCTTCTCCATCAAGTCCATGCGTGCGTTTTCCACCTGCGAGCGCAGGTCGTTGACGCGTGCCGCGGTGGCTGCCTCGCTGCCCGGACGCGCGTCGGCGTTCTCCTCGCGATAGGTTTTCAGCTTGTCTTCGGCGCCAGTGAGTTTGCGCTTGTAGGCCTCGACCTGGCTGTTGATGAAGTTGAAGGCGTCGCGGCTCTCACGCTGCTTGGAGGCCAGGCTCTCGCTGATGAACAGCTGCCCGAACAGCCGCGTGACGTGGTAGGTGCGCGCCGGGTCGGAGTCGTAGTAGCTGATGGTCAGCAGATTGTCGCGCGAGAACTTCACCGTGGTGCGCGACTTGATGCCGTTGGTGATGCGGTCCAGCTCCACCGGGGTCGGATGGCCAGCCAGCCAGCCGCCCTCTGCCAGCACCTTGTCCAGCACCCGGGGGGTGAGGATCACCGCGCGCGCGATGTCGGCGCGGTTGGCGTTGGCGGTGGGCGTGGCGGCACCCTGCATCAGGGGCGCGATGATGCTGCTCTCCTGCACCAGGATGGTGGTGGAGGCCTCGTACTTCTTCGGCCACAGCACGCCGAGAAACAGCGCCGCCAGCATGATCGCGGCGAAGATCAGCCCCAGCGCGATGCGTCGGCGGCGGCCCTCCTCCAGCAGTACGGGCAGCAGGTCCTGGAGTGAAATCGATTGTTCGTTCATGGCGCTCGCCTCCGTTCCCTGAGGCCCCCTTTAGGCGTCTTCTTCAGAAGGTGCGCTGCGGCACCGTGATCACGTCGCCCGGCTGCAGCGGATAGTTGGTCGCCAGGTTGCCGTCGTTGAGGATCTTGCCCAGGTTCACGGCGTAGGCCTGGCTGTCTCCCTGGCCGGCGCGGCGGTAGAGCTCGGTGCGGTCCGGCGAGGCGTATTCGGTGACGCCGCCGGCCGCGAGCACTACATCGAGCACGGTCATGCCCGGGCGGTAAGGCAGCGAGACGGGAGTGCGCACCGCGCCGGTGACGCGCACACGGGCAAGGTATTCGTGGCTGCGCAGCTGGGTCAGGATCACCGCCACCTGCGGATCGCGCACATAGGCCTTGAGCTTGTCGCGGATGGTGGCGGCCACTTCCTCGGAGGTCTGCCCGCCGGCTTGCACGTCGCCGATCAGCGGCACGGTGACCTTGCCGTCAGGGCGCACCGGCACCGATACGCTGAGGTCGGGGTTATGCCACACCGACACCTGCAACTGGTCGTCCACGCCGATGCGGTAGTCGTTGACCGCCATGGCGTCGGCGTTGACTTTCGGCGGCTGGGTCGACGGCGTCACCGCAGCGCAGCCGCTTACTACAAGAGTCAGCAGCAACACAACGAGCACGATAAGGCGCTTCATGGTCATCCCCCTGAATCTGTGACCCAGACGTTAGCATATTGTGAACCAGCAAGACGTAAATCGGTGTGAAATCCCCTGCTCCGCCCATCGCCGCCGGCACCGGCCGGAAGTGCATCGCCTGCCGGACTCAATCCACCCCGGCGTCGCGCCGGAGCACCGCCACATTCACCTCGCAACGCAGCCGGAAACCCAGCGACTCGTAGAGGCGGATCGCCGCCGTGTTGCTCTTCCATGCATGCAGGAAGGCCGTGTCGCCGCGTGCGGCAATACCGGCGGCGACCTGCCGGGACAGGCGCCGGGCCAGCCCGCGGCCGCGGAAATCCGGATGCGTGCATACCCCGCTGACCTCGGTATACCCCGGGAAGCGGAAGCGCTCTCCCGCCATCGCGGCGAGCCGCCCGTCGATGCGGACGCCGACGAAACGGCCCATGCGATGGGTGTGGCGCAGGAACGGGCCCGGCTCGGTGAGCGTCGCCAGCGCCAGCATCTCCTCCGCATCCCCGTCGTCCAGCAGCAGCACCGTTTCCGGACCGGCCTCCGGCGTGATATCTCCGGCGGCAACCATCTGCACGCCCCTGGCGGTCTTGGCCGCCGCCAGGCCGGGCGGGATGCATATCTCCGGCACCTGCAGCACGAACACCGGCTCCGCCGGCCGCACCAGCCGGGCCAGCGCCGCCAGCGCTTCGGCACCGTCGTCGCGCGCGGAGGCGAAGCGATTGATATCCGGCCGGTAGCACCGCGCCAGCGCATCGCCCAGCGCCAGTTCCGCATGCACGCTGGTCAGGCTGGCCCATACCGGCCGATCGAGCGGTTCCATGCGTCACCTTCTTCCGGATCAGGCAGGCCAGCCTAGCGCAGCTCCATGACCACCAGTCCCTGCGGCGGGATGTCGAGCTCGAGCTTGCCGTCGTGTGGCTCGACCTGCGCGGGCGCCGCCAGCGTGCCGGCGCCGCGCAGCTGCACGATCTGCTCACGCGACGGAAAGTCCGGGCGGCCCATCGCGTCGAACGCAGCCACGGCATTGCCGTGCGTTTCGTCCAGGCGCCACACCCGCGCTCTGGCATCTGCCGGCAGCGACGACACATCGATCTCGAAGTGCCGCACCGCGCCCTTCGGCCGGCCGGCCGTGTAACTGGCGCCGTCGCCTACCGGCGGCGCGTAGTTCCACAAGGCCAGCACCAGGGTGCCGTCGGCACGGCGGGTGACCAGCGCGGCATCGGAGGTCGCCGGCAGTTGCACGTCGCCCAGCTTGTGCAACATCGCGAAGGCATTGAAGGCCGGCTTGGGGATGTTGTCTTCGGCGATCAGGCCGAAGCCGCCATAGAACGGCGTACGCACCACCCCGCCCTCCTCGAACACGTCGGAGAACGTCCAGTAGCTCATCGCCTCCACCTTGCCGGCACAGGCGCGGATGGTGTTGGCGAGCCACGGGCCCATGTACACCGTATCGGTGACGTTGGGCAGGTTGGCATAGGAAGCGTTGAACTCGCTCATGATGAACGGCAGTTTCGGGTACGGCGACGCCAGCACCTCCTTGTGCACCTTGTCCACCGCGCGGCACACCATGTCCTTGCGCGGGATGTTCTCGCGGGTGTGGAACACGTTGTCGGCGGTGTCGTCGCCGTAGACGTGGGTGCTGACGAAGTCCACCGGCACGTTCGCCTGATGGACATGCTTGAGGAAATCGGCGACTTCCGCGGCTTGCGCCGTGGCCGGACCGCCCACGCGCAGGCGCGGGCTCACCGATTTCAGCGCGCGCGCGGTGTGGTCATAAAGCGTGTAGTAGGTCGGCATCTTGGGATTGCCGGCCCAGAAGCCGATGTTTGGTTCGTTCCACACCTCGAAATACCACTGCGACACTTCGGCTATGCCGTAGCGCGCGACCAGGTGCCGCGCGAACGCACGGATCATACCGTCCCACAACGCATAGTCCTTCGGCGGCGCCACGTTGGGGTGGTACCAGAAATCCTGCAGCGCCTTGGGATCGGACGTCAGGTCCTTCGGCATGAAGCCCAGCTCCACGAACGGGCGCACGCCGCGCGCCAGCAGGCCGTCGTAGATCTGATCCACGTAGGAGAAGTTGTAGACGGGCCGTTCGTCGCCGCCCGACGCACCGGCGGCGTTGTAGAACGGCTGACCTTTCCCGCCCAGCTGGAACAGGCCCACGTCGTCGTCGAGGATGCCGTGGAAGCGCACGTAGCCGAACCCCGTGGCCTGCTTCACCGTCGCGAGGTCCTTGCGGTAGTCGTCACGCAGCGACAGCACCGCGCGGCCGGAGCCGAACATCCGCTCCCAGAAATGCGGAAACGGCGTGCCCCTGGCCTTGGCGTCGATCTGGATGCGCACGGTATCGCCAGCGGGTGCGGGCATCGCCGCGCACGGCGCGCCGGTTGCCAACAGCAAAGCGCACAGCAGCAAACCGCGGACGACACGATGCTTCACGGATTCGTCGTTCATGCCATCACCTTGCAGGAGCCCCGGCCGGGATTCGCCCGGCCCCGAGTGCGCCGCGGCCCGGCGCAGGCACTTGCGCGTCCAGCCAGCCGCCACGGAAGCCGGCGCGCTGCAGGCCGGCGCGGATGTAAGGATTCCGGCGCATCACCTGCCACACCAGGCCGCTGCGCCAGTTCTCGATCATCAGCAGGATCGGCCCCTGGTCGATGCCCAGGTGCACGGTATCGACCCAGCCCAGCCCGGGCACCACATGGCCGGTGCCCGATTTGGCCTGCGCGTCGTGGAAACTCGGATTGAACGCGTCGACGAAGCCGTAGCGATCGTAGATGTACTTGCCGTAACGCTGCTTCATCGCGGCCAGCGCGGGCACCACGATCTCCGGCGCGAATGCGATCGACCCGCCGGCCGCGGTCGGTGCGATGGTGCCGTCGTCGACGGTATCCGCCAGACCCGCGCCGCGCGCCGTATAGCCGTAATAGTGGCGCGCGCCCACCACGTAGTCGCCGGGTCCGTCGCAGGCAGTGAGCCCCCACACATCTGCGCCATAGCCGGTCCAGCCACCGGGATCGGCGATCGCGTAACTGCGCTGCGCGTAGGTCGCGCGGCGGCTGTTCTCGAAGTAGTCCAGTCCATGCTGGCGGCTCCAGTCGTCTCGGATGCCGCGGAAGTCGATCCAGCTCTGGCTGAACTGATGGCCGAACAGCGGCGCGAAGTTGAGGAAGGTCTGTCCCTCGAACGCGCCCCAGTAGAGATGGTTGCTGGACAGCCAGGCCTTCCACGCCGCGGGAGAAACGGGATGGGTCGGCGAGCCCAACGCAAGGATGTAGACCAGCATGCCCTCGTTGTAGCCCTTCCAGTCGGACGGGATGAACTGGCCGCCCGGCGTCCAGCCCATGCCGATCAGCGGTTTGCGGGGTTGCATCCACGGCCAGTCGACGCGGCGGTAGATCCGGTCGGCGAGCCGGCGGATCTCGCGTTCCGGCGCGGTGTCGCGGTCGTAATACGACTGCGCGAACAGCACACCGCCGAGTAGCAGCGTGGTATCCACGCTGGACAGCTCCACGTAGCGCGCCGCGCGCCGGCCATTACGCATGTCGAGGAAGTGATAGAAGAAGCCGCGGTAGCCGCTGGCGTCGTCCTCGCTGGCGTTCTGCGGCGCATCCGCGAAGAAACGCAGGGTGGCCAGCGTGCGCTCCACCGCTTGCGCGCGGCTGATATAGCCGCGCTCCGCGCCGATGCCGTAGGCGGTCAGTCCGAAGCCGGTCGCAGCGATCGAAGAGAAGGAATGGTTGGGCCAGGAGTCCGGCACCAGTCCCGTACGCGGATCTGTGCCCTGCCAGAACCAGTCGAAGCTGCGATGTTCGAGGTCGTCGACCATCGCCTGCTGCGCGGGCGCCAGGTCGGCGTAGCTCCCGGCGGCCTCCTTGGCGACGACCGGCGCGGGCCCGCCGACGACCAGTGTCAGCAGCGCGATAGCCGCAACGACATACAGGTTGCGCCGCCAGCTTGGAATCATGCGATCGGGATCTCGTGTACGCATAAGTGCATGGCGAGCGCGGGGCCACGCCTGCCCCGCGTTCCGACACAGGCCATCGTTAGAAGCTGACGCCCATCGTGAGCTTGACCGTGCGCGGATAACCGGTGATGTCGCCGATCGGGTTGTACATCACCGGCCGGCTGCTCATCACGCCATTCGATCCCCAGTTCTCCAGGTAATCGACGTAGTTGCTCCAGTTGAACGCGTTGATCAGGTCGAAACGCAGGTAGGCCTTCAGGTTGCCGTAGATCATGAAGTTCTTGGTTGCCTGGAAGTCCAGGTCGCGATAGCCGAAGATCTTGCCGCCGATCAGGAAGCGCCCATTGCCCGGCGGCGCGATCGCCACCGAACGGCAACCGCTGCCGGCGCTGCCGCCGCTGTCCACGTTGGTGGGCGTCGCCCCGAAGCAGGCGAGGTTGAGGTCGGGGATCGGCGTGGCCAGAGTCAGCTTGGCGCCGAGCACGAAGCCCCAAGGGCCATCCAGCGTGCCGGTCATCACGAGGCGGTGCTTGGCCACGCCGGACGAGGTGTACGGGTAGTTGCCGATCCACTCGTAGTCAAACGCGTACTGGTCGGTCGGATCGGCGTTGTCGTTGTTCTGCTTGGTGTGCGAGTAGGTGTAGGCGATCGTCGCGCCCCAGTGCGACTCGTGGGTGTAAGGCTTGTCGGCCGACAGCAGGACCTGCGTGGTTTGCGTCTCCAGTCCGTTGTTGCCGATGATCAGGCTACCGAAACCGGGAATGCCGTTGCCCCAGGGCTGGCCGCCGTTCTGCCAGAAGCTGCCGTCCGGATAACGGTTGCCCAGCGTGTACACCAGGCCGTTGTGGCTGCTTATGTAGGCCAGCGTCGCGCTGGTGTTCCAGTCGCCTATCTGATTGCGCATGCCGATGCTGAACTGGTCGGAATACGGCGCCTTGAGGTTGTTGGTGACCAGGTCGACTTCCTTGCCGGCATTGCTGCCGGATACCAGCCCCTGCAGGGTCGGGATGCTGAGGTAGGCCGGGTTCCAGGCATAACAGTTGTTCACGCCGACATTGCAGGGCACGTCGGGCGTATTGAAGAACAGTGTGGGTTGCGACAGCGCCTGCTTGGTCTGCTCTACCTGCAGCGACTCGTACAGGTCGCGGTCGTAGGAACGGCCGATGCCGCCGAAGACCACATGCTTCTGATCGCCGTTGATGTCGTAGGAGAAGCCGAAGCGCGGCTGCCACTCGTTCGTCTTCGCATGGCGATTGTGGCCGGTGCTGATGTAGTCGTTGATGTTCACCCCGCCCAGCGCCAGCGTCTGCGCGTACGTCTGTCCGGGCGGCGCATTCGGATCCTGCATGCCGAACGCCGCCACCACGTTCGCGGGGGTCACGAAGTTGAGGTAGGACGGTGTTTTCTCGTAATCCCAGCGCACGCCGAGGTTCAGCGTCAAATGGTCGTCCACCGCCCAGTCGTCCTGGATATAGACGCCCAACTGCTTGTCCGAACTGGTGGCCACCGGGCTTATGCCGGGCGTGGGCGAGCCGAACTGCACCTGGTACGGGATCGCTTCGGTGCCGGCCGGCGTCACCGCGTAGTTGAACAGCGCGTTGGAATCGCCGGCATCCTGCGCGGTGAGTTTCACCGCTTTGTACTTGAAGCCCATCTTTACGACGTGGTCGCCGTTCCACTCCAGGTCGTTGAAGGTCAAGTCGTCCTGGATCGCCGGACCCTTCTGGCCCTTGTTCTGTTGGGCCAGCGGCGAGTTGCCGGTCTGCACGATGACCTTGTTCAGCTGTGCGCCGGTGAGCGTGTAGGAGCTGCCGTCGCCGACGATGATCGGCGTGGGCGCATAGAACGCGTTCTCGTAGGTCATCTGCAAACGGTTGAACCAGCTGTAGGCACTGTGATCCCAGCGGATGTCGAAACGTTTGTCGGTGTTTTGCGTGTCGAGTCCCGCCGATGCGGCGAGCGTGCCGCCGAGGCCGCTGATGGAGGTTTCTTTGCGGTACTTGCCGCTCACCTCGAAGCGGTCGTGGTCGGTCGGCTCGAAGTCGATCTTGCCGAACCAGTCGTTTTCCTTGAACGGCAGGCTCGCCGGCCCCAGCTGCGATTGCACGCTGGCGGGCAAGTAGCCTGCGTAATCGGTGACACCGGGCACGACGGTGGTGGGACTGTCGAATTCCTTGCCTTCGTAGGCGATGAAGAAGTGCGCCATGTCCTTCACGATCGGGCCGCCGAAATCGAAGCCGTAATCCTTCTCGTGCGACTGGGTCTTGTCGTGCGCCGCCTGCTCCGCCGGCGTCATCGCGCGCAGGCGGGTATTGGTGAAGCTGCCGAACACGTCGCCGTGAAAATCGTTGGTGCCGGACTTGGTTTCGGCGGTCACCGCAGCGCTGGAGATCTGGTCGTACTCCGCCTTGTAGTTGGAGGTGATGACCTTGTATTCGCCGATCGCCAATTGCGGGAAGGGGTTGCCCTGGCTGGCGTTCTGGCCGGTGATGCCGCCCGACAGCACGTAGTTCTTCTGGCCGACGCCATCGATGTACACGTTGATGTTGCTGCTGGCCTGGGCGCCGGCACGCAGGCTGGTGGTGCCATCGGCATTGCGCGTGAACACCATGCCCGGGACGATGTCGGCGAACTCCAGGAAGTTGCGCGAAGCGGCCGGCAGCGCATCGATGTCCCGCAGCGAGACGATGTTGCCGACCTCGGAGGTCGTCACCTCCGGCAAGGTCACCGCGGACACCGTCACGCCACCCAGCGCCTTGACGTTGGATGGCGCGGGCGCCGCCGGCGCGGCCGCACCCAGGTCGAGCGTGCCGACCGAGGCCACCGACAAAGTGACAGTTCGCTCGGTGCCGGGGCCGGCATCCACCTGATAGGTGCCAGGAGGCAGGCCGACCAGCGCATAGCTGCCGCCCTTGTCGGTGCGCGTGCGACGCACGGCGCCGGTGGACAGCTGACGCGCGGTGACGACCGTGCTGGCCGGGCCGTGGCCGCGCAGCGTGGCGTCTGCCGTCTGCGCCACGGACCACCCCGGTATCGCGCACGTGGCGGCGATCGCAGCCTGGATCAAACCGGAAAGCAGCTGCCTGCGCAGCTTCTGGCTCATCGTCGTATTCATGCGATGTACTCCCCATATCCCCCTGTTGTCGGGATATGCCGGGCCGGCTTCCGCGCCAGGCACCGGGGACGGATCGCGATTCAAGTCCCGGCCACGCCGCCGTTCTTCCGGCGATTGCGCATCTTCCAGGGCCCGCCTGCGCCGGATGTCGCGTTGCGCGTCCCCGTGCAACGCCGATCCGGAATCGCTCCATGCAGCGTCGACCAGCGGCAAGGCGGAAACGTCGCGGCCGCCATGCTGGTGTCGCCGCACAACATGAAAGGCGGCATGTGCAGGCAACGTGCACGCGCTGTCGCAGCGTCGATGTAGACAGGCCTCTCGGCGACGCCCTTCGTGCCGACACCGCGCCGCGGTCAGGAGCCCGGAACCGCCCCTGCTAGTCCGCCAGCGCCGCGACCCGCTGCGCCGCCACCAGCTTTTCCAGCACCGACAGATCGGTGCGTGCGCTCGGACCGTCCCTGCCCTGTATCCGCCGGCTGTGCCGGGCCTGATTGATCTGGGCCATCAGCAGGCTGGTCAGTTCGTCATGCGTCAAATGCAAGTGCAGCACGATCATCGTGTCGTCCATTGCGGGCATCTCCTTCGCCACGCCGGCGCGTCTCCGGCGGAGACCGTCGTCACAAACCGCCTGGAATGGCTCACCGATAATTGCAATTCAAATTTGCATTTGTCAACCATGTCTATTTGGATATTTGGCGCGACGCAAATGCAACACTGGCGTCGCCCATGAGTCCAAGAGCCTCCGCATCCCGCCATTTCGGGCAACGCCTCCAGCAAGCGCTCGACCGCACGGCGATCCCTCCGGGCCGGCAACGCACCACCGCTTTGGCCAACCATTACGCCGTCGCCCGCGAAACCGCGCGCCTGTGGCTGGCGGGGCGCGCGATGCCCGAAATCCGTCGCCTGATCGAGATCGCCGACGACTGCCGCGTCAGCCTGGATTGGCTCGCTACCGGTCGCGGCCCGATGGTGGCGCCGCCCGGCGTGGGCGAACGGGCACATAGCTACGACGTACTGAGCGTCGACGAAAAAGCGCTGCTGCAGGCCACCCGCAAACTCTCGCTGCGCCGCCGCCAAGGCTTGATGGCGCTGCTCGACGTCCGCGACTGAAGCACACACGCGGCACCCCACCGCACTCAGACGGATATCCGTCCAAACGCATAGCGGAGCGTTGCTGCTTGTTGAACAGGGGACTTCCAGCCGTTCCGGACGCCCCCATTCTCCGGCTGCGCCGCGCCGGACGGAGCCTCAGGCCAGCATCTCCATCACCTGCGCCGTCGAACGCACGCGCCCCAGCCGCGGGAAGATGTGCTCGATGGCGAAACCATGCTGCTCGGCGCTCGCGGCGCTCATCGCATCCTCGGCGAAGACGATGGCGTAGCCGTGCTCCCATGCCGCACGGGCGGTGGATTCCACCCCGATATTGGTGGAGATGCCGCCCAGCACGATCTGCGCGATGCCGCGACGACGCAGCTGCAGGTCCAGCTCGGTGCCGTGGAACGCGCCCCATTGGCGCTTGACGATGTGGATGTCGCCCTCGGCCACGGCGAGTTCGTCGGCGTACTCCCACCATGCCGGTGTCATCGGCTTGGTCGGCATGGAACGGTCGATCGGCTGGCGCAACAGGTCGCCGCCGTCGGCGGACCAGCCCACCCGCACCAGCACCACCGGCGCGCCGAGCGCGCGGAAGCGCGCCGCCAGCCGGCCGGCCCGACCACACACCTCAGGCGCGCCATGCGGACCGCCGGCGTAGGGTGCGATACCCTTCTGCAAATCGATGAGCACCAGCGCGGTGCTTCGCGGATCGAGCTTTTCCACGAAATTCTCCAGTCAAGAAACGTGAGGACATCCTCACTTAGGAGTTTATGAGGATGTTCTCGCAAAAGACAAGCGCCACCCGGCGGGCGCCGCAGCGCCAGCGCGGCCGGGAGCGGGTCGCCGCGCTGCTCGAAGCCGCCGCCGACTGCTTCATCGAAAAGGGCTTCGAAGCCGCCACCATGACCGAGATCGCCGCCCGCGCCGGCGCCGCGATCGGCTCGCTGTACCAGTTCTTCCCGACCAAGGAGGCGCTCGCGCAGGCCCTGCTCGACCGTTACGCCGAGGCCCTTTACGCACGGCTGGGCACACTCGCGGCGCGCTCCGCGGGATGGGACAGCGATCAGCTCGGCGCGCAGCTGATCCGCCTCCTGGTGGCGTTCCGCCGGCGCTATCCGGCCTTCGTGGTGCTGGCCGAATCCGTCACGGTGCCCAGCGAACACAGCCTGGCGATCCGCCGCCGCCTGCGCGCCGAATTGCAGGCCTTGCTGGCCCGGCATGCGCCCTCGCTTGCGCCGGCCGATCTGCACGCCGTCACAATCGTCGTGCAGCAGCTGATGAAGGCCGCGGTGGCGGTGAACGCCGAGCCCGGCCTGAACGGCCGCAAGGCGGCGCTGGACCAGTTGCAGCAGGCACTGCAGCTCTATCTGCGCGAAGCGCTGAAAGCCCGCGCGACGCCATGACTGCCGCGTCTGGACGGCCAGACGTCCAGACGTCCAGACGATGGAATTCGCACTTCGGAAAAATTCTCATATAAAAAGAGTTGACAGGCCCGCACGCTCTCCCTTAGGGTCGACGACATGCCGCAGCGCAACAGCCACCGCCGCATTGCCGAAACGACCCGTCTAGCGACGGTCGCCGGCCTGCTGCAGCTTCGCGGCGCGCTTCTTCTTGCCCTTGTACTCGTACTCCTTATTACCAACGGAGGTGCGGGCTGAGGGCATGTGTCCAGGTAGCTAGAAAACAAACCTGAAAACACCCAAAGAACCCCGCACCAGAAATGGCGCGGGGTTTTTTGTTGCCCTCGGCACCGCATTCCCACAGCGGAGCCAGCGATGAAAACCCAGCAGCACAACGAACAAAACGAGGCCGGCGACGTAGTCGCCGAGCGCGTGCGCATCTTCGACACCACCTTGCGCGACGGCGAACAGACACCCGGCTTCTCGATGGACCGGCGCGCCAAGCTGCGCATGGCGCAGATGCTCGAAGCGCTGGGCGTGGACGTGCTCGAAGCGGGCTTCCCGCAGGCATCGCCGGACGATTTTGCTGCGGTCGCACAGATCGCCTCCACCCTGCGCGACACCACCGTCTGCGCGCTGGCGCGCTGCCAGAACGGCGACATCGACAGCGCCGGCCGCGCGCTGGAGCAGGCCCGGCGCTCGCGCATCCACGTGTTCATCTCCACCAGTCCGCTGCACCGCGAGCACAAGCTGGGCATGAGCAAGCAACAGGTGCTGGATGCCGCGATGGCCGCGGTGGAACGGGCGCGCGGCCTGTGCCACGAGGTGGAGTTCTCCGCCGAGGACGCGATGCGCACCGAGCCGGAATTCCTGGCCGAGGTGTTCGGCGCCGCCGCGGATGCCGGCGCCACCACACTCAACGCGCCGGACACGGTGGGCTACATGACGCCCGCCGAGATCGCCGAACGTTTCGCCTGGCTGCGCGCCAACGTGCGCGGTGCCGAGCACGTGGTGTTCTCCAGCCACTGCCACAACGACCTGGGCCTGGCGGTGGCGAACAGCCTCGCCGCGGTCGGCGCGGGCGCACGCCAGGTGGAATGCACCATCAACGGCATCGGCGAGCGCGCCGGCAACGCCGCGCTGGAGGAGATCGTGATGGCGCTGAAAGTGCGCGGCGCCTACTTCGGCACCGACAGCCGCATCGACACGCGCAAGCTGTACCCGGCCTCGCGCCTGCTGTCCCAGCTCACCGGCCAGCCGGTTCAGCGCAACAAGGCGATCGTCGGCGACAACGCGTTCGCGCACGAGTCGGGCATCCACCAGCACGGCATGCTGAAGCACCGCGGCACCTACGAAATCATGCGTCCGCAGGACGTCGGCATCGCCGAGACCAAGCTGGTGCTGGGCAAGCATTCGGGCCGCGCCGCGCTGCGCCAGCGCCTGCAGGTGCTGGGCCACACCCCGGACGACGCGGCGATGGACGGCATCTTCGCGCGCTTCAAGGCGCTGGCCGACAAGAAGCGCGAGGTGCACGACGAGGATCTGGAAGCCATCGCATTGGGCCAGGACCCCGAGGCGCTGGGTCCGTGGCGGCTGGTGCAGCTGAACACCAGCACGCACCTGGGCGGCAGCGCCTCGGCCTCGGTGAGGCTGGCCCACGACGACGGCCGCGAGGCCGGCGAGGCAGCGATCGGCGACGGCCCGGTGGACGCGGTGCTGCGTGCGATCGAGCGGGCCACCGGCAGCACGCTGGACGTCACCGAATTCCAGGTGCGCGCGGTCAGCGAAGGCGGCGACGCCCAGGGCCAGGCCCAGCTGGTGGCGCGCCATGCCGCACGCGACTGGCGCGGCCACGGCGTCAGCACCGACATCGTCGAAGCCACCGCGCAGGCCGCGCTGGCCATCGTCAACCGTATCGAGCGGCAGGCCCCGGCGACCGCGCCGGCGGCAGCCGCCCGCCTGTAACCACGGAAACCTCCATGAGCCACACACCTTTCATCTGGCACAACGGACGCATCAAGCCCTGGGCCGAAGCCGGCGTCCACGTCAGCGCGCACGCCTTGCATTACGGTTCCTCGGTGTTCGAGGGCGAGCGCGTGTATGCCACGCCGAACGGCCCTGCCTATTTCCGCCTCGCCGACCACACGCGGCGCCTGTTCGAGTCGGCCAAGGTCTACGAGATCGAGATCGGCTACAGCGAGGCCGAGATCGATGCCGCCTGCCATGAGCTGATCCGCGCCAACGGCATGAAATCCGCTTACGTGCGCCCCATCGTGTTCCGCGGCGCCGGCGGCCTGGGCGTGCTGCCCAGGACCGGTTCGCCGGTGGACGTGGCGATCATGGCGCTGGAATGGGGCGCGTACCTGGGCGACGCCGCCGAGCGTGGCGCCGACGTCTGCGTGTCCTCGTGGAACCGCCCCGCGCCGAACACTCTCCCCAGCTGGGCCAAGGCCGGCGGCAACTACCTGTCCAGCCAGTTGATCGGCCTGGAGGCGCGCCGCGGCGGCTACGACGAGGGTATCGCGCTGGGCCACAACGGCTTGCTCAGCGAAGGCGCCGGCGAAAACCTGTTCCTGGTGAAGCGCGGCAAGCTGCTCACCCCGCCGTCCAGCGCCGGCATCCTCGCCGGCATCACTCGCGACAGCGTGATCACGCTGGCCGCCGAACTGGGCATCGCGGTGGAAGAGCGCGACCTGCCGCGCGAGGCCCTGTACACGGCGGACGAGATGTTCATGACCGGCACCGCCGCCGAGATCACCCCGGTGCGCTCGGTGGACCGCAAGCCGGTGGGCAGCGGCACGCCCGGCCCGGTGACGCGCGCGCTGCGCGACGCCTTCTTCGGCCTGTTCGACGGCCGCACCGAAGACAAGTGGGATTGGTTGAGCTTTACCAATGCGGCCATCCCTGACCGCGAAAGCCCAACAGCGGCCATCCATGGCCGCACTCCTCAACAGCAGCCCGCTCCTATGGAAGTCATGGCATGAGCGCAAAGACCTTGTTCGAAAAGATCTGGGACGCGCACGTCGTCGCGCCCGAAAGCGCCGCCACGCCGGCGATCCTGTACATCGACCTGCACCTGGTGCACGAAGTCACCTCGCCGCAGGCCTTCGACGAGTTGCGCGCGCGCGGCCTGAAGCTGCGCCGCCCGGACCGCACGCTGGCCACGCTGGACCACTCCACGCCCACCTTGCCGGCGAACGCCGACGGCACGCGTCCGTATGCGAACGCCGAAGCGCAGGCGCAGGTGGCGCAGCTGGAGAAAAATTGCGGCGAGTTCGGCGTCGAGCTGCACGGTTGGGACAGCAGCGAGCGCGGCATCGTGCACGTGATCGGCCCGGAGCTGGGCGCGACGCAGCCGGGCAACACCATCGTCTGCGGCGACAGCCACACCTCCACCCACGGTGCATTTGGAGCGTTGGCCTTCGGCATCGGCACCACCGAAGTGGGCCACGTGATGGCCACGCAGTGCCTGCTGCAGCGCAAGCCGAAGACGCTGGCGATCCACGTCGACGGCGAACTGCCGGCCGGCGTGGGCGCGAAGGACCTGATCCTGCACATCATCGGCACGATCGGCGTGGACGGCGGCACCGGCCACGTCATCGAATACCGCGGCGCGGCCATCGAGAAGCTGTCGATGGAAGAGCGCATGACGGTGTGCAACATGTCGATCGAAGCCGGCGCGCGCGCCGGCCTGATCGCGCCGGACGAAACGACGTTCGCGTGGCTGAAAGGCCGCCCGCGCGTGCCGCAGGGCGAAGCGTGGGATCGTGCGGTGGCGCACTGGCGCACATTGCATACCGAAGCGGGCGCGCAGTACGACCGCGAAGTCCGCATCGATGCCGGTGCGGTGAAGCCCACCGTCACCTACGGTACGCATCCCGGCATGGCGATCGCGATGGACGCCCCGGTGCCCGCCGCGCGCAATGCGATGGAGCAGCGCGCGCTGGACTACATGCACAGCCGCGCCGGCCAGCCCATGCAAGGCACCAAGGTAGACGTAGTGTTCGTGGGCAGCTGCACCAACTCGCGCCTGTCCGACCTGCGCGAAGCCGCGCAGGTGCTGCGCGGCCGCCGCGTCGCCAGCGGCGTGCGCATGCTGGTGGTGCCCGGCTCCGAAGCGGTGCGCCGCGACGCCGAGTCAGAAGGCCTGCACGAAGTGTTCCGCGCCGCCGGCGCCGAGTGGCGCGTGCCCGGCTGCTCGATGTGCATCGCGATGAACGGCGACCTGGCACAGCCGGGCCAGCTGGTCGTCTCCACCTCCAACCGCAACTTCGAGGGTCGCCAGGGCAAGGGCGCGCGCACCGTGCTGGCCAGCCCGGCCACCGCCGCGGCCTCCGCCGTCGCCGGTGCCATCGCCGATCCGCGCGCGTACCTGACGGAGGTGGCCGCATGAACGCGCTGGTTTTTCTCCCTCTCCCCTGCGGGGAGAGGGTTGGGGTGAGGGGGCGCTCTTGCGATGCCCTCGCATCGGAGCGCGCTTCGATGCACATCACCGCGAGCACCCGCCCCTCACCTCAATCCTCTCCCCAAAGGGGAGAGGAGGCGAACGCAACCAGCGAGGAATTTCATTAATGCGCCCCGTCACCCGCATCCATTCGCGCACCGCCGTGCTGCCGGACGAGAACATCGATACCGACCGCATCATCCCGGCGCGCTTCCTCACCACCACCACCCGCGAAGGCCTGGGCAAGCTCTGCTTCAACGACTGGCGTTACCTGCCCGACGGCAGCGACAACCCGGCTTTCCCGCTCAACCAGCCGGCGGCGAAGGGCTGCGCCATCGTGGTGGCCGGCCGCAACTTCGGTTGCGGTTCCTCGCGCGAGCATGCGCCGTGGGCGCTGCTGGACTACGGCGTCCGTGCGGTGCTGTGCAGCGAGATCGCCGACATCTTCCGCAACAACGCGCTGAAGAACGGCCTGCTTGCCATCGTGATCTCCGCCGCCGAGCACCGCTGGCTGCTGGCGCATCCGGGCGTCGAACTGACCATCGACGTGCAAGGCCAGTACATCGCGCTGCCCGACGGCGGCCGCATCGGCTTCGAGCTGGAACCGTTCGCGCGCCACTGCCTGCTGCACGGCGTCGACCAGCTGGGTTTCCTGCTCCAGCACAGCGACGCGATCACCCACTACGAACACCAGGAGAAGGCTGCATGAAGGCACGCATCGTCACCCTGCCCGGCGACGGCGTCGGCCCCGAGGTCACTGCGGCGGCGGTTGCCGTGCTGCAAGCGGTGGCCACCCACTACGAACACGCGTTCTCGTTCGACGAGCACCTGGCCGGCGGCGCCGCGATCGACGCCACCGGCGAGCCGCTGACCGCCGCGACGCTGACCGCGTGCCAGGCCGCCGACGCGGTGCTGCTGGGCGCGGTGGGCGGCCCGAAGTGGTCCGACCCGAACGCGAAGGTGCGCCCCGAGCAAGGCCTGCTGGCCCTGCGCGCCGGTCTGGGCGTCTACGCCAACCTGCGCCCGCTGACCGTGCATCCCGCGCTGGCCGCGCTGTCGCCGCTGAAGGACGAGAAGCTGAAGGACGTCGACGTGCTGTTCGTGCGCGAACTGACCGGCGGCGCCTACTTCGGCGCCAAGACCAAGGGTGCCGACTACGCCACCGACGAGTGCAAGTACACCGAGGCCGAGATCGAGCGGGTCACCCGCCGCGCCTTCGAGCTGGCGCGCGGCCGCCGCCGCCACGTCACCTCGGTGGACAAAGCCAACGTGCTGGAGACCTCGCGGCTGTGGCGCCGCACCGTCACGCGCGTGGCTGCCGACTACCCCGACGTCACGCTGGAGCACCAGCTGGTCGACTCGATGGCGATGCTGCTGCTGACCCGACCCGGCAGCTACGACGTGGTGGTCACCGAGAACCTGTTCGGCGACATCCTCACCGACGAGGCCGCCGCGTTGGCCGGCTCGCTGGGCTTGCTGCCTTCGGCGTCCATCGGCGAGGGCCGCACCGGACTGTACGAACCCATCCACGGTTCGGCGCCCGACATCGCCGGCAAGGGCATCGCCAATCCGATCGGCACCATCCTCTCCGCCGCGCTGCTGCTGCGCCACTCGCTGCAGCTGGAGGCCGAGGCGCAGGCGGTGGAAGCCGCCGTCGACCACGTGTTGCAGCATGGTCCGCGCAGCCGCGACATCGGCGGCAGCGCCAGCACCGCCGAGGTGCGCGATGCCGTGCTGGCGGCGCTGGAAGAACACGCCGGCACCGAGCGCGCCTTCTTCAGCGGAGCACGCTCATGCGGCTGAGCACTCGCCCGCGCATTTACGGCGAAGGCGATCGCGCCTTCGCCACCTTTGCCCTCCCCTGCGCGCCGCCTGCGGCGCCGCCGGCGACGACCGCCCTCTCCCCGGCGTGCTTCCGTCGCAACCCCCTGTCAGGCGCCTCGACGCGCGCAGGGGAGGCAACCACCACCCGTCGCGCACCCGCGCCCGTCACTACCGCCCACCGCATCCACGTCACCGTCAACGAAGGAGTCACCGCATGAGCAGCAGCACCACCAACGACACGCTGGCCACGGCCCGCATCGCCGTCCTCGGCTTCGGCAGCCAGGGCCGCGCCCACGCCCTCAACCTGCGCGACTCCGGCCTCGATGTCGTGGTCGGCCTGCGCAAGGGCGGCCCCTCGTGGGAGAAGGCACGCGCCGAAGGCTTCGCCGTGGCCGAGCCGGGCGAGGCGGTGAAGGGCGCCGACCTGGTTGCCGTGCTCACCCCCGACATGGTGCAGCCCAAGCTCTACACCGAGAGCATCGAGCCAAACATCAAGCCCGGCGCCGCCCTGCTGTTCGCGCACGGCTTCAACGTGCACTTCCAGCAGATCGATCCGCGCAAAGACATCGACGTGATCCTGGTGGCGCCGAAGGGCCCGGGCGCACTGGTGCGCACCGAATACGAACGCGGCCGCGGCGTGCCGTGCATCTGGGCGGTGCACCAGGACGTGTCCGGCCAGGCCGAGGCGAAGGCCCACGCGTATGCCGACGGCATCGGCGGCGGCCGCGCCATGCTGATCAAGACCGACTTCAAGGAAGAGACCGAGACGGATCTGTTCGGCGAACAAGCCGTGCTGTGCGGCGGCGCCAGCTCGCTGGTGCAGGCCGGTTTCGAAACCCTGGTCGAGGCCGGCTACCAGCCGGAGATCGCCTACTACGAAGTGCTGCACGAGCTGAAGCTGATCGTCGACCTGTTCTACGAGGGTGGCATCACCAAGATGCTGGAGTTCGTCTCCGAGACCGCGCAGTACGGCGACTACGTCAGCGGCCCGCGCGTGATCGACGCCGGCGTGAAGCAGCGCATGCAAGGCGTGCTGAAGGACATCCAGGACGGCACCTTCGCGCGCAACTGGATCGCCGAGTACAACGCCGGCCTGCCGAACTACAAGAAGTTCAAGCAGGCCGACCTGGAGCACCCGGTCGAGCAGGTGGGCAAGAAGCTGCGCGCCCGCATGCCCTGGCTGCAGGCCCATGCGCCGAAGCCCGCCGCCGAACCGCTGAAGAAGGTCGGCTGAGGCCGACACCGGGCCGCGCGCGACGCATCGCGCGGCCCGTTCCACCACGCACGAAAGCAGAACGAGGTACGCCATGAAACGCTTCCATATCGCCCTGGCCGTCGCCGACCTGGACGCCTCCATCGCCGACTACAGCAAGCGCCTGGGCCAGCCGCCGCAAGCCCTGGTCTATGGCATCTACGCCATGTGGCGCACCGACAGCCTCAACTTCTCGATCCGCCAGCAACCCGAAAAAGCCGGCCAGATCTGCCAGCTCGGCTTCGAAGACGACGCCGTGCAGGGTTTCACCAGCAGCACCGACGTGAACGGCATCGCGTGGGAACGCTTCTCCACGCTGGAGCAGGACCTGCAGATCATCGCCACCTTCGGCGTGCCGGTGCACCCGGCGGTCGAGCGCGACCTGATCCGCAATTGATGCCCGCCCTACTCCCCACCCAGGAATCCATCGTGACCGCCACCACGCAGAGCGCCCACGCGCCTACCGCCTCCCAGCTGCATCCGCTCGCCGGCCACGCCATGACCGGCGCCGAGGCGATCGTGCAGGTACTGGCCGACGAAGGCACCGGCGTGCTGTTCGGCTATTCCGGCGGCGCGATCCTGCCGGTGTACGACGCCGTGTTCCGCTACAACGCCGACCACGCGTCGGCCGACGGCCGCGAACCGATGCCGCTGATCGTGCCCGCCAACGAGCAGGGTGCGGGCTTCATGGCCGCGGGCTACGCGCGCGCCTCGGGCAAGGTGGGCGTGGCCATCGTCACCTCCGGCCCCGGTGCCACCAACATGGTGACGCCGGTGCGCGACGCGATGGCCGATTCGATTCCGCTGGTGGCGATCTGCGGCCAGGTGCCCACCTCGTCGCTGGGCAGCGATGCGTTCCAGGAGGCGCCGGTCAGCAACATCATGGGCGCCTGCGCCAAGCACGTGTTCCTGGTCACCGACGTCGCGCAGCTGGAAGCCACGCTGCGCACCGCGTTCGAGATCGCCCGCAGCGGCCGGCCCGGCCCGGTGGTGGTGGACGTGCCGAAGGACGTGCAGAACGCCACGCTGCGTTTCGACGGCGGCTGCCGCCTGAGCATCCCCGGCTACCGCGCGCGCCTGCGCGCGGTGGAGGAGTCCCGGCTGGACGACGAGGCCTGCGCCGCGTTCTTCGCCGCGCTGATGCAGGCGAAGCGCCCGCTGATCTATGCCGGCGGCGGCGTGATCGCGGCGGAGGCGGCGGTGGCGCTGCGCGTGTTCGCCGACGCGTTCGGCCTGCCGGTCACCACCACCTTGATGGGCCTGGGCGCGTTCGACAGCACCGAGCCGCTGGCGCTGCACATGCTGGGCATGCACGGCACCGCCTACGCGAACTACGCGGTGGAGGATTGCGATTTCGTGTTCGCGCTGGGCGCACGCTTCGACGACCGCGTGGCCGGCGTGCCCGCGAAGTTCGCGCCGCGCGCGAAATTCATCGCGCAGGTCGATATCGATCCCGCCGAGATCGGCAAGGTGAAACCGGTGGACTGGCAGCATGTGGGCCCGCTGCGCTCCGCGCTGGAACGGCTGACCCGCTACGGCCAGAGCCGCGGCATCCGTCCCGCGCTGGACGACTGGCACGCCCACGTCGCCGCGCTGAAGCAGCAGCATGCGATGGGCTACGACCGCGCGAATGCGCTGATCCAGCCGCAGGCGGTGATCGAGGCGATCAACCATCACGCCAAGGGCCGCGCCATCGTCAGTACCGGCGTGGGCCAGCACCAGATGTGGGCCGCACAGTACTTCGACTTTCGCGCGCCGCGGCAATGGCTCACCTCCGGCTCGATGGGCACGATGGGTTTCGGCCTGCCTGCGGCGGTCGGCGCGCAGTTCGCGCGGCCCGACGCGCTGGTGATCGACATCGACGGCGATGCCAGCATCCGCATGAACCTCGGCGAGCTGGAGACCGTCACCACCTACGGCTTGCCGCTGAAGGTCGTCGTGCTCAACAACAGCGGCGACGGCATGGTGCGGCAGTGGCAGAAGCTGTACTTCGGCCGGCGCTTCGCCGCCTCGGACAAGAGCCTGCACAAGAAGGACTTCGTACTCGCCGCGCAGGCCGACGGCTTCGGCTGGGCGCGCCGGCTGGCGGACAAGGCGCAGCTGGAATCCACCATCGCCGACTTCCTCGCCTTCGATGGCCCGGCCTTCCTGGAAGTGATGATCGATCCCGATGCCGGCGTCTATCCGATGGTGGGGCCAGGCGCCACCTATGCCCAGATGATCACCGGAGATTTCATTCCGTCGCGCAGCACGGGTTCCGTCGAAACAAACGAGATTCCTTCTACATCGATGTTCTGAGCTTCATCCCTTCTCCCTCCGGGAGAAGGTGGCCCGAAGGGCCGGATGAGGGTACGGCCAAAGCGAAGCGCCTCGCTCCGCCCGCACCCTCACCCGCCTGCCGGCACCCTCTCCCGGTGGGAGAGGGATTCCACCCAACAAGGTTCGCGTTGTCGCCATGCGGAGCACAGCCATGAAACACACCCTGTCCATCCTGCTGCAGAACGAATCCGGCGCCCTGGTGCGCGTGGCCGGGCTGTTCGCCGCGCGCCACGTCAACATCGACGCGCTCACCGTGGCGACCACGCATGACCCGGCGATGTCGCAGCTCACCTTGGTGATGCACGGCGACGAGGGCACGCTGGAACAGATCCTGCGCCAGCTGCGCAAGCTGGTCGACGTGCTGGATGCGAGCAGCTTGTCGCTGGTGGGTAGCCGCGACGGCAGCCGGTTCGCCGCCACGCCGGCATGAACGCACGGCTCGCCACGCGCGCGGAACGCGACGACGCACCGTCCGACCTGGAGCTGCTGCGCCGCACGCTGGCGGCGCGCGTGTACGAGGTGGCGCGCGAGACGCCGCTGGAATCCGCCGAATTGCTGTCCGCGAGGATCGGCAACCGCGTGTTGCTGAAGCGCGAGGATCTGCAGCCGGTGTTCTCGTTCAAGCTGCGCGGCGCCTACAACCGCATGGCCGCGCTAAGCGCTGCCGAACGGGTGAACGGCGTGATCGCCGCCTCGGCCGGCAACCACGCGCAAGGCGTGGCGTTGGCAGCGGCGAAGCTGGGCATCCGCGCGGTAATCGTGATGCCGGTGACCGCGCCGCAGGTGAAGGTGGACGCGGTGCGCCGCTTCGGCGGCGACTTCGTGGACGTGCTGCTGGCCGGCGATTCCTACAGCGACGCCCAGGCCGCGGCCGCGCGCCTGCAGGCCGAGCGCGGCCTGGTGTTCGTGCACCCCTTCGACGACCTCGACGTGATCGCCGGCCAGGCCACCGTGGGCATGGAACTGCTGCGCCAGTGCCCTGCACCCGATGCGGTGTTCGTGCCGGTGGGCGGCGGTGGCCTGCTCGCCGGCGTGGCCAGCTACATCAAGACACTGTCGCCGCAAACGAAAGTGATCGGCGTGCAGGCGGACGACTCCGACGCGATGGCACGCTCGCTGGAAAGCGGCGCGCGCGTGGCTCTCAGCGAAGTGGGCCTGTTCGCCGACGGCACCGCGGTGAAGCAGGTGGGCGCACTCACCTTCGCGCTGTGCCGCCGCCACGTGGACGAAGTGCTGCGCGTGGACGGCGATGCTCTGTGCGCCGCGATCCGCGATGTCTACCAGGAAACCCGCAGCGTACCGGAGCCCTCCGGCGCGCTGGCGCTGGCCGGGCTGAAGCAGTACGCCGCCACCCTCCAGCTGCAGGGCGCGACGCTCGCCGCGATCGTCTCCGGCGCCAACATGAACTTCGAGCGCCTGCGTTTCGTGGCCGAGCGCGCCGAAGCCGGCGAGCAGCGCGAAGCGCTGTTCGCGGTGACCATCCCCGAGGAGCGCGGCAGCTTCCGCCGTTTCTGCGCCGCGCTGGGCCGGCACAACATCACCGAATTCAACTACCGCATCGGCGACGCGTGTCAGGCGCACATCTTCGTCGGTGTGCAGACCGCCAGCCGCGACGAACGCGCGGCGCTGGCCGCTGTGTTCCGCGCGCAGGATTTCGCCGTGCTCGACCTCAGCGACGACGAGCTGGCCAAACTGCACCTGCGCCATATGGTGGGCGGACGCTCGCCGCTGGCGCAGGACGAACGGCTGTACCGCTTCGACTTCCCCGAGCGCCCCGGCGCGCTGCCCGACTTCCTTGCCCGCCTGCATCCGGACTGGAACGTCAGCCTGTTCCATTACCGCAACCACGGCGCCGACCACGGCCGCATCCTGGTCGGCATCCAGGTGCCGGCCGACGAACAGACCGCGCTGCGCCGCTTCCTCGAAACACTCGGCTACCCGCATTGCGACGAGAGCGACAACGCCGCTTATCGCCTGTTGCTGCGCAGCTGACACCACACATTCACATCGATTCCCGGAGTACGAAACACATGCCTGCTTACCGTTCCCGCACCAGCACCCATGGCCGCAACATGGCCGGCGCTCGCAGCCTGTGGCGCGCCACGGGCATGAAGGACGGGGATTTCGGCAAGCCCATCATCGCGGTGGCGAACAGCTTCACCCAGTTCGTGCCCGGCCACGTGCACCTGAAGGACCTCGGCCAGCTGGTTGCACGCGAAATCGAGGCCGCCGGCGGCGTGGCCAAGGAGTTCAACACCATCGCGGTGGACGACGGCATCGCCATGGGCCACGGCGGCATGCTGTATTCGCTGCCCTCGCGCGAGCTGATCGCCGATAGCGTGGAATACATGGCCAACGCGCACTGCGCCGACGCGCTGGTGTGCATCTCCAACTGCGACAAGATCACCCCCGGCATGCTGATGGCCGCGATGCGGCTGAACATCCCTGCCATCTTCGTCTCCGGCGGCCCGATGGAGTCCGGCAAGGCGGTGATGAAAGGTGTGCAGCGCAAGTTCGACCTGATCGACGCCATGGTGGTGGCCGCCGACGACAGCTACAGCGATGCCGAGGTGGCGTCGGTGGAACGCTCGGCCTGCCCCACCTGCGGCTCCTGTTCGGGCATGTTCACCGCCAATTCGATGAACTGCCTCACCGAGGCGCTGGGGCTGGCCTTGCCCGGCAACGGCTCGGTGCTGGCCACGCACGCCGACCGCGAGCAGCTGTTCCGCCGCGCCGGCAGCCGCATCGTGGAGCTCGCCCGCTGCTGGTACGAGCACGACGACGCCAGCGTACTGCCCCGCGGCGTCGCCAACCGTGCCGCGTTCGAGAACGCGATGAGCCTGGATATTGCGATGGGCGGCTCCACCAACACCGTGCTGCACCTGCTGGCAGCGGCGCGCGAAGGCGGCGTGGACTTCACCATGGCCGACATCGACCGCCTCTCCCGCCGCGTGCCCTGTCTGTGCAAGGTGGCGCCCGCGAAGAGCGACGTGCACATGGAAGACGTGCACCGCGCCGGCGGCATCATGGCCATCCTGGGCGAGCTGGACCGCGCCGGGCTGATCGACACGACGCGCCCCACCGTGCACGCGCCCACGCTGGGCGAGGCGCTGGCACAGTGGGACATCGTGCGCAGCAACGATGAAGCGGTGCACACCTTCTATCGCGCCGCACCCGGCAACGTGCCCACGCAGACCGCCTTCAGCCAGTCCGCGCGCTGGGAGTCGCTGGACACCGACCGCGCGCGTGGCGTGATCCGTTCCGCCTGCACGCCCTTCAGCCACGACGGCGGCCTCGCCGTGCTGTTCGGCAACCTCGCGCCGGAAGGCTGCATCGTGAAGACCGCGGGCGTGGACGATTCCATCCTGCGCTTCAACGGTACCGCCAGGGTCTACGAAAGCCAGGAAGCCGCGGTGAGCGGCATCCTCGGCAACAAGGTGAAGGCCGGCGACGTGGTGGTGATCCGCTACGAAGGCCCGCGCGGCGGTCCCGGCATGCAAGAGATGCTCTACCCCACCAGCTATCTGAAGTCGAAAGGCCTGGGCAAGGCCTGCGCACTGATCACCGACGGCCGCTTCTCCGGCGGCACCTCGGGCCTGTCCATCGGCCACGTCTCGCCGGAGGCCGCCGAAGGCGGCTTGATCGCACTGGTCGAAGACGGCGACCCCATCGTGATCGACATCCCCGAGCGCCGCATCCAGCTCGACCTGCCCGAGGACGTGCTCGCCGCCCGTCGCGCCGCGATGCAGGCGCGCGGCCGCGACGCGTGGAAACCGCAGAACCGCACGCGCCCGGTGTCGGTCGCGCTGCAGGCTTATGCGGCACTGGCGTCGAATGCCGCAAATGGCGCGGTACGCGACCTCGGCCGGCTCGGCGCCGCGGCTGGCTGAGCGGCGCCCGTTGGTCGATCGGCCGGTAGCGCGCGGCGCCGCCGGCTGTACGCTGCGTTGCCCATCACCCCATCGAGGCATCTCATGATCAAGCGCATCGAAGCCGGCCCGCGCATGTCCGAAGCCAGCATCCACGGCGGCATCGTCTATCTCGCCGGACAGGTCCCCGAGGACACCCGCAACGACATCGAGGGGCAGACACGGCAGGTGCTCGCCGCGATCGACGATCTGCTGGCCCAGGCCGGCAGCGACAAGACACGCATCCTGCGCGCGCAGATCTTTCTCGCCGACATCGACGACTTCGCCGGCATGAATCGCGCCTGGGATGCCTGGGTCGTCCCCGGCAACGCGCCGGCGCGCGCAACGGTACAGGCGCGCCTGGCCGATCCGGAATGGAAGGTCGAGATCGTCGTCACCGCAGCGGCCTGAAATGGCTGGTCGCGACTGACGCTAGTTACCAAGCGACGGTGAAGCCGCCAGCATTCAACGAGGTGCTAAGCAAATCTAGAAGCCAAGTTCACGGCCGGTCCATTTGTGGGTGACCACGGAAACCCCGTCGCCCCGCCCCTCCGCTGTAACGGTCACAGAAAAGCACGATGCGTCATCCGGGTTTGCCGGAAGCGAGACTCCTATGACATTGCTCCACTTCCGCAAGTCAACTGCGGCGGCGCCGAGTCTAGGTACTGCTTCGAAAGCATTCTGCGCTGGCATTTCATAACCCATGTGGATGTCATACAGCTCTGGAATGTTTGAAAGCCGCGATATCCGGCTGCACGTTATGTTTACGGATAATTTGTCGATTTCCCCCAGTGTCTCCGCATCACGGTCTGGAAACTTTATGAAGCGGACTTTTGCCTGCATGGCAGATGCGCACGCAGAACTGACCAGGATCACAAGCAGCCCTATCTTTTGAACGGGTATCTTCATGGTGCGTTACGTCCAAATTGAGTGGCGTCGGACCATCCATTTGGATGATGTGTTACGCCCCACGGCGGAGCAGGCCCTTTGCGGCAATCATGAACAACACCGCACCCAGAATGAGAGCTGGCCAAGCAAGCTGTGTGGCGAAACGAGGAAAGTAGATTGCTGCGAAGACTCCGAGCGCGAAACCCAGCAGAGCTCTGGCGACAATAAACACCCAGATCTCTGCACCAGTGAGTTGCTGGACTCGCTTACGATTGCGTTCAAGCATGACCTTCCCTGAAGTTATATGACAGCACCTGACACCTAAATTTGCGTACCGCGAAGCGGTCGCGGCTTCAACGTAGCAACAACCTGACAGCGCAGCCCTTGAATACGATCACCAGGCTGCAGCCTTCAGCTCGGCGACAGCACCAGCAACAACCCCAGCAGACCGGGAAGCGCCTGCACGTAGAGGATCTTCCGGCTGGCCGTCACCGCGCCATAGACGCCCGCGACGACCACGCACAGCAGGAAGAAGACCTTGAATTCGTAACCTGCCGCGCCCCGGATCAGGCCCCACAGCAAACCGACGGCGATGAAGCCGTTGTACAGGCCCTGGTTTGCCGCCAGCACCTTTGTCGCTGCCGCCTGCTCTTTCGACATGCCGAAGGCCTTCCTCCCAGCCGGCTTGTCCCAGAGGAACATTTCCAGCATCAGGAAATAGCCGTGCAGCAAGGCCACCAGCAGCACCACGATTTCGGAGATTGTCGCCACCATAAGCCCCCTCCAGATTCCACGTTCCAAGCTTCGCAGCCCGTTCCGCAACACGGCCGTTGCGTGTTGCCGCCCCTGGTGACCGGGAAACCGCAGCTCATGCCGTTTCCCAAGCTTTCCAAACGATTTCCTCGCGATTGCCCAAGCCTGTCCTCAAGCTTCCGGACAAGGCCGGGAGCAGGCTGGAACGGCGACAAGGCCTGTCGCCGACCATTCCATCGCTGCCGAACCGACCGGAGGGGATCATGTCACGTCACGCATGCTTCATCGCCATTTCCATGCTGGCACTGGCGCTGCCGCCCGCCTATGCCCAGGCGGCACCACTGGGCGATTCAACGTCCATGAACATGCCGCAAGGCATGAGCGCCGATGCCAATTCGCCGCTGGTGCAGGAAATCCGCCTCGCAACCGCAAAATACAAGGACATCAACGTGGCCTTGCACAAGGAGACCGGCTGGGTGGTCGCCACGCCGTGCGTGAGCGGGCCGGATACCGGTGCCATGGGCGTCCATGTGGTGAACCCGTCGCGCATCGCCGACGGCGTGCTCGACCCGAGCGCGCCGGAAGCGCTGATCTACGAGCCGATGGCGGACGGCTCGATGCGCCTGGTAGGCGTGGAGTTCATCGAGGTCGCCGCCGACTGGGCGGCACGCCACCCGAACGGCCCGCCGCCCGAGGTGGCCGGCAATCTGATGAACCTGTTGCAGGTGCCGAACCGCTTTGGCCTGCCGCAGGCCTATTACCTGCACGTATGGGCTTGGCAGGACAACCCGAAGGGCAGCTTCGCCGACTGGAACACCAAGGTGACCTGCGCGATGCAGCCTTTGTCCTAGGCGCCGCCCGGACCCCGGGAGTTAGTGCATTTTCCGGGCGCTCGACCCGGCCACGGATGGCCGGTCGCGGATCGGTCGCCGGGCGACCGATCCGCGAGTTCTGGCAGCTTCTTGCTGGTACCGGATCCGCTCCGGCTTCCCCAGCCAGCAGTGGAGGCCGGGACGAAACGCATCGCGGTCACTCGCAGCGCGCGCCGTCGCCGTCGGGCTTGCACTGCGGCGGCCAGCCGTTCGCGTTCCAGTAGGCCAGCATCTTCGTGCGCCGCAGAAAATCGGAGAATGCCGGGCCTTGCCGGATTGCCGCGTACTCGCGCACCCACAACAGCCTGCCGTAGAAGAACCAGTTGTTTTCGAAAAAGCGCAATGCCATCGCCTGGTCGGGTTGCGGCACCTGCAGCTGCAACAACAGCGGCGTGCCGCTAGCCTGCTGCGCCGCGTGCAGTTGCGCCAGCGCCTGCGGCCACAGTGCGGGATCGGCAAGCGCCGCGCTGAACGCGACGTACAGCGGCTTCTGCGCAAAGTCGTCGGGCATGTGCGCGGCGATGTCGCGCGCGCCGGCCAGGTCCTTGCGCCAGACGGCGTTGCGCCAGCGCAGCTCGTCGGTCTCGACGTCGGGTTTGCCGGCCAGACCCGGCAAGGTATCGAGATAGGACCGTGCCTCCGCGTGGCGGCCCAGCGTATCGAGCTGGGCGCCGAGATTGGCGACCGCCCAGTAGCTCAGCGGATCCATCGCGTAGCCGACCTGGGCCAGGCGCAGCGCCTCCTCGCCGTAGCCAAGCCCCGCCAGGCGCATGCCCACCAGCGAGTTCATGATCGGATCGGTCGGGTTGCGCGCCAGCGTCGCCCGCAGCTCCCGCATGCCGTCGTTCCATTCGTCGCGCTGGCAGGCCAGTTCGCCCAGTACGGCATGTGCGTACACGTTGTCGGGATCGATCCGCAACGCCCGCATGGCTTCCGGCAGCGCCTCCTGTTCGCGCCCCGGCTCGAAGTGGGTGGCGAGGTTGAGCGCGAGCAAGCCGTGCACCGGCGCGAAATCGGGCGCACGCGCGGCCAGCGCATTCAGCGCGACCTCGGCCTTGGCGTAGTCCGCGTCGTCGGGACGCGTGAGGAAGATGTGGCGCAGCCGCAGGTATTCGCGGAACACCGCGGGATCGGGCGGCTTCGCCGCGACACGGTCCAGCGGCAGGTGCAGCGCCAGGGCCGATGCCACGGCCTGCGCGATTTCCTGCTGCACGCCGAAGACGTCCTTCATCCGGCGATCGTAGCTTTGCGCCCACACCGTGCGCCCCGACGGTGTTTCGACCAGGCGCAGGTCGATGCGCAGCGCATCGCCCGACTCGCGCAGGCTGCCCTCGATCGCATGGGTAACGTGCAGGCGTTCGGCCAGCTGTACCGCGTCGAGTCCCTGCTCGCGCGCCCGTGCGGCCGAAACACTGGCGATCAGGCGCAAGCCGTCGACGCGCGCGAGCGCCGTGGTCAACTCCTCGCTCAGCCCATCGGCGAAGACGGCCTCGCCCTTGTCGTCGCCGATCGCGCGCAGCGGCAGCACCACCAGGGTGGACTGCGGCGCAACCGCCGGTTTCGCGGGATTCGCCCGCCACCAAAGCAAGGCGCCGACGGCGACAACCACCAGCGTCGCCGCGAGCAGCCAAAGCCCGGGCCACCCCGACCGGCGGAGCGGCTTCGCCGACACGGTGGGCGCGGCAGCAGTCGGCGTATCCTTCACCTGCTCTCCGATACCGGCCGCGGACGGCAGTGTCTCAGGCGCATCGTCCGGCTCCGATATCGCCGCCGATGGCGTTGCCCATGCGACGCCTTCGGCTGCGGCGCGTTCTTCTGACGACCCTGCACGCTGCGCGAAGCGCCGCACGACCCCATCGAAGCGGTAGCCGACGCCATGCAAGGTGTGGATGTAGCGCGTGCTGCCGGCGCTCTCGCCAAGTGCGTGGCGAACCAGTGTGACAACGCGATTCAACACGCCGGGCGTGACGTGGCGATGGCCCCAGACCGCGTCGAGCAGTTCGTCGCGCGAGAACGCCTTGCCCGGCGCCTGCACCAGCAACGCCAGCACGTCGAATGCCTTGGGCTCCAGCGCGACGTCGCGGCCACCCACGCTCAGGCGCCGGCCGTCGAGATCGATCTCGACCGCGTCGAATGCGATATACCGAAACCTCCCCTCGCCCTCCACGTCGGCTCCTTGCGGAACGATGAAGCAGATGACGCCGCGACGAACCGCATCATGGCATAGGGCAAGCGACCGGGCGGTTACCCATGACGCGGAGGCTATGCGGCGCGCCTGCCGGCGGCCGCGGGCTCGGGGTTCCGGCACCGGCGTGGGCGCCGCGACTTCTACGAACAGGCGGCGAATTGCCTCCGTGTCATCCAGCAGCTCGTCGGCCAGCGGGCAGTTCTTGCCGACGGCCTTCTTGCCTACTCGTCCTCATCCCCCGCCGTCAGATACCAGTCCTGCGCCATGGCGGCCGGTGCCGGGCCACCCCCCAGCCACTTGCCCACCACCGGCTGGCTGTCGCGGCAGACGAAACCTGCGCGCTGCCAGCCCGCCAGCTGTTCGACGGAGGCGGCATGCTCCAGCGAAATCGATGCATGGCGGCCGCGGTGCGCGATGCGCACCAGCGCCAACACCAGCGCGATGTCGATGCCCGCCGTGCCACGCACGCACCAGTAGTCGCATACACGCAACACGCTGCCGACAACCTCGCAGGCGAACCAGGCGCGCAACGGGCCGTCGGCGCTGTCGCTCAGCAACAGATAGCGCGTATGACCCAGCGGTGTCTGGTCGAAACGCCAACGCAGCATGGCTGTGTCGCGCGCACCCAGCAGCCCTTGCCCGTGCGACGAGGCCTGCCACAGCGCCTCCATGCGCGGGTCGACCTGTTCGGACCAGGTCGCCACCAGGCGCGGCGCCCCCAGCGTCTGCAAACGATCGCGCAGGGCGAAGCTCGCGTCGAGCAGGCCGCCCAGCGGCAGCGCCAGCCAGCGCGGCAAGCTGCGCTGCAGGTAACCGGCATGGCGCAGCACCCGCGAGTAGCGCGGCATTTCGCCGAGCACGGCGAAGCCCAGGCGTTTCACCACCGGCAGCGACTTGCGATTGGGGAAGCCGTAGACAAGGTCGAAGCGATCCGTCGCTGCGGCAAGCAGCGATTCCTGCAGCATCAAGGCCGGCCCCAGCGTGCGATGGCGTGCGTCCACCGCCATATCGGCGAGCAGGCCGGCGCGGATCTCGCGGCCACGCCACAGCATGCGCCGCGGCGCCACGCCGCAACTGCCGATCACCTCGCCGTCGTGGCGCAGCAGCTGCAACAGGGGTTCGCCGAACGGATGGTGCTGATAGAACCAGTCGAGCTTGCCGGCGTGTCGCGCAGGATCGCCCAGGTTGCCGTTCCAAAGCGCAAGCACCACATCCCGATCGCGCGGCAGCTCGGCAACTTCGGTGCGGTAGCCGGACGCGGCGGCACCGTTCATCGCGGCGGCTCCGCGGGTGCCTCCTCGCTCAGCAGCAACGGCGGCAGGTGCAGGTAGCGCGTGCTGCGCCGTTTGTTGCGGATGTCGGTGTAGATCGCCTCGGCAGCACCTTCGGATACATCCAGCGCGGCGGCGAGTTCGGCGGCCGGGCGTTCATGTTCCAGCGCCCACAGCGCGAGATCCATCTGCGGCCACGGCAACGCGAAGTAGAACTCGTCCTGGCCCTGCGCGAGGCTGTAGGTGTCGGTGGTGGGCGGTGCGGTGGCCACGCACTCGGGCAGGCCGAGATGTGCCGCCAGGCCGTAGACCTGGGTCTTGTACAGGTGGGCGATGGGCTTGATGTCGGCGGAACCGTCGCCGTTCTTCACGAAGAATCCCTGGTCGTATTCCAGCCGGTTCGGCGTCCCCACCACGGCGTAGTTGAGGCGGTCGGCGTGGTAGTACTCCAGCGTCTTGCGCACGCGCTGCTTGAAGTTGGTGGCGGCGACGATCTGCAGGTATTCGGCCAGCGGCAGGTCGCATGCGTGGCGCGCGCCGTCGGGCGACTCGGCGATCAGCCTGAAATGGTTGATCGCGCCCTCGCTGCCGCCGGCGATCGCGATCTTCATGCGCCAGTCCTCGCGGTACCCGGGCAGCACCCGGCGCACGGCCTCGTCGCGCGCGGCGTAGCAACCGATCGCGGCCAGGGTGGGGGCGATGTCCACGGTTTCCGCGTGCACGCCGAGATGCGCGGCGAGCACCTGCGCGTTGCGCGCGCTGGAGGAGGCCGAATCGCGCTCGGGCAGGATCAGCGCCAGCACGCGCTGCGCACCCAGCGCGCGCACCGCCAGCGCGACGCAGACCGAACTGTCCACGCCGCCGGAGATCGCCACCACCAGGCCGCGCTTGTGCAGCTCGCGCGCGGTGGTTTCGCGCAGGCGCGCAGCGATGCGCTCAGCCTCGGCGGCGTAGTCCAGCGCGAATACGTCCGGGCCCAGCCCGTTCATGTCCGATGTTCCTGCGCCGGGGCGCGGCGAGCGAGGATCGCTCGGATGTCGCCACGCTCGTCGGTGCATGCGCGCACTTCGTCGTAGTGGCTGTCGCGCTCCAGCCGCCGATGCATCGCCGGCCCCTGCCCCAGGCCCGCCTCGAAGGCCAGCCAGCCGCCGGCGCGCAGCAGGCGCGGCGACTCCTCCAGCAGGCGCAGCAGGATGCTTACGCCGAGCGGGCCGCCGTCGAAGGCCAGCCGCGGTTCGTGCGCGGAAATTTCCCGCGCCATCTGCTCCACCTTCGTGCTGAGAATGTAAGGCGGCGAGCAGACCACGAGATCGACCGTGCCGTCGAAACCGGCATCGAACGGTGCCAGCAGGTCGCCGCAGCGCAGCGCCACCCGCGACAAGCCCAGGTGTTCGCGATTGCGCGTGGCCAGCGCAATGGCCTCGGCGCTGATGTCGGCACCGAACACCTCGGCACCTGGCACATGATGGGCGATGGCGAAGGCGAGGTTGCCCGAACCGGTGCAGACATCGATCACCCGCACGGGATGGTGTGCCAAGGCCGACTGCAGCAGCTCCGTGCAAGCGCGCGCCAGCAACTCGGTTTCCGTGCGCGGAATCAAGGCATCGGGTCCGGCGAGCAACTCCAGCCCCATGAAGTGGCCGCGGCTGGTGAGGTAGGCCAGCGGTTCGCCGGCCAACCGGCGTTCGACCAGCTCGCGCAGGTTCTGTCGCGCCTCATCGGCCAGCGGCGGCAACGCCGCCTGCATGGCGGTGGCGACTGAACGGGGCTGGCCGGCAGCGGCATGCCACAGCGCGTGCAAGGTGTTGTCCGGATTTTCCTCGGGTTTGTCCGGCAGGACCTGCAGACCCATGGCGAGGCGGTAGTGCAGAGATTGATAGAACGCGTCCATGGCACGCCTCAGACAGGGGGATGTTCTAGCAGCGCCTTGCGGCTGACCTTGCCGGTGGTGGTGCGCGGCAGCTCCAGGCACGGCACGATCTGCTGCGGCACCATGAAGCTTTCCAGCTTGCGCATGCACTGCGCGCGGATTTGCGGCACGGTCAGTGCCGCGCCCGGCTCCAGCACCACGTAGGCGCGGATCGCTTCGCCCAGCAGTTCGTCGGGCACGCCCACCACCGCCGCCTCGCGCACGCCGTCGATCGCGTGCAATGCGTTCTCCACTTCCACCGGGCTCACCTTCTCGCCGCGCGTCTTGATGATGTCGTCGCTGCGGCCCACGAAGTAGAGGAAGCCCTCCGCATCCATGCGGAACCAGTCGTGCGTGCACAGCACGCGCTCGCCGGGCAGCGGGCCAGGCCGCAGCATCTGCGCGGAAAGGTCGGGCCGGTTCCAGTAACCCAGCATCACGTGCGGTCCGCGCACGTGCAGGATGCCGACTTCGCCGGGCGTCACCGGCTCGCCCTCGGGCGAACGCAGGAACACTTCGGTGCCGGGAATCGCCTTGCCCACCGAGCCGGGCTTCGCCTCCAGCAGTTCCGGTTCGAGATAGCACACGCGCTTGCACTCGGTGAGGCCGTACATCTTGTAGATCAGCGCGTTCGGGAAGATCTCGCGCAGCCGCAGCGCCTGCTCGTCGGGCAGTGCGGCGGCGGTGTTGGTGACACGCGTGACGGATGGAAAACACAGCGGCTCGCGGCGGTGCGCGGAAAGCAGCATGGCGAAGATGGTGGGCACGCCGGGGAATACGGTGGCACCGAATTCCTCCATGCGCGCGAACACCTGCGCGGGGAACGCGAAGGAGCGTTCCAGCACCAGGGTGGCACCCAGCTGCACGGCCATCAGCCACTGGTACATGCCGTAGTCGAAGGCCAGCGGCAAGGTGCACAGGATGCGGTCCGAGCGGGCCAGGCGCAGGTACTGGATCAGGCTGCCGGCCGCGAACAGCATGGACTGATGCGTGTGCATCACCCCCTTGGGCTGGCCCGTGCTGCCCGAGGTGTAGATCAGCGCGGCAAGGTCCAGCGCGATGGTGGCAGGCGGCTCGTGCAGCGGTTCGCTGGCAGCGAGCACGTCGCTAAAGGCCTCGACGGCAAGACCTTCGGGCAACTGCCCCGAGGCGATCACGCGCAACGCGGGGCGGTCGGGCAACAAGGGCGCGAACTCGTGCGCGATGTGGCCGTCGCTGAGCAGCACGCGCGCGCCGCTGTCGTCGAGCATGAAGCCCAGCTTGTCCGACTTGGCCAGTGGATTGATGACGAGGAACGCGCCGCCGGCCAGCAATGTGGCGAAGATCGCCACCACGCAGGGCCAGGTGTTGTCCATGTAGATCGCCACGCGGTCGCCGCGGCCCACGCCGCGCTGCCGCAGCGCGCCGGCGAGGCGGCTGGCGGCGTCGAGCAATTCGCCGTAGCTGTAAGGCCGCCCCTCCACCGCCACCGCGACACGCTGCGCGCGCACCGGGTCGGTGCCGTGCTCCAACAGCGCATCGTGCAGCAGGCGGCGTGGCGGGCGGCCAGGTTTCACGCCACGCTCCGCGTGCGTTCGACGAAGGCCACGATGGCGTTCACCGAGTCGAAGTTCTGCGGCAGCATTTCGCTGGCCTTGATCCGCAGGCCGAAGTGCTCTTCGAGGAACAGCACCAGCTCCAGCACGCCGGTGGAATCGATGATGCCGCGGTCGAGCAGCGAAACGTCGTCCGGCAGCTCGTTCGGGTCGCTGCTGAACAACAGGTTTTCCAGGATGTAGTCGCGGACGCTGGTGCGCACGCTGGTGGCGTCGGTGGACATCAAGGGCTCCGTGGCAAGAATCATGCGGCAGCCCGCCGCACGAAGTGTTCGTGGACCAGCATGGTCGAGAGGATGCCGACGAAGGCCTGGTTGTCGGCGAAGCCGATCGCCCGCCCGTGCCGGCACTTCTCGAACAGCCGGCCCACCGCGGGCGCATCGAAGTAGCCGGCGTCGCGGATGCGCGCCTCGCCCATCAGCTCGGCCACGTAGTCCAGCGGCTCGCCGTCGACGAAGAAACTGGATTGGTCCGGCGCGCGGTAGGGCTGCTTGGTGCGGCTGCGGATCGCTTCGGGCAGCAACCCGTCCAACGCGCGGCGCAGCAGGTATTTCTCGGTCATGCCGCGGATTTTCCAGCGGTCCGGCAAGGCGTTTGCGAACTCGATCACACGGTGGTCGAGGAAGGGAAAACGCCCCTCGACCGAGTGCGCCATCGCGGGGCGGTCGCCCTGCGCGGGCAGCAGATAGCTGGCCAGCAAGGTCTTGGCCTCCACGTATTGGTCGCGCGCCAGCGGGCTCCAGCCGTGGATCGTCGGCGGCAGGCGCTGCTCGTACCAGGCGAGCGGATCCCAGTCGTCTAGGCTGGCGTGCAGCTCAGGCGCGAGGAAGCGCAGCGCGTGCCGCGAACTGGCCCAGCGCGGCACGTGCGCGAACACCGGCCGGTCGAGGTGCTCCATGCCGCGGCCGAAGAACGATTGCGCCAGCGCTGCGTGCCGCACCGGCGAGTTCTCCAGATAGCCGTAGAGACGGCCAAGCAGCAGCGGGCGGAAATGCGAATCCGGCTGGCGTGCCCAGAAGCGGCGTACCTTGGCTTCCTTGAACAAGTCGTAGCCGCCGAACACTTCGTCGGCGCCCTCGCCGGTCAGCACCACCTTGTAGCCGTCCTGCCGCACTTGTTGCGCCAGCAGCATCAGCGGCACGCCCGCGGTGCGCAGGATCGGCGCCTCGGCGTGGCGGACCAGCGCAGGAAAGGCCTCGCCGATCGAACGCCGCGTGCAGCGCAGCGTGCTGTGTTCGCAATCCAGGTGGCGCACCATCGCCTGCTGCTGTTCGCTCTCGTCGAACTCGGCGTCGTCGAAAGCGATGGAAAAGCTGCGCAGCCGCGTGGCGCCGGCCTCGCGCATCAGCGCCACCACGGCGGAGGAATCCAGCCCGCCGCTCAGGTACGCGCCCAGCGGCACGTCCGCTTGCAGGCGCAGGCGCACGGCGTCGGTCAGCAGCTCGCGCAGTTCGGCGGCGGCATGCTCCACCGAGCGCCACCGCTGCGACGGTGTTTCCCGCCCGGGGAAGCTCCAGTCCCAGTAGCGGCCGAGCGACTCGCGGCCGTCGGACTCGATGGCCAGCAGATGCCCGGGCGGCAGGCTCTCGACGCCGGCGAACACACTGCCCGGATCGATCGGCCCCCAGTAGGTGAAGCTCTGCGCGAGGCCGGCCGGATCGATCCGCGCCCGCCCGGGCGCGCACGCCAGCAGCGCCTTGATCTCCGAGCCGAACCACAGCCGCCCTGCCGCGCGGGTGAAGTACAACGGTCGCACGCCGCAACGGTCGCGCGCCAGCACCAGGCGACGGCGCTCGCCGTCCCACAGCGCGATGGCGAAATCGCCGTTCAGATGTTCCACAAAGCGGTCGCCGTGTTCCTCGTACAGATGCACGATGACTTCGGTATCCGACTGCGTGGCGAAGCGGTGGCCGCGCTGTTCAAGCTCCGCGCGCAGCGTGCGGTAGTTGAAGATCTCGCCGTTGAACACCGTCCAAACGTTGCCGCGCTCGTTGGCGATCGGCTGCGCGCCGGTCACCAGATCGATCACCGCCAGCCGCGCATGCGCAAGCCCTGCGCCGCCGTCGACGTGGAAGCCGTAGCCGTCCGGGCCGCGGTGGTGCAAGGTGCGGATCATGCGCTCGAGCGTGGCGCGCGCTACGTCGGGCGCGTCCGGGATACCCATGAAGCCGGCGATGCCGCACATGGCCAGGGCTACCCGGTGCCGCCGGCCGGGTATGCCGCGTTGGGCAAACCGCAGCGACGCGCCGGCCCGGGCCCGGGCAACAGGCAGCCGGACCGCACAGCCGGATCCAAGTACAGGTCGATGGAACCCATATCGCGCCCCCTGTTTTACCCCTGCCGCGTATGGCGCAAGCGCCTTCCTGCACGTTCTCGATTAGCGGGCCCGTACGCGCCGACCCGCCTCTTTCGGCCAGCGCCTGCAGGGCGGCGCTGGCCTGACAGCCTTATCCGAAGTATATAAGGACGCCGTAGCATATGTGATGCGTATCACATTTCTCGGCTGCCACGCGTCGCCGTTGCGATGCATGGTGGCAGGGCAGAGGGGCCGGCCATGCGGATGGCCGCACAGTGGGGATGGCGGGGACCGCCATCGAGGGGAAAAGGCCATGACCGTCGCGCAAGCAAACCATGCCGTCGTCGTCGTGAAGGACGTATCGCCGACTCCGCCATCCGGGCGGGTCACGCGGGTGCTGCGCCCGTGATGAGCCCGCCCGCACGAAGCGAAATCCGGCCCGGCATGCGCGGACGCCTGGGCGAGCTGTGCTATCGCAGCGGACTGCTCCGCCTGCTGCAGCACGCGCGCGGCTGGCTGTGCCGGGATCTGCGCGTGCTGGCCTATCATCGCGTGCTGCCGCTGGCCGAGCCGGACCGCTTCGATTTCGACCTGGAGCTGGTCAGCGCGTCGCTGGACGGGTTCCGGCGGCAGATGCAGCTGCTCCAGCGGCGCTTCCGCCCGCTGCAGCTGACGCAGGTGCTGGCGATGCTGGATGCGGGCGAGCGCCTGCCGGCCAACACCGTGGTCGTGACCTTCGACGACGGTTACGACGACAACTACCGGTACGTCTTCCCGGTTCTGCGGGAACTGGGCATACCGGCCACCTTCTTCGTCTGCACCGGGCATATCGACAGCGGCCGACCGTATGCCTACGACTGGCTGGTGCACATGATCCTGTGCACGCAGGCCGGCGAGCTGGCCATCCCCGAGCTGGGACTGGCGCAGGCCATGCCCACCGACCGACCGGCACGCCGTCGCCTGGCGCAGCAGGCGCTGGACCGCCTGAAGGCGCTCGACGGCACCGACCAGGCGGCCGTCATCGCACGACTGGAAGCCGCATGGAACCTGCCGCGCGAAGTCAGCCACCCCGACTGCCGCCCGATGAGCTGGGCGCAGCTGCGCGAGATGCACGCAGCCGGTTTCGAGATCGGCTCCCACGGCGTGCATCACCGCATGCTGGCCAAACTGCCGCAGCACGAGCTGGAAGCGGAACTGCGTGGGTCCAGAGCCGCGCTGGAACGCGAGCTGGGCGCATCGGCGACGCTGATGTCCTATCCGGTCGGCGGCGACGCGGCGTTCGACGAACGCGTGGTGCGGGCCACCCGGGAAGCCGGTTATCGCGCTGCATGCAGTTACATCTGCGGCACCAACTTCGCGCGCACCGCTGACCGCTACGCCTTGTATCGCCTGCCGGTGGAACGCGAAATGGATGCCGGCTGGTTCGCGGCGATGCTGACCATGCCCGGGTTGATGAGCTACCCCACGGTCAGCCGCATTTCCTGATACGGGAGCGTGTTTCGCCCGCGGCAACGGCAAGACGGCCCGCCGTCGATTTCGCCAGCCGGAAGCACGCGGTCGATGCGCCATTCCCTGCACCGCATCACGCCGCCCCTGTCACCCTCGCACGCTAAACTGCGCCGATGCCTTCCCCATCGCGCAAGCGCCAGCGGCGCAAATCCGCTCCTTCGACATCGCCGCGCGGCGCGAAAGCGCCGGTCACCCCAGCGCGCCCGGCCGACAGCTCGACACGCGCCACCAACGTGCTGGACTGGCTGCTGGGGCGGCTGCCGCCGCGTTACCGCGACAAGGCGCGCGACTATCTCGTGCTCACGCGGATGGATCGTCCGATCGGCGCGCTGCTGCTGCTGTGGCCGACCTGGTGGGCGTTGTGGCTGGCGGCCGGCGACTGGCCGCCGCTGAAGCCGCTGGCGATCTTCACCCTGGGCGTGTTCGCGATGCGTGCGGCGGGCTGCGCGATCAACGACTACGCCGACCGCAAGCTGGACCCGCAAGTGGAACGCACCGCCGGCCGGCCGATCGCCAGCGGACGGGTGACGCCGCGCGAGGCGCTGATCGTGTTTGCGGTACTGCTGGTATTCGCCTTCGTGCTGGTGCTGTTCACCAATGCGCTGACGATCAAGCTGTCCTTCGCCGGTGCCGCGCTGGCCGCGCTCTATCCCTTCACCAAGCGCTGGACCTACCTGCCGCAGGTGGTGCTGGGCGCCGCGTTCGGCTGGTCCATCCCGATGGCGTTCGCCGCGGTGGCGGGCACGGTGCCGCCGCTGGGCTGGCTGCTGTTCATCGCCAACATCCTGTGGTCGGTGGTGTACGACACCGAATACGCGATGGTGGACCGCGACGACGACCTCACCGCCGGCGCGAAATCCACCGCGATCCTGTTCGGCGACGCCGACCTGCCCATCATCGGCGTGCTGATGGCCACGCTGTTGCTGGCGATGGTCTTCGTGGGCCAGCGCGCACACCTGGGCTGGCCGTACTGGCTGGCCCTCATCGCAGCCACTGGGCTATTTGCCTATCAGCTGTGGCTGATCCGCGGCCGTGCACGCGACGCCTGCCTCGCCGCGTTCCGCCACAACAACTGGTGGGGACTCACGATGTGGATCGGCATCGCGCTGGCGCTGGCGGTGAAATAAGCGCCTGTTCGATATCTCCACGTGGCCCGCGTGGCCTTGCCGTGGCCGCCATGCGGAGATACTGAACAGGCGCCAAGGCTTCAGCCGCGCGGCGATGGCGCCCGCGCCAACGCCCACACATCCACCCGCGCCACGCCCGCCTGTTTCAGCAGGCGGCTGCATTCGGCCAGGGTGGCGCCGGTGGTCATCACGTCGTCTAGGATCGCCACATGGGCTGGCAACGTGCTGCCGCCGCGCACGGCGAAGGCGCCGCGCACATTGCGGCGGCGGGCGGCGGCATCCAGTTCGGTCTGCGCCGCGGTGCCGCGGCTGCGCAGCAGCACGTCGTGGCGCAGCGGCAAGCCGCAGTGGCGCGCCAGTGGCTTCGCCAACTCCAGCGCCTGGTTGTAGCCGCGCTGGCGCAGGCGGCCCGCATGTAGCGGCACCGGCAACAATAATTCGGGCGCCGGCAGCGGCAGCGGCTCGCGCTGCCATAGCGTCGCCAGCGCACGGCCAGCAGCGAGGTCGCGGCCGAACTTGAAGCGTGATTCCAGCCGATCCAGCGGCCAGCCGTAGCGGAACGGTGCCCACGCCGCCTCCCACGGCGGCGCATGACGCTGGCATGCGCCGCATAGCGCGGCGGGCACGGGCAATGGCAGGGCGCAGCGGGCGCAGCAACGGCGGTTGCGCGGCAGCTCGGCAGCGCAAGCCGTGCACAGGTCCACGCCATGCTCGCCGGCCGCGCCACACAGCAGGCAGCGCAGCGGCAACAGCCAGCGGTGCAGCCCTTGCCACGATTGGAGCAGTGCAGCCTTCTTGCTGCTGATCGCCATGCGTATCCCTCGCTGGACAGATCGATAGTAACGGCAGTCCGGATCCACGCTCCGTCAACCTCAATACCCGTACGAACGGTTGACGAGCCGCGCTGCGCTGCCCACACTCGCCGCCTCTGCCACGGAGCCTCCCCATGCCCGAAGCCGTCATCCGCCACGACTGGAGCCGCGACGAAGTCGCCGCGCTGTTCGCGCTGCCGTTCAACGAGCTGCTGCATCGCGCGCACACCGTCCACCGCGCGCACCACGACCCGAACGCGGTGCAGGTGTCCACCCTGCTCTCGATCAAGACCGGCGGCTGCCCCGAGGACTGCGCCTACTGCCCGCAGGCGGCGCGCTACGACACCGGCGTGCAGGCACAGAAGCTGATGGAGGTCGACGACGTGCTGGCGCGCGCCAAAGCCGCCAAGGCCGCCGGCGCCAGCCGCTTCTGCATGGGCGCGGCGTGGCGCGGGCCGAAGGACCGCGACATCCCCAAGGTCGCGGAAATCGTGCGCGCGGTGAAGGACCTCGGCCTGGAAACCTGCGCCACCCTGGGCTTGCTCGGCGACGGCCACGCGCAGCAGCTCAAGGATGCCGGCCTCGACTACTACAACCACAACATCGATACCGCGCCGGAGTTCTACGGCGAGATCATCCACACCCGCGAATACCAGGATCGCCTGCAGACGCTGGAACAGGTGCGCGACGCCGGCCTCAAGACCTGCTGCGGCGGCATCGTCGGCATGGGCGAGACGCGCGCGCAGCGCGCCGGCCTGCTGCAGGCATTGGCGAATCTGCCCGAACACCCGCACTCGGTGCCGATCAACCAGCTGGTGCCAGTACCCGGCACGCCGCTGGGCAACGCCGAAAAGCTCGACCCGTTCGAATTCGTGCGCACCATCGCGGTGGCGCGCATCCTGATGCCGCTGTCCATCGTGCGGCTGTCCGCCGGCCGCCAGCAGATGGATGACGCGGTGCAGGCGCTGTGCTTCCACGCCGGCGCCGGCTCGATTTTCTACGGCGAAAAACTGCTCACCACCGGCAACCCCGACACCGAACACGACCGCGCCCTGTTCCGCCGCCTCGACCTGCACGCGATGGAAGTGGTGGAAGAAGCGGGCACCGCACACGCGGACATCATGCAAGCCGCACCGGCAGGGTGCGGGCATGGGTGTGGGTGCAGTGCAGCGGCGTGAAACGGCCACGCCTCCGGCACCGGGAACACGGGCCGGGCTGATCGAACGCCTGGCCGCCCAGACGGCCGAACGCGAACATGCCAGCCTGCGTCGCCGCCTGCGCACCATCGAGCATGCGGAAGGCCCGTGGCTGGAAAGCGACGGCCGTCGCCTGCTCGGTTTCTGCAGCAACGATTACCTCGGGCTTGCGCAGCACCCGCAACTGATCGCCGCGCTCAAGCGCGCCGCCGACGACGAAGGTGTGGGCAGCGGCTCGGCGCACCTGGTCTGCGGGCATCGCCGCGAGCATGCGCAACTGGAGGAAGCACTGGCCGAATGGACGGGGCGCGAACGCGCGCTACTGTTTTCCACCGGCTACATGGCCAACCTCGGCACGATGCAGGCGCTGCTCGCGCGTGGCGACATTTGCGTGCAGGACAAGCTCAACCACGCCTGCCTACTGGACGGCGCGCAACTGGCCGGCGCCGAACTGAAGCGCTATCCGCACGCCGACATCGAGGCCGCTGCGCGCCAGCTGGCGAGCCGCCCGGGCGCCGCTGCGCTGCTCGCCAGCGACGGCGTGTTCAGCATGGATGGCGATGTGGCGCCACTCGCCAGGCTCGCCGCCTTGTGCGCGCGGGAAAACGCCACGCTGATGGTGGACGACGCGCACGGCCTCGGCGTGCTTGGCGCGGATGGCGCCGGCAGCGTGGCGGCCGCAAGCCTGGGCCAGCGCGAGGTGCCCGTGCTGATGGCCACACTGGGCAAGGCGCTGGGCTGCAGCGGCGCGTTCGTGGCAGGCTCCGCCGCCTTGATCGACGGCCTGCTGCAGTTCGCGCGGCCGTACATCTACACCACGGCGATGCCGCCCGCGCTGGCGGCGGCGGCCTGCACCGCCGTGGAGCTGGCGCGCCGCGATGGCTGGCGCCGCGACAAGCTGCAGGCGCTGATCGCCCGTTTCCGCGCCGACGCGGCACAGCTCGGCCTGCCGCTGCTGGATTCGCCCAGCGCGATCCAGCCCTTGCTGCTGGGCGATGCGCAGGCCGCGCTGAATGCCGCGCAAGCGCTGGAGCGGCACGGCCTGCTGGTCACCGCGATCCGCCCGCCCACGGTGCCGCAGGGCCAGGCGCGGCTGCGCATCACACTCTCGGCGGCGCACGAGGACGAACACGTGGACCGCCTGCTGGACGCGCTTGCCACGCTGCCGCGGGGCGGCTCCGCAGGCCGCCCCGTATAATGGCCTGTTTGCCGCTCTCCGCCCCGCCATGTCCATCCTCAACATCGCTGCCTACCGCTTCGTCGGCCTCGACGACCTGCCGGCGCTGCGCGAACGCGTGCTCGAACGCGCCACGGCGCTGGCGCTGAAGGGCACCGTGCTGCTGGCGCCGGAGGGCATCAACCTGTTCCTCGCCGGTCCGCGCGAAGCCGTGGGAGCATTCATGGCATGGCTGCGCGCGGATGCGCGCTTCGCCGGACTGGATGCGAAGGAATCGCTTTCGGACGACGTGCCGTTCGGCCGCCTGCGCGTACGGCTGAAGAAAGAGATCATCACCATGCACATGCCGGCGATCCGCCCCGAGGGCGGACGTGCGCCGGCGGTGGACGCGCCCACGCTGAAGCGCTGGCTGGACCAGGGTCATGACGACGACGGCCGCGAGGTGGTGATGCTGGATACGCGCAACGACTACGAAACCGACGCAGGCTGCTTCGCGCACGCGGTGGACTACCGGCTTGCCAGCTTCACTGCCTTCCCCGCCGCCGTGGCCGCCGACCGCGACCGTTTCGCGGACAAGACCGTGGTGTCGTACTGCACCGGCGGCATCCGCTGCGAGAAGGCCGCGCTGCACATGCAGGACCTCGGCATCGAGCGCGTGCACCAGCTCGAAGGCGGCATCCTGAAATACCTGGAGCTCACCGACGGCACGCACTGGCAGGGCGACTGCTTCGTGTTCGACGGACGCGGCGCGGTGGACGCACGCCTCGCCCCTGCCAATCCACTCCCTCTCCCCTCCGGGGAGAGGGCTGGGGTGAGGGGCGACTCTTGCGACGAACCCGCATCAGAGTCGACTCTGAGCAACGTTCCCGCGAGCACCCACCTCTCACCTCAATCCTCTCCCCTGAGGGGAGAGGAGGCGAACGCAAGAGGCGCGTTGCTCTATGGGAGCGGGGCATGAGCCTCTACATCGAGAAACTCGGCCGCGGCCCCGTGTCGCTGGTGCTGCTGCACGGCTGGGCGATGCACGGCGGCGTGCTGGCGCCGCTGGCGGAAGCGCTGGCCGACCGCTGCACGATGCACGTGGTGGACTTGCCGGGCCACGGCTGGTCGCGCGACTGCGGCTTGCCGCTGGAACCTTCCGCCTGCGCGGCGGCCATTGCGGCAGCCACGCCGCCGGCGCTCTGGCTGGGCTGGTCGCTGGGCGGCTTGATCGCGCTCGCGGCCGCACTGGAGCAGCCGCGGCAGGTGCGCGGCCTCGCCATGTTGTGCGCCACGCCGAAGTTCACGCGCGACGAGAGCTGGCCCTGGGGCAGCGACGCGACGCTGGTGCACCAGCTCGCGCTGGACCTGGAAACCGACTACGACGCCACTATCGACCGCTTCCTCGCGCTGGAGTCCATGGGCAGCGCCGATCCGCGCGCCGCGTTGCGCCACCTGCGCGACATCAGCTTCGCCCGCGGCAAACCCAATCTGCGCGTGCTGCAGGAAGGCATCCGCATCCTCGAAACCAGCGACCTGCGCACGCGGCTGCCGTCGCTGCGCCAGTCCAATGCGTGGATTGCCGGCCGCCGCGACCGGCTGGTACCGCCGCAGGCGATGGCATGGTCGGCGCAACAGTCGCACGGCAGCTATACGCAGATCGAACACGCCGGCCATGCGCCCTTCGTGGCGCATGCCGACGAAGTGGCGCAGGCGCTGCAGCCCTTGCTGGACAGCTTCCATGAGTGAATTCCATCTCGACCGCGAACGCGTGCGCCGCAACTTCGGCCGCGCCGCGCGCAGCTACGAAAAGCACGACGCGTTGCAGCGCGAAGTGCAGCAATCGTTGCTGGAACGCCTGGACTTCTTCCTGGAAGCGCCCGCGCGTGTGCTCGACGTGGGCGCCGGCACCGGCCGCGGCACGGCGCTGCTGAAGCAGCGCTACGCCAAGGCCGAAGTGATCGCGGTCGACCTCGCGCTGCCGATGCTGCGCGAGGCGAAGGCGCACAGCGGCTGGCTCAAGCCGTTCCGTCGCGTCTGCGCCGAGGCCACCGCCCTGCCCTTTCCCGACCACAGCGTGGACGTGCTGCACTCCAACCTGTGCTTCCAGTGGATCGACGACCTCGGCGCGCTGTTTGGCGAATGCGCGCGCGTGCTGAAACCCGGCGGCCTGCTCGCGTTCACCACCTTCGGCCCTGACACGCTGAAGGAATTGCGCGCGGCCTGGGCCGCGGCGGACGGCCATTCCCACGTCAGCCGCTTCCTCGACATGCACGACATCGGCGACGCGATGCTCAACGCCGGCCTGCGCGACCCGGTGCTGGACGTGGAGCGCTACACGCTGACCTACAGCGAGCCGCGCAAGCTGCTGGAAGAGCTGCGCGGGCTGGGCGCCACCCACGCCGACGCCGCGCGCGAACGCCACCTCACCGGCAAGTCGCACTACCGCGCCATGCTCGCCGCCTACGAGGCGATGCGGGTGGACGGCCGCATCCCCGCCACATGGGAGGTGGTGACCGCGCATGCCTGGGGACCGCCGCCGGGGCAGTCGCGGCGCATGGCTGGCGGCGGCGAGATGGCCAGCTTCTCGGTCAGCAGCCTGCGCGGTTCGCGGCGACGCTGAACTTGCACCTGCCTGCGCATGCGTCGTTGGGCGCGGATCGCGTCACGCGCTGCCCGTCCGCTGTCGCGCCAGATTAGGCGCCACGCCGGTCCAGCGCTTGTAGGCCTGCGAAAACGAGGACAGGTCGCTGAAGCCCAGTTCCTCGGCGATCTCCTTCATCGAAAGCCGCCTGTCGGAAACGAGTGCCTGCGCCCTGGCCTTGCGCGCGGCGTTCGACATGTCCCGGAAGCTGGCGCCCTCCGCCTGCAGCCGGCGCTTGAGCGTGCGCTCGCTGGTGTTGAGCAGCGCCGCGACGTCTTTCAATTGCGGCGGCCCTTCGAACGCATGCGTGGCCAGGTATTCCTGCAGGAAGGACACGATGTCCAGACGGGTCCGGCGGCGCGACAGCAATTCGGCGCACATGCGCTCGCACATCGCCGCGGTGGCCGGATTCGCCTGAGGCAGGGACCGTTCGAGCTGGGCATGCCCGAACACCAGCGCATTCGCACGGCGGCCATGCCGCAGCTTCGCACCCAATACGTGGCTCTTTCCGCCCGGTTCGCTGGCAAAGGCGAGGTCGAATGACACGAGCTCGAAATCGCTGCCGATGACGTCGCGCAGCACACGGCAGGTGGCGCCCATGGCGCGCCCCACGAAGAAGCGCTGCAGATCCGCCGACAGCTCCGGCGACGGCTCGAAGGTGATCGTGTCGCACTGCCCGGCACGGCGATATGCCATCCCGACATAGGCGAACGTCAGCGCCAGGTAGCGGCGCGCGAAGGCGATGGCCGCCATGCCGGTGGCGCTGCTCAACAGCCCGAAGCCCAGCAGCCCGTAAGCCGAAAGCTGGTAGGACAAGCCGAGCTTCAGGCCCAGGTCGGGCTCGTGGCCGGTCAGCGCCAGCAGGTTCGCGGCGACGGCCATCTCCTGCGCGGTCTGCAGCGTGAAATCGGGATCGGCCAGTTGCCTCGGCGTGAGTCGCGAGCCTTTGAGCAAGGCCGCGGGCGCGATCTTCCGGCTGCGCCCGTACGCGAGCATGAGCAGGACCGAGGCCGGACTTCGCGCGACATTCCAGTGGCTCACGGCAAGCCCCTCGACAGATTGGCCCGGATTCTAAAGCGATTGGCCCATCCGGGCATCGATCGCCGGAGGGCGCCGGACGAAGATGCGGGCGTCCCAAGCCCTCCATCCGACCGAGGCCACCGCCATGCCCATGACCTACGCCGACCAGCCCGTCTGGCGCGACATGCAGAAATTTCTCCCGCCCGACTTCCAGTGGACAGCCGACCAGCTGCCGCAGGAGGAATGGTGGAACTGGAACGGCCATCGCCTCCACCTCGACACTTACCGCAACGCGCAGGCCGGGGTGAAGGTCATCCTGTTCCATGGCGTCGGCACCAACGGGCGGCAGATGTCGATGATCCTGGGCGAACCGCTGGCGCGCCGCGGCTACGAGACGATCGCGGTCGACATGCCCGGCTACGGCATGACCGAAGCGGCCCCGGGCGCACTGGTGCGCTACGACGACTGGGTACGCGTCGGCAGCGCGCTCATCGACACCGAACTTGTGCGCGACAATCGCCCCATCGTGCTGTACGGACTGAGCGCGGGCGGCATGCTCACCTATCACGTCGCAGCGATGAACAAGAGAGTGAAAGGCATCGTCGGGATGACCTTCCTCGACCAGCGCCTGCGGCAGGTGCGTGACGAAACCGCCCGCAACCCGTTCATGGGCCGCGTGGGCGGCGCGATGATGAATCTCGCCGCGAAGACGCCATTGAGGGCGCTGCGCCTGCCCATGACGGTGGCCAGCAAGATGTCGGCACTGCTCAACGACAAGGCCGCGCTCAAGGTCTGGCTGTCCGACCGCCGCTCCGCGGGCAACGCCATGACGATGGCTTTCCTCAGTGCCTATCTCTCGTATCGGCCCGTGACCGAGCCAGAGGATTTCGACGTCTGCCCGATCCTGCTGACCCAGCCCGCGGCGGACCGCTGGACACCCCGGCATCTCAGCGAACCCTTCCTCAAGCGCATTCGGAAAGTGCCGGTGCAGGTCACCATGCTCGACAACGCCGGACACTATCCGCTGGAGCAGCCGGGGCTGGCGCAGATGGTGGATGCCATCGACGCGTTCTATCGGGAGGTGACTGCCCGCTGATCCGGCCTTCCCGCCGGTATCCGCTCAATTCACCAGCGGCTCCGCCACTGGCTTGCGCACGCTGAGCGCGGTACCCGCCGCCGCCACGATGATCGCCACGATCGCCAGCCACTGCAGCACGCTCAAATGCTCGCCGAGCAGTACCACACCGGCCAGCGCGGCGAATGCCGGCTCCAGGCTCAGCAAGGTGCCGAAGCTGCGCGTCGGCAGGCGCGTCAGCGCCACCATCTCCAGCGAATACGGCAGGGCGGAACTGAGTACGGCCACACCCAGTGCAAACGGCAGCAGCGCCGGGTTGAACAGCGCGCTGCCGGCGTGTGCCACGCCGACCGGGATCGCCAGCAGCGCCGCGATCGAGGTGCCCCAGGTCACCGCATCGCCGCCGTGCGCGCTGCCGGCGCGCTGACCCAGCACGATGTAGCACGCCCAGCCCACGCCCGCGGCGAGTGCGTACAGCACGCCGACCGGATCGAGCGCATGCACCTGCCCGCGCAGCGGCAGCAGCAGGAGCAGGCCCGCAACGACCAGCGCGATCCAGATGAAATCCAGCAGGCGGCGCGAGCCGAACAGCGCCAGCGCCAGCGGCCCGGTGAACTCCAGCGCCACCGCGATGCCCAGCGGAATCGTGCGCAGCGACATGTAGAACACCAGGTTCATCACGCCGATCGACAAGCCGTAGCCCCACAGCGCACGCAGGTCGCGACCGCGCTGCCACGAGCGCCAGGGCCGCCGCACCAGCAGCAGGATCACCGCGCCCAGGCCCAGCCGACAGGCGGTGGCGCCTTGCGCACCGATCGCGGGAAACAGCTGCTTGGCCAGCGCGGCACCGAACTGGTACGAGGCCATGCTGACCAGCAGCATGCCGACCGCGAACAGCACGGAAGCACGGGAGGTGTGCGCAGACACTGGCGATGATAGTCAGGGACGGGCCGCCATGATGCCTGCGCCCGTGCACAAAGCCCATCCCGCCAGCCCGATACTGCTGACAGCGGCTGGCAGCAGCGACGGCCGTGACGCGCTAGTCGATCCGCGCGAACAGGCTGCCGTTGGCCGGCAGGCGCAGGCGCTCGCCGTCAAGCGTGCCTGCCGCCAGGCCGTGGCCTTGCAGCAGCTGCAACGTTCCGGGCAACGGCAGTGCGAACTCCACCGGCACAGCCGACAGGTTGAACACCACCAGCACCTTCTCCCCGCCCAGTTCGCGCACGAAGGCCAGCACCGGCTCGGGGGTGTCGAGGAAGTGGATGGCACCGCTGCGCAGCGCAGGCTGCCCACGGCGCCAGTGCATGAAGCTGCGATAGCCGTTGAGTGCGGAAGCGGGATCGACCTGCTGGCGCGCCACGTCCAGCGCGCGGTGTTCGGGCGGTACCGGCAGCCACGGCGTGGCGTGGCTGAAGCCGGCGTGCTCGCCGTCGTCCCACGGCATCGGCGTGCGGCAGCCGTCGCGGCCCTTGAACTCGGGCCAGAACGCGATGCCGTAGGGATCGCGCAGCGCCTCGTAGGGCAGCTCCGCCTCGGTCAGGCCGAGTTCCTCGCCCTGGTACACGCAGACCGAACCGCGCAGCGAGCAGACCAGTGCGGTGAGCTGGTTGGCCATCGCAGCCGACGCATCGCCGTTGCCCCAGCGGCTGAGCACGCGCTCCACGTCGTGGTTGGAGATCGCCCAGCACGGCCAGCCTTCGCTCATCTTCGCTTCCTGCGCACGCACCGTGTCGCGGATGTAAGCGGCGCTGAAATCGTCGGTGAGCAGCTCGAAGCTGTAGCCCATGTGCAGGCGGTGGCCGCTGGTGTATTCGGCCATCGTGGCCAGCGAATCCTCCGAGGAGATCTCGCCCAGCGTGGCAATGTTGGGATAGCGGTCCATCAGCGCACGCAGTTCGCGCAGGAAGGCGAGGTTCTCGGGGCGCGTGTTGTTGTAGTAGTGGTATTGGAACGCGTAGGGGTTGTCGGCGCTGAAACCACGCCCGGTGCGCTCGGCCTTCGGCTTCGCCGGGTTGTCGCGCAGCTGCGCATCGTGGAAGCAGAAGTTGATCGAATCCAGCCGGAAGCCGTCGACGCCGCGATCCAGCCAGAAGCGCAGGTTGTCCAGCACCGCCGCACGCACTGCCGGGTTGTGGAAATTGAGGTCGGGCTGGGCGGCGAGGAAGTTGTGCAGGTAGTACTGGCCGCGCCGCGGCTCCCAGCGCCAGGCCGGGCCGCCGAAGATCGAGAGCCAGTTGTTGGGCGGCGTGCCATCCTGCTTCGCATCGGCCCACACGTACCAGTCGGCCTTCGGGTTGTCGCGGCTCTGCCGGCTCTCCCCGAACCAGGCGTGTTCGGCCGAAGTGTGGCTGAGCACCTGGTCGATCATCACCTTGAGGCCGCGCGCATGCGCCTCGCCGAGCAGGCGGTCGAAGTCGGCGAGCGTGCCGAACAACGGATCGACGTCGCAGGGGTCGGCGATGTCGTAGCCGAAGTCCGCCATCGGCGAGCGGAAGAACGGCGCGATCCAGATCGCGTCCACGCCCAGACCGGCCACGTAGTCGAGCCGCTCGATGATGCCGGGCAGGTCGCCCACGCCGTCGCCGTCGGTGTCGAGGAAACTGCGCGGGTAGATCTGGTAGATGACGGCTCCGCGCCACCACGGTGTGTCGGTCATTGCTGGACCCCATGACGTGAGGCAGACGACCTTCCCGGGCGCCTGTCGTCGAACGGCGCCCAGCTTAGTGGCTGGCCATGCCGATACCGCACAGCGCTGCATACGTATTCATGGATGCTGCAGTCGCGTCATGCGTTCGTGACCAATGAACGTCCAAACCATTTCCGTCCGGCGACAACCCGCCGCGCCGACGCAGGCGCAGGGCGGGTTTGCGCGGTGCGCGCCATCCCGTGGCGACGCGCGCAGCGGCGCCATGCTGCGTCGCGACAAGCACGTTTTCACCGCGCCATGAATACGTATGCATGAATCGTTCGCGCCAAAAACACCGCCCTACCATGCGGTCAAGCGATCGGCACACACAGGCGCAAGCCGGCTGCCGGCGACCGTCGCCAATGGAACCCGTCAACGGTCCGCACCGCGACAACGACAACGACCATTTCGTGGGGAGACGAAACATGCTGATGAAACACAAACTGCTGGCCATGGCGATCGCATCGGCCTGCTTCGGCGCCTGCGCCGCGGCCAATGCCGCCACCGCGCCTGCGCCCGCCGCGCAGCAACAGGACACCCAGCAGAGCACCAGCACCAGCGACCAGACCACCAGCACGAATCCCTTGTCCCCGCGGGACAAGAAGGACAAGGCGAAGCAGATGCAGGGCGTGCAGGTGAACGGCTTCGTCAGCAGCATCGAGAACTCCACCGCGCTGAAGAAAAACTCCGACTCCATCGTCGAGGCGGTCTCGGCCGAACAGGTCGGCAAGCTGCCCGGCACCTCCATCGCCGACACGCTGGGCCGCCTGCCCGGCCTCGCGGTGCAAACCGTGGACGGCCGCCCGCAGGTGCTGACCATCCACGGCCTCGGCCCCGACTTCTCCACCGCGCTGATCAACGGCGGTCAGCAGGTGTCGACCTCCAACAACCGCGACGTGCAGTTCGACCAGTACCCGTCGAGCTGGTTCGACAACGTGGTGGTGCACCTCAGCCCGCAGGCCGACCTGGTCGGCCAGGGCCTCACCGGCACGGTGGACATGCACACGATCCGCCCACTGGACAAGTCCGGCCCCGAGGCGGCGGTGAACGCCAAGTACATCTGGAACGACATGTCCCAGCTGGCCGAGGGCAAGGGCGTCAGCAATTCCGGCCGCAACCTCAACGGCGTGTGGGTGGACCAGTTCGCCGACCATACCGTCGGCGTGACCCTGGGCGTGGACCTGGAGGACAACCCCTCGCAGATCGAGCACCAGGCACCGTGGGGCTACGCGACCGATCCGAACGGTAATGCCGTGATCGGCGGTTCGAAGAACTACGGCATCACCGACTCGATGAAGCGCAACGGCGTGCTCGCCACCGTGGAATGGCAGCCGAGCGAGTTCTACACCGGCACCCTCGACCTCACCTACGACAACTTCAAGGAAACCCAGCAGGCCAAGGGCATGGAGTTGCCGCTGTACTACAGCTCGGCGCAGCTGCAGCCTGGTGGCGTGGTGGTGCCGGATTCCGAGATCAACGGCGGCGGCTTCGTGCAGAGCGGCGCCTACGGCAACGTCAAGCCGGTGATCCGCAACGACTACAACAGCACCAGCGCCCGGGTCTACAACCTCAACTGGGACAACAAGTTCACCATCAACGAGAACTGGTCGGTGGACGCCGACGCGAACTACTCGCGCGCCACCCGCCACGACGTCGATCTCGAAAGCTATTCCGGCACCGGCTACGGCGCCAGCGGCGGCGCGCTCGACACCGTGGGCTTCAACGAGCTGGGCAACGGCATGCTCTATCTCAGCCCGTCGCTGAACTACACCCAGGGCGTGATGCTGACCGACCCACAGGGCTGGGGTGCGGGCAGCAACGTGGTGCAGGCCGGCTTCATCAATGCGCCGCGCACCGTCGACTACCTCGCCAACATGCGCATCGCGGTGGAACGCAGCTTCGCCAGCGGTCCGTTCTCCAGCATGGAGTTCGGCGTCAGCAACAGCCGCCGCAACAAGACCTACAACATCGACCAGGCCTTCCTGACCCTGGGCGGCGGCACCCTCAGCGGCGGCAATGCCGTCAAGACCGCGCCGATCCAGGGTGGCAGCAGCTGCGACCCGCTGTCGTGGATGGGCATCGGCCCGGAGCTTTGCTACAACCCGTTTGCCCTGATCGACAACGGCAGCCTGGTCAACGTGCCTACCTTCGGCTCCAACACCGGCACGCCGCCGAACTGGAAGACGCATGAGAACGTCTTCACTCCGTACATCCAGTTCAACCTCGACACCACCCTGGGCGGCATCAGCCTGCGCGGCAACTTCGGCATGCAGATGCAGCACACCGCGCAGCGTGCCGAAGGCGAGCGCGTGGCGCCGGGCAGCGCCACCACCGGCAACGCGATCACGCTGATCCCGGTATCCGGCAGCACCAGCTACACCCGCTACCTGCCCAGCGCGAACCTGATCTTCGGCTTCACCGACAACGACGACCTGCGCGTCAGTGCCGCCCGCACCCTGGCCCGCCCGCGCATGGACCAGATGAACGCCGGCCTCGGGGTGAGCGGCAACTTCACCCTCTTGCAGAGCACCAACCCGAACCAGGCGTTCTTCAGTGCTTCGGGCGGCAATCCGAAGCTCACGCCCACCATGGCTGACAACTACAACATCAGCTACGAGCACTACTTCTCGGGACCGGCCTCGGGCTTCCAGTGCAATTCCACCGACCAGAAGAACTCGGACCTGTGCCGCAGCGGCGGCGGCGGCTACTTCTCGGTGTCGGGTTACTTCATCGACCTGCACGACTACATCAATCCGAACGCGTCCTTCCTGTACGACTTCAGCCCCTTCCTGCCGTTCACCCTGACCCCGGCGCAGTTGAGCCAGCTGGGCACCCCCCTCGGCATCGTGAGCGGCCCGACCAATGACGGCCGCGGCTACGTCAAGGGCATCCAGGGCACCCTGAACCTGCCCTTCAACCTGGTCAGCCCGGTGCTCGACGGCTTCGGCACCATCCTCACCGCCAACCGCACCCGGAGTTCGCTGGTGTACGCCGGCAATGCCGCGCCGATCACCGTGCCCGGCCTGTCGAAGTGGGTCGCCAACGGTACGCTGTACTACCAGCACAACGGCTTCGAGGCGCGCATCAGCGACAGCTACCGGTCCGACTTCCTCGGCGAGGTGGCGGGCATCAGCGCCACGCGCATCGAGCAGACGCTGAAGGGCGGCAGCACCTACGACGCACAGGTGAGCTACACGTTCGACAACGGCACGTTCAAGGGCCTGACCCTGATCGCGACGGGGTCGAACCTGTCGAACAAGATCTTCACCACGTACCAGAACAACGATCCCCGCCAGGTGCTGACCTGGGAACGCTACGGCCGCACCTACTCGGTGGGTGTCTCGTACAAGTTCCAGTAGGCGGTAACACGCAAGATCCGCGCAACTCCCCCGTGCCCCGCTGCGTGCAAACCAGCGGGGCCTTTTTTCGACGGAGCCGACACGCGCGATGGGGTCCCATGCGAGGTGAGGAATGGGTCAGGGTAACGACATGAATGATTCGCGCATTCGACGCGTGGTGATCGTGGGCGGCGGCACCGCCGGCTGGATGGCGGCGGCGCTGCTGGCGCAGGCCTTCGGCCGCGCGCTGGATATCCGGCTGATCGAGTCCGACGAAATCGGCATTGTCGGCGTCGGCGAAGCCACCATTCCGCAGATCCGCCACGTCAGCCGCTTTCTCGGCATCGACGAGGACGAGCTGCTGAAAGCCAGCCGCGGCACCATCAAGCTGGCGGTGCAATTCAACGACTGGCGACGGATCGGCGACAGCTACCTGCACGCCTTCAGCGACATCGGCCTGCCGCTTGGCCTTTTGCCGTTCCAGCACTACTGGCTGCGCAACCGGCGCGAGAATCCGCAGGCGCCCGGGCTGTGGGCTTATTCGATCAACGCGCAGGCCGCCGACGCCAACCGCTTCGCCCGAATGGAGACGATAGGCAACAGCCCGCTGACCGGCATCCGCTACGCCTATCATTTCGACGCCTCCCGCTTCGGGCAGCTGCTGCGCCGCCATGCGGAGCAGCGCGGAGTAAGGCGCACCGAGGGCAAGGTGGTGGACGTGGCGCTGCGCGGCGCGGACGGCTTCATCGAGTCGGTGAAGCTGGAAAGCGGCGAGACTGTCGCCGGCGATCTGTTCCTCGACTGCTCCGGCTTCCGCGGCCTGCTCACCGAGGGCGCGCTCAAGACGGGCTACGAGAGCTGGCAGCACTGGCTGCCGTGCGACCGCGCGGTGGTGGTGGCCAGCGAGCATGGCGACACGATCCGCCCGTACACCCAGGCCAGCGCGCAGCGCGCAGGCTGGCAGTGGCGCATACCGCTGCAGCACCTGGACAGCAACGGCCACGTGTATTGCAGCCGCCACGTCGGCGACGACGAAGCCGTTGCGACCCTGCTGCGCAACCTGGAAGGCCGCGCTCTGGGCGAGCCGCGCCAGCTGCGTTTCCACACCGGCATCCGCAAGCAGATCTGGCACCGCAACTGCGTGGCGCTGGGCCTGGCCAGTGGCTTCATCGAGCCACTGGAATCGACCAGCATCCACTTGATGCAGTCAGCGGTGGCGCGGCTGCTGACGATGTTCCCGGACAAATCCTTCGACCCGGCGCTGATCACCGAGTACAACCGCAAGACCCGCGCCGAGTACGAGCAGACGCGCGACTTCATCGTGCTGCACTACCACGCCAACGAGCGCGATGACAGCACGTTCTGGCGCGACTGCGCCACGATGACGCTGCCCGACGGCCTGGCCCATCGCATCGAGCTGTTCCGCCGCCACGCCCATGTCTTCCGCGAAGGCGAGGAGCTGTTCACCGAGATGGGCTGGCTGCAGGTGCTGATCGGCCAGGGCATCGCGCCGCAGTGCTACCACCCCCTGGCCGACGAACTACCCAAGGCGCAGCTCGACGAATTCCTCGGCAACATCCGCACCCTGGTCGAACGCGCCACGGCCAGCATGCCCACGCATGCCGAGTTCATCGCCCGGCACTTCCGCGAGGCAATCGCGTGAGCCGCACCCCATCCCCAGCGTTCCACCGGAGTCATCGATGATCCGACGCCGTCGTTCCGTCCTCCCTCTTCTCGCCGCCCTGCTTGCGCTGGGTGGCACCTGCGCGCTGCAGGCAGCGGCTTCGCCGGCAACGGAAGCCACCACGCGGACCGCCCCCTCCGGCGTGTGGTACGAGATCTTCGTGCGCAGCTGGTACGACACCAACGGCGACGGCATCGGCGACCTCAACGGCGTCACCGCCAAGCTCGACTACCTGCAGTCGCTGGGCGTCAGCGGCATCTGGCTGATGCCGATCAATCCCTCGCCCAGCTACCACGGCTACGACGTCACCGACTACGAGGCGGTGAACCCGCAGTACGGCACACTGGCCGACTTCCGCCGCCTGGCGGACGAGGCGCACAAGCGCGGCATCCGCGTCATCATCGACATGGTGATCAACCACACCAGCAACGAAAACCCGTGGTTCAAGGCCGCGCTGGATACGAAGAGCCCCTACCACGACTGGTACAGCTGGGCCGACAAGTACACCGACCTGGAAAGCGGCAGCGCCGCCGGCAGCCAGGCCTGGCACCCGGCGGGCAAAGAACACTACCTCGGCATCTTCACGGCGGATATGCCCGACCTGAACTACGACAACCGTGCCGTGCGCGCCGCGATGGTCAAAGCCGGCCAGTTCTGGCTGAAACAAGGCGCGGACGGCTTCCGCCTCGACGCCGCCCGGCACATCTACGAGAACTTCCCGTGGGATGTGGATGACCCCGCCGCGCTGGCGAAGAACCTCGACTGGTGGAACGAATACCGCCGCGGCCTGGCCGCGGTGAACCCGCACACTTACCTGGTGGGCGAGGTGACTCAGCCCGCCGCCACTATGCTCGCGCCGTACCTGAAACCGCTGGATGCCGTGTTCAACTTCCCGTTGACGGTACAGCTGATCGACGCCGCGAAAAGCGAACGCAACCAGGGGCTGGGCCCCACACTGGACCGCAGCTATGCCGCCTACCAGGCCGTCGGCGGCAAGGCGATCAAGGATGCACCCTTCCTTTCCAACCACGACCAGGAACGCGTGATGAGCCAGCTCGACGGCAATCCGCAACACATGCACACCGCCGCTGCGATGCTGCTCACGCTGCCGGGCGAGCCGTACATCTATTACGGCGAGGAGCTGGGCACGCTGGGCAAGAAACCCGACCCCGCACTGCGCGAGCCGATGCGCTGGGATCGTGCGACCAGAGCCAAGGGCGAAACCACCTGGGAAGCCGGCAACCCTGCCAACGGCGCGGCTGTCTCGGTCGAGGCCGAGCAGGCTGATCCGCACTCGTTGTTGCATTACTACACGCAGCTGATCCACTGGCGCAGCGAGGTGCCGGCCTTGCGCGACGGCGGTTTCCGCGCCTACCCCGAGGCCAGCGACCACCTCGCCGCCTGGGAACGCAGCGACGGCCGCGACACCGTACTGGTGGTGCACAACCTCTCCAGCCAAACGCAGACGATGACGCTGGACGTGCCCGGCGAACCGCACTACAGCCGCGTGCTGAAGCAGACCGGCCCCGGCGCGGCAATCCACGGCAGCACGCTGAGCGTGCCGGCCTACAGCAGCGTGGTGCTGCAGTGACGGCCCGGCTCCTGGCCGCCGCCCTGGCCGCCGGCCTGCTGGTTTCCGCACAAGCACGGTCCGCTACAGCTCCGGCAGCCTCCGCCGTGCATGCCGATGCGCAAGGCGTAGCGTTCCGCCTGGGCGCCGAACAGCTATCGATCCGCCTCGACGGCGCCGGCGTGGTGCACGTGCAGGCGCTGCCCGCCGGCGTCGACGAAGTGCACACGCTGGTGCTCGATCCGAACGCAAAGCCCGCTGCCGTCGCCGATGCGCGTGTGCACGACGACGGTGCCGCGTTCACTCTGACCAGCGACCGGCTCACCGCGATCTGGCACAAGGGCCCGGGCACGCTGGAACTGCAGGACGCACAACACCATCCGCTGCTCACGCTCGACCTCGCCGCACTGACGCAAGGCCACGTGCAATTGGGCCATGCGCCGGGCGACGCCTTGTACGGCATCGGCGGCTATGACAAGGACCAGGATGCTTCCGCCGGCCTGCTGCGCACGGGCAAGCAGGTGGCCAAGGCCGGTGAACAAGGCCACGCCGGCGCACCTTTCGTGTGGAGCACCGCCGGTTACGGCGTGCTGGTGGACAGCGACGGCGCCGACTTCATGCTCAAGGGCGGCCGCATCGATATCACCGCCCTGTCCAAGCCAGCGGTGGACGTCTATCTGATGTCCGGCGATCCCATGCAACTGTTCGGTGCGCTCGCCGACCTCAGCGGCCACGCGCCGCTGTTCCCGCGCTGGGCGAACGGCTTCATCAACAGCCAATGGGGCATCGACGAGCAGGAGTTCCGCCAGATCGTCGCCACCTATCGCGCGAAGCATATCCCGCTGGACGCCTTCACCTTCGACTTCGACTGGAAGGCCTGGGGCGAGGACTGGGGCGAGTTCCGCTGGAACGCGACGAAATTCCCCGCCGGCCCCACCGGCAAGCTGAAGGCCGACATGGATGCGCTCGGCGTGCACATGACCGGCATCATGAAGCCGCGCGTGCACGTGGAAACCGTGGAAGGTCGCTACGCCACCGCGCACGATCTGTGGCTGCCCGGCGAGAAGGTCAGCCCCGACTACTTCTCGCACAAGCCGGTAAAGGACCTCGACTTCGACAAGCCGGCCACGCGCGCCTGGTTCTTCAACGACGCGCTCAAGCACAGCTTCGACACCGGCATCGTCGGCTGGTGGAACGACGAGGCGGATACCACCAAGAGCGATACCCAGTTCCTCAACATGCAGCGCACGATCTACGACGGCCAGCGCGCGTACTCGAAGCTGCGCGTGTGGTCGATCAATCGTGATTTCTGGCTGGGTGCGCAGCGCTACGCCTACGGCCTGTGGTCGGGCGACATCCAGACCGGCTTCGCCAGCATGGCCGCGCAACGCCCGCGCATGCTCAGCGCGATCAACGCGGGCGAGACGCAGTGGGGCATGGACGGCGGCGGCTTCTTCGGCCATCCCTCCGACGAGAACTATGCGCGTTGGATCGAGTTCGGCGCGTTCACGCCGGTGTTCCGCGTGCACGGCACCGAGGGCGAAAAGCGCCAGCCATGGACCTACGGCCCGGCGGCCGAGGCGGCGGCGACGCGTGCGATCCGTCTGCGCTACGCGCTGCTGCCCTACATCTATGCCTACCAGCATCGCGCCAGCACGCAAGGCGTGGGCCTGGTGCAGCCGCTGGCCTTCGCCTGGCCGCATGACGCACAGGCACGCAACGACGTGGACGCCTGGCTGTTCGGCGACTGGATGCTGGTGTCGCCGGTGGTCGAACAAGGCCAGGCCACGAAACGCATCTACCTGCCTGCAGGCACCTGGACCGATTGGGCCGACGGCAAGACCTACCAAGGCGGCCAGACCATCGATTACCCGGTCGATGCGAAGACCTGGCGCGACACCCCGCTGTTCATCCGCGCCGGCGCGATCATCCCCACCCAGCCGGTGATGGACTGGACAGGCCAGCACCCGGTGACCAGGGTCGCCGTCGATGTATTTCCCGCTGACCAGGCCAGCCATTTCGACTATTACGACGACGACGGCGAAACCTATGCCTACGCGGATGGCGCGTACTTCCTGCAGCACCTCGCCACGCAGCGCAATGGCAACACGGTGAGCTTCAGCATCACGGCACCCGAGGGCAGCTATCGCCCTGAGCTGCGCCTCTGGCTGGTGCGGATACACGGCATCGCGGCAAGCAATGTCGACCTCGGCGGCACGGCGCTGCGGCACTACGCGACGCCGGCCGAACTGGCCGCCGCCGACGGCGAGGGCTGGGGCGCCGGCAGCGACCGCTACGGCCCGGTCACCGTGCTCAAGCTCGATGCCGGCGCGGCACGCACGCTGACACTGCACGCAGCTGCCGCGCATTGAGAGGAGGTTGCGCCGCGCCGGGAGTGCGCGGCGCAGGGAGGTTCCGCGGCCAGGCATGGCCCCCATCACCGTCACGCGAGGAGTTGCCGGCCCTGGGCCCCGGCGAGCGCGGCGGCATCCGCCCAGTCCTACCGGGAGGGTTTCGATGAGTCATTCGATAAAGCAGGATCTGCGCGGCCTGCACAGGCTGCCGCTTGCGCTGTGCCTGGCGCTGGCGGTGTCCGGCGCATCGCTGTGGAGCGCCGCCGCGTGGGCCGCCAGCAACGACAACAACGTGGAATGGGCCGGCCTGTTCCACGACCAGGGCCCGCTGTACGACAGCGCCCCGGAGCCCACGGCGAGCACGCCGGTGACGCTCACGTTCCGCACCTTCAAGGGCGACATCACCAGCGCCAATATCAAGTACTACGACAGCGCCGATGGCCAGTTCCACTGGGTGGCGATGCATTGGGCGGCCAACGACGCCACCGGCACCTACGACCTCTGGCAGGGCACCATCCCCGCGACTTCGTCGAAGAAGTACTACCGCTTCCAGATCAACGACGGCACCGCCACCGCCTGGTACAACGCGGCCGGCATCACCAGCAGCGAGCCGTCGTCCGGCGACTTCTTCGTCATTCCCGGCTTCAAGACGCCAAGCTGGATGAAGAACGGCGTGATGTACCAGGTCTTCCCGGACCGCTTCTACAACGGCGACACCGGCAACGACGTCACCAACGGCGCATACACCTACGCCGGCTGCGCCACCGAGCAACACGCCTGGGGCACCGGCGTGACCGCCAACGTCAGCGGCTGCAACAGCGCGGTGTTCTTCGGTGGCGACCTCGCCGGCGTCGACCAGAAGCTCGGCTACATCAAGAGCACGCTGGGCGCCGACATCATCTACCTGAACCCGATCTTCTCCTCGCCGACCAACCACAAGTACGACACCCAGAATTACTACACGGTCGACCCGGCCTTCGGCAGCAACGCCACGCTGCAGCAGCTGATCGGCGACGTGCACAGCGCCAGCAACGGCCCGTCCGGCTACATCATCCTGGACGGCGTGTTCAACCACAGCGGCGACAGCAATTGCTGGTTCGGCGCGCAGAGCTACGACGCGATCACTTGCCCGCAGCAGGGCGCCTACCAGTCGCAGGCCAGCCCGTACTACAGCTACTACACCTTCCAGACCTGGCCCGGCAGCTATTCGACGTTCTTCGGCATTTCCAGCATGCCTAAGCTGGACTACGGCGCCAGCGGCTCGGCCACGCGCAATCAGATCTACGGCAACTCCGGTTCGGTGGTGCAGACCTGGCTGGAGCAGCCTTACGGCATCGACGGCTGGCGACTGGATGCGGCGCAGTACCTCGACGCCGGCGGCAACAACGGCAGCGACGCCACCAATCACCAGATCATGCAGGAGCTGCGCACAGCGGTGAAATCGGTCAACCCGAACGCCACCATCGTCGGCGAATACTGGGGTGACGCCTCATCCTGGCTGGACGACGGCACCGAGTGGGATGGCGCGATGAACTACAACGGTTTCACCCAACCGGTATCGGAATGGATCTGCGGCGTGGACGAAAGCGGCAACAGCGCCGCGCTGGTCCCGAGCAAGCTCGACAGCTGGCTGCTCGGCACGCGCGCCGACCTGCCGATCGACGTGCAGCAGACCATGACCAACTTCCTCGGCAGCCACGACACCTCGCGCTTCGCCACGCGCTGCGGCGGCGATATCTGGAAGACCTACCTCGGCCTGATCTTCCAGATGACCTACGTCGGCACGCCGACCATCTACTACGGCGACGAATACGGCATGCAAGGTGGCGCCGATCCGGACAACCGCCGCAGCTTCGACTGGAGCCAGGCCACCACGAGCAACACTGCAGTGGCGCTGACGCAGCAGCTGATTCGCATCCGCAACACCTACCCGGCCCTGCGCACCGGCTCGTTCATGACCTTGCTCACCGACGACACCAACGACATCTACGCGTTCGGCCGCTTCGACCAGAACAACCGCGTCGCCGTGGTGCTCAACGGCACCGGCAATACCGAAACGGTGACGGTGCCGGTGTACGAGGAGAGCATGACCAACGGCAGCCAGGTCACCGACTTGCTCACCGGCACCAAATACACCGTCAGCGGCGGCACCGTCACGCTGAGCGTGGAGGGCCACTACGGCGCCATCCTGGCGCAATGAGCCATGCTCCTCCGTCCCGTGGCGGAGGGGCTTCTCACACAAGACTGCATGCATCTGCGTACACTGGCCCCTGGACCATCGCATGCCTGCGCGTGCGATGGTCCGGCCACGGGGGGCCGCCGACACGCAGGCGACGGGCAAGCGCACGAGCTGCTGCCCGCCGGGGATCGAGGGAAAATCACATGAGCAAGATCGTCACGCACGTCGCTTCGCGCCACCTCCGGCGGAGGCCTGCCGCATGAGCGTCTTCAGCAGCTTGATGCTCGCGCTGACCGCCGCCGCACACGGCCCGCTGTGGCACGACAACCTGCACTGGCGCGGCCAGAGCGCCAGCATGACGATCCAGCCCGGCGGCGGCTTCCTGCTGCAGGCGGCGCACGACAAACGCATGATCCCCGTGCCGCCGTATGCCGTGCAGACCGCCAGTCCGCTGTTCGACGGCTTGTATGCAATGGCGCAGGACGACTTGCGCCAGGATTCGGTCGGCTCGATCCGCGACGACGCCTTCGACCACGGCCAGCCCATGCCGTGCACCTGCTTCGAGACGGGTGCGAAGTGGCATTACGTGTGGACGCGAGATCTCTCTTACGCGGTGGATCTCGGCCTCTGGCGTTTCGATGCCGCGCGCTCGCGCAACGGCCTGCGCTTCAAGCTCTCCGACAGTCGCATGGCCGGTGCGCCGAAAGGCCCCTTCGTCATGCAGGACACCGGCTCGGGCGGCAGCTGGCCGGTGAGCACCGACCGCGTGGCCTGGTTCCTCGCCGCGCGCCACCTGCTGGACGATCCGGCCTTCGCCGACACCACCTGGCGCGCGCTCACCGCCACCCTGGTCCAAGACCGGCGCTATGTCTTCGACGCCGGCATGGGCTTGTATCGGGGCGAAACGTCCTTCCTCGACTGGCGCGAGCAGAGCTACCCGGCGTGGATGGCGACCGATGTGGTGCCGATTGCGCAATCCTTCTCGCTCTCCACCAACGTGCTGCACTACCAGGCGCTGCTGCTGGCCGCGCGGCTGGCCGGCGAGCACCACGATGCGCGCGCCGCGGAATACCAGGCGCAGGCCGACGCGTTGAAGGACGCGATCAACACACGCTTCTGGCGTGCCGATCGCGGCATGTACATGAGCTACCTCGGCGGCGACGGCACCCCCTACGACAGCTACGACCTGCTCGGCATCGCGCTGGCGATCGACAGCGGCGTGGCCGACGCCGGCCGCGCACGGCAGGCGCTGGCGAACTACCCGGTGTGGCCCGCCGGGAGCCCGGTGATCTGGCCCGAGCGCAGCGACCAGCCGGTCTACCACAACCGTGCGATCTGGCCGTTCGTGAGCGCCTACGCGCTGCGTGCCGCACGCACGCTGGACGATCCCGCGCACATCGCGTTCGAGATCACCTCGCTGATGCGCGGCGCGGCGCTGGCCGGCTCCAACATGGAGAACTATGAGCTCACCACCGAGGCCACCCACGTGGACGACGGCAAGCTCAGCGGCCCGGTGGTGGATTCGCCGCGCCAGCTGTGGTCCGTGGCCGGCTACCTCGCGATGGTGAGCGAAGGCGTGTTCGGCCTCGGCGACGATGGCCGCATCGAGCCCAAGCTGCCGGTCTCGCTGGTCCCCATGCTGTTCGGCAACAAGGCCACGATCAGCTTGCAGCTGCCGGGCCGCCGCATCACCTTGCAGCGGCCGAAGAAACTCGACGGCAACCTGCTGGTGGCCGATCGCATCGACCCGCACGGCGACGACAGCGTGGTGCAACTGAAGGCGGTCACCGTGCCCGAGCTGCCGCTGCGCAGCAAGGTACCGCCCTTCGCGCCGCCGGCACCGGCCGCGCCGGACGTGACGCGCGATGGCGCGAACTGGCAGGTACGCAGCAGCGCGCCGGGCACGCTCTATCTCAATGGCCGGCGCGTGGGTGCGATCGAAGGCACGCTCGCGGTGCCCGCCGCCGACGCGCTGCAATGCTTCAGCGTCACCCAGGCGGGCGCTGGCGACCTCGAATCGCTGCAGAGCCCGCCGCGCTGCGAAGGCCCGGTCAGCAGCATCGAAGGCGCCTGGCCGCGAGCCTGGACCGCGCCAACGGCCGGCCGCTATCAGGTGGCGCTCAGCTACCGCAACGACCACGGTCCGATCAACACCGGCGTCACTGCCGCGGTGAAGCAGCTCGCGATCCGCTGCGAGGGCAGCCCGCTGCAGACCGTGCTGGTGGTGATGCCACACAGTGCGGGCGAACAGCTTTCCACCACCGCGCAGTTCGACGCCAAAGCGGGCGCACGTTGCGGCTTTACGCTGGAGCAGGGCTTCAACATGAGTTTCCTCGCCAACAACGCGCACTACACCGGCGGTGCCGGCGGCAGCGACGGCCCGCTCAACGACGCCGAGGTCGGCGCACTGCGCATCGCGCCGTTGCCGGCCGCGGAGGGCACTCCGTGACGCGCAAGCCCGAGCTGTCGTTCTGGCAGATCTGGAACATGTGCTTCGGCTTCCTCGGCATCCAGTTCGGTTTCGCGCTGCAGAACGCCAATGTCAGCCGGATCTTCCAGACGCTGGGCGCGAACGTGGACCAGATCCCGGTGCTGTGGATCGCCGCGCCGTTCACCGGGCTGATCGTGCAGCCGCTGATCGGCTATTTCTCCGACCGCACCTGGAACCGCTTCGGTCGCCGCCGCCCCTACTTTTTCGCGGGCGCGGTGCTGGCCACGCTTGCGCTGCTGGCGATACCGAACTCGCCCACGCTGTGGATCGCCGCGGGCCTGCTGTGGATCATGGACGCTTCGTTCAATGTGTCGATGGAGCCGTTCCGCGCCTTCGTGGGCGACCAGTTGCCGCCGCGCCAGCGCCCGCTGGGCTATGCGATGCAGAGCGTTTTCATCGGCGTGGGCGCCGTGGTGGCTTCGTTCCTGCCCTGGCTGCTCACCCGCTTCGGCGTGGCCAACACCGCGCCGGCCGGCATGGTGCCGCATTCGGTGATGTACGCCTTCTACGCGGGCGCAGCGGTGCTGCTGGGCGCGATGCTATGGACCATCTGCACCACGCGCGAGTACCCGCCGGAACAGCTGAAAGCCTTCGCCGACAGCCACGTGCAGGAAGAACCGGTGGACGTAGCCGGTGCGTGGAAGCCAGGCGCAGGGTTCCTGCTGCTTGGCGTGGCGCTGCTGGCGCTGATCTGGTTTTGCGCGCTGCGCGATGAGCTTTATCTGCTGGCTGGCGGCCTGATCGGCGCCGGCGCGCTGTTTGTGTGGCTGGCCCGCACGCAACGCCAGGGCGCGCTGCGCCAGATCATGGGCGACCTGTACGGCATGCCGCGCGCGATGCGCCGGCTGAACTGGGTGCAGTTCTTCTCCTGGTTCGCGATGTTCGCGATGTGGATCAACACCACGCCGGCCGTCGCCGGGCATTTCTTCGGCAGCACCGACACCACCTCCGCCGCCTACAACGATGGCGCGAACTGGGCCGGCGTGCTGATGGGCACCTACAACGGCGTGGGCGTGCTGGCCGCGATCGCGATTCCGGTCATGGTGCGCGCCTGCGGCCTGCGCTGGAGCCACCTGATCAACCTGTGGCTGGGTGGGCTGGGCCTGCTGTCCTTCCTGTTCATCCGCGACCCGCACTGGCTGATCGCCTCGATGGTCGGCGTGGGCTTCGCCTGGGCCTCGATCCTTTCGCTGCCCTACGCGATACTGTCGGACAACCTGCCCGCGGCGAAGATGGGCATCTACATGGGCATCTTCAATTTCTTCATCGTGATCCCGCAGCTGCTCGCCGCCAGCGTGCTCGGCGTGCTGCTGAAGCTGTTCTTCGGCGACCAGCCGATCTGGGCGCTGGCGCTGGGCGGCGCCAGCCTGATCGCGGCGGGACTGTGCACGCTACGCGTGCAGGAGCCATGCGCGATGGCCACGGGCGACATGGCATGACGCGCCCGCCGCGCCGCGGCGGCCTGCTTGCGTTGCTGTTCGCCTGCTGGCCGCTGCACGCGTTTGCCGCCGCTGCCGATACCTGCACGCCCACGCAGCGCACGCTGCAGCTCGATGCGCCCGCGTTCGCGCCGGAACGCGTCACGGTGGATGTCTACCTGCCCGGCGACTACGCCCGCTCCAGCCGCCGCTACCGCGTGCTGTATGCAGATGACGGCCAGGACATGCCGGCCGTCGGGCTGGTGCCCACGCTCACCGCGCTATGCCACGCGCAGGCGATCCGCCTGCCCATCGTGGTGGCGGTGCACATGTTGCGCGACCGCATGGGCACCTATGGGCTGTCGGACCGCGCGCAACGCCGCAGCCTCTCCGCCGACACCAAGTACGGCCCGGTCGGCCGGCGTGCCTACGATTACTCGCAATGGCTCGCCACACGGCTGGTGCCGTACATCGACGCGCACTACCGCAGCCGCCGCGATGCCGCTTCGCGCAGCATGCTTGGCTGGTCGCTGGGCGGACTGAATGCATTCAACCTGGGCTGGCAATACCCGGCGGTGTTCGGCCGCGTGGGCGCGTTCTCGCCCTCGTTCTGGCTCGCCGCCGACCGCGGCAGCGACGACGCGGTGGAGCGTACGCGACTGGCCCAGCGCATGGTCGACCGTGGGCCGAAACGCCCGCAGCTGCGCTTCTGGTTCGCCGCCGGCACCGCCGAGGAGACCAGCGACCGCGACCACGACGGCGTGATCGACGTGATCGGCGATATCCGCGACCTCATCGACGGCTACCACGCGGCGGACGGTTTCCGCCTGCGCGGCTTGCGCCAGCTCGGCTACAGCGTGAATCCGGACTACGCCGCGCAGCCCGGCCGCCATGCCGACGTCGCCATCTACCTGCTGCCCGGCGGCAAGCACCAGCAGGCTTCATGGGCGAAGATGCTGCCGCTGTTCCTGCGCTGGGACGATGGCGGCGGCAGCCGCTGACACGCATCCCGGCCGTTACGCCGAGGACGCACCCCGCGGCGAGGCGAAGAAGCGCTCCGCGTCGACCACCGGCATCGCCGCGCCCAGGCCGTTGCCCTGCAGTTCGTCGCAGCCCAGCCCGGCGAGGAAGACGGCCTGGGCCGGGGTCTCCACACCTTCGGCCGCGGCCAGCATGCGCAACTGGTGGGCCAGCTCGATGATGGTTTGCGCGATCGCGCCGTCGTCTGCGTTGCCGGGCAGGTCGCGCACGAAGCTCTGGTCGATCTTCAGCTTGTCGATGGGGAATTGCTTCAGGTAGGCGAGGCTGGAATAACCGGTGCCGAAATCGTCCAGCGACAGCAGCACGCCAAGCGACTTGAGGCCGCCGAGGGTACGGCGGATCCGCCCCACGTTCTCCATCAGCGCGCTCTCGGTCATTTCGATGTCCAGCATCGCCGGCGGCACGGCGTAACGCTGCAGCGCCTCGGTCACCTGCTCGACCAGGCGCGGATGCTGCAGCTGTTGCGCCGAAACATTCACCGCCATCGTGAAGCCGCGATGGCCGCGGTCCAGCCAGGCGCGCACTTGCCGCGCCGCCTGCATGAACACCCAGCCGCCGATCTCGGGCATCAGGCCCATGGCCTCGGCGACCGGGATGAAGCGGGCCGGCAGCACCCGCCCCAGCTCGCCGCAGTTCCAGCGCAGCAACGCCTCGAATCCGGTCAGCGAATGATCGAGCGCGTTGTACTGCGGCTGGTAATAGAGCTCCAGCTCGTCGTGGCGCAGCGCGTCGCGCAACCGGCTGCCCAGCAGCACGCGCTCTTCCAGCGCCTGCTTCTGCGCGACGCTGAACTCGCTGACGCGGTCGCGGCCATCGCGCTTGGCCTGCATCATCGCCGCCTCGGCGCTGCGCAGCAGGGTCTGCGGCGTATCGCCGTGTTCGGGCGAATGGCTGATGCCGATGCTGGCGGTGAGCAGCAGGCGGTAATCCTGTCCTTCGATCGGCCGCGCCACCACGCCGCGCAGGCGCTCGGCCAGCTCCAGCGCCGCGTCCCTGCCCAGGCCGCCGGCGGCTACCGCGAACCTGTCGCCGGTGATGCGGGCGATCTGCCACTGCGCCCCCAGCGCCGCGCGCAGTCGACCCGCTACGCGCCGCAGCGCGTCGTCGCCGATCACGTGGCCCACCGACTCGTTGACCGTCTGGAAGCGGTCGAGGCCGACCATCAGCACCCAGGCCGGCGTGGCGGGGTTCTGCAGGATCAAGGCCAGCGTGCGCTCCAGCAGCGGGCGGCGCGGCAAGCTGGTCACCGCATCGTGGCTGGCGGCGTGGGCCAGTTCCTGCTCGGCCTGGCGGCGCGCGGTGATGTCGCGCGCCACGGCGAAGATCAGGCCATCCGGCGTGGTGAACGCAGTCCATTCCAGCAGGTGTTCGCTGCCGTCCTTCGCCACGCAGCGGTTGACGAATTCGTGGACCCGCTGCTCCGCGTGGGCCGTGCCGAGGATCGGGTCGGACGCCATCGCATCGGGTTCCGGCAGCAGGAAGTCCCGGTAGCTGCGCGACTTCAGTTCGTCGGCGGTGTAGCCGATCAGGCGCGGCAGCGAGGGGTTGAACTGGATCAGACGCTCGCTGCGCGGATCGAGCATGCAGAAGATTTCCTGCGACATCTCGAAAAAGCGGTTGCGCTCGCGCAAGCGGCCGACCATCCGCTCGCTCTCGATCGCGATGCCGGCGATCGGCAGCATGCGGTCGATGCTCGCCAGCTCCTCCGGCCGCGGCGCGCGCGGCGCGCGGTAGTACACCGCGAACGTGCCCAGCACTTCGTCGTGGCTGCCGAGCACCGGCGTCGACCAGCAGGCCCGCAAGCCATGCGCCAGCGCCAGTTCGCGGTAAGCCGCCCAGTACGGGTGGGTGGCGATGTCTTCCACCACCACCCGCTTGCCGCACCAGGCCGCCGTGCCGCAGGAACCCTGCGCTTCGCCGATCGCCAGTCCGTGGACGTTCTGGTTGTAGTCCTCCGGCAGGCTGGGTGCGGCGCCGTGCAGCACGCGCCGACCATCCTCGTCGAGCAGCAGCAGCGAGCACAGCGCCCCGGGATTCAGCGATTCATGCAGGCGGGCGATGTGCCGCAGGCTTTCCGCCAACGGGCGATGCGCGGCGATGCCGAGCAGGATCTCGTGTTGGCCGGTGGCCATCCGCTCGTCGCGCTTGCGCGCGGAGATGTCCTGGCAGGCACCCAGCATGCGCACGGCGCGGCCGTCCGCGTCGACCTCCACCACGCCCCGGCTGTGCAGCACGCGCTCCTCGCCGTCCGGTCGCAGGATGCGCTCCTCGAACTCGAACACGCCGCCATCCCGCAGTGCGCGCTCGACGGCGTCGTGCACGCGCAAGCGATCGTCCGGATGCACACACGCCAGGTAGGCCTCGAAGGTGGCCGCATGGCTTGCCGGGTCGACACCGTAGATGCGGTACAGCTCGGTCGACCAACGGACCCGGTTGGAGGCGACCTCCCAGCTCCAGCTGCCGACGCGGGCCAGTTGCTGGGCCTGGTCCAGCAGGCGCTGCTGTTGCTGCAGCTGCTGATCGGCCTGCTTGCGCTCGGTGATGTCCTGGAAATAGACCGTCAGGCCGTCGGCCGACGGATAGATGTGGTTCTCAAGCCAGCGCTCGTGCGGCGGGTACCAGGCTTCGATGGTCCGTGGCCGCTGTTCGGCCATCGCCTGTTCGCAAGCCTGCCGGAACGGCGAGTCCGCGTCTTTCGGGAATTCCGTCCAGATATGCTTGCCGACCAGTTCCCCGGCACGGCGATCGAGCAGTTCGCCGGCCCGCGCATTGAGGTAGGTGAAACACCAGTTGCGGTCCAGCGCCACGTACGCATCGGTGATGCGTTCGAAGACATGCAGGGACTCAAACTCGGACTGACTACGCCCCATGGAATACGCGATCCTGTCGCGCGGCTGCGCGGACGGCTCGCGCAGGTTATGCCAGCCACGGATGCCCCGCAATGCGAAAACGCGATGGCGGCAATCGAATGATCTTGCGCCGCGGCTGCGCTATCAGCGCTGGCTCGAACGGCGCACCTTCAGCTGCGCCGGCAGCATGGCGCTGCCGGCGTCTTCGCCGCGAATCAGCCGCAACAACTGGTCGACCAGCACCTCGCCCGCCTTGCCGGTGTCCTGGCGTACCGTGGTGAGCGCGGGATTGACGAAACTGGCCATCGGGATGTCGTCGAAGCCGACCAGCGCCACGTCGCCAGGCACCGAAAAGCCGCGCTCGGCCAGGGCGCGCAAGGCGCCGATGGCGATCAGGTCGCTGGCGGCGAACACGGCGTCGAACGCCACGCCGCGTTCCAGCAGCAACTCGGCGGCCTCGTAACCGGCGCGTTCGGTGGTCTCGGCATCGGCCTGCAGGGTTTCGTCGACCGCCAGCCCGGCTTCGCGCAGTGCCGTCGCGTAACCACGGTAGCGTTCGTGGAACTCCGGGTAATGCGGCGTGGCGTCGCCGAGGAAGGCAATGCGCCGGCAGCCTTGTTCGATCAGGTGCCTGGTGGCGAGCCGGCCGCCCTCGTGGTTGTCGCAGCCGATCGATACGCCCGGCTGGCCAGGCAGCACCGCGCCCCAGCGCACGAAACGGGTGCCTTGCGCCACCAGCTTCTCCAGCTTGTCGCGGTGCGACTGGTAATCACCGTAGCCGAGCAGGATCAGGCCGTCGGCCTTCTGGCAGCCGGCGAAGTCGGCATGCCAGTCGCGCGAGAACTGCTGGAACGAGATCAGCAAGTCGTAGCCCTGTTGCGCGCTGGCGCGGGTGATGGAGCCCAGCATCGACAGGAAGAACGGGTTGATGTGCGAGTCGTCGGCGGTGGGATCCTCGAACAGCAGCAGCGCCAGCGTGCCGGTGTGCTGGCGGCGCAGGTTGGAGGCGTTCTTGTCCACCTTGTAGTTCAGCGTGTCGGCGGCCGACTGGATGCGCCGCCGGGTCTCCTCGCTGACCAGCGGACTGCCGCGCAGCGCGCGCGACACCGTGGACTGCGAGACCCCGGCGAGATGGGCGATATCGAACGATGTGGCCTTTCCCTTCATCCGCGCGACCTGATGCGTGGCACAGGCGACGACAGGTCGCCTGCTCACCGCATCCTACCGTGTCGCGCGGCGCAAGGCCTTACGCGTGCATGTCTTCGAGTTCCACGCCGCGCGTCTCGCGCACCGCGTACAACACGAACAGCAGGGACAGCAGCGCGAACGCCGCATACAGGCCGTAGGCGAACGGCAGGCCGAGCTCGGCCAGCGCGGGAAAGCTGCTGGTGATCGCGAAGTTGGCCAGCCACTGCGCCGCCGCGGCGACTGCCAGCGCGATCGCGCGGATGTTGTTGGGGAACATCTCGCCCAGCAGCACCCATACCACCGGCCCCCAGCTCACGCCGAAGCACACCACATACGCGTTTGCCGCGACCAGCGCCAGCATGCCTACGCCATGCGGCAAGGCCAGCGTGGCGCCGCTGCCGGTGGCCTGCGAAAAACACCACGCCATCAGCGCCAGGGTGATCGCCATGCCTGCCGAACCGACCGCCAGCAGCGGCTTGCGGCCGATCCGGTCCACCAGCGCGATCGCCACCAGAGTCACCAGCACGTTCACCACCGAGGTGACCACGGTGATGCTGAAGGCATCGGCTTCGCTGAAGCCCACCGAATGCCACAAGGTGGACGAGTAGTAGAAGATCACGTTGATGCCCACGAACTGCTGGAACACCGACAGCGCAATGCCGATCCACACCACCGGCAACAGGCCTGCGCACTTGCCGCGCAGGTCGCGCAGGCGCGGCCGGCGTTCCATGCGCAGGCTGCGCTCGATGTCCGTGAGCTTGCCGTTCAGTGCGGCCTCGTCGACAAGACCCAACACCTCACGCAGCACCGCCTTCGCCTCGGCCAGCCGGCCGCGCGCCACCAGGTAGCGCGGCGACTCCGGCACACCCAGCACTACCGTGCCGTAGACCAGTGCTGGCACCACCGCGGCGAGGAACATCCAGCGCCACGCTTCGAGCCCCAGCCACAAAGTTCTCCCGGCGCCGCCCGCCGCACCGGCCAGCCAGGCATCGCTGAGCAAGGCGGCGAAGATGCCCAGCACGATCGCCAGCTGCTGCATCGAACCCAGCCGGCCGCGGATCGCCGCGGGCGACACTTCGGCGATGTAGGCGGGCGCGATCACCGAGGCCATGCCCACGCCGGTGCCGCCGATCAGCCGCCACAGCACCAGGTCCCACACACCGTGCACCAGGCCCGAGCCCAGCGCGCTCACCGCCAGCAGCGTCGCCGCCACCTGCATGGTGCGCACGCGGCCGTAGCGGTCTGCCAGCGTTCCCGCATACCACGCGCCCAGCGCCGAGCCCAGCAACGCACAGGACACCGCAAAGCCGATCTGCCCCGCGCCCAGTCCGAAGCCGGCGCGCACCGCGTCCACGGCGCCGTTGATCACCGCCGTGTCCATGCCGAACAGGAAGCCGCCCAGCGCCGCCGCTGCCGCGATCAGCACCACCCGTGCCGTCGCGCGCTGCCCGCCCATGTCTTTCACGCCGCCCACTGCGCTCATCGCGTTCTCCCCCACGGCTGTCGCCTGCAAGGTTCCGATTCTGGCCGCGCCGGCGTCGCGCCGTCCCTTTGAATACGTATGCATGCCACTGCCGCCGGAGGCGGTTCAGGCAGCGGTGCCAACCACCAGCAATGCCGCGCGCAGCGCGTCCACGTAGGTACGGCTGGCGCGCAGTGGCGTGCCGTCGTGCAGGCGCAGCAAGCTGTCGCGGTTGGACAGCGCCTGCAGTTCGGCCACGCGGTCCAGCCGCACGATCGCCGAGCGGTGGATGCGCGCGAACTGTGCCGGGTCCAGCCGTGCAGCAAGCCGGTGCAGCGGCTCCCGCAGCAGGTGCATCTGTCCGCCGGCGTGCAGGCCCGCGTAGTCGCCCTGTGCCTCGATCCAGTCGATCTGTGCTGCATCTATCAGTCGCACACGCTGGCCCAGGCGCACCTCGAAACGGCTGGCCCAGGCCGGTGCCGGCGAAGGCATGGCAGGATCGCGCCGGCGCAGCGCCAGCACTTGCCGCGCACGGTCCAGCGCGTCGGCGAAGCGCTCGTCATCGATCGGCTTGAGCAGGTAGTCGAGCGCGTGCACGGCGAAGGCACGCAAGGCGAACTGCGCGTGCGCGGTGAGCAAGATCGCCAGCGGCCGCTCCGGCGGCGACAGGCTTTCGAGTGCATCCAGGCCGTTGATCCCCGGCATCTGCACGTCGATGAACACCAGGTCGGGACGCTGTGCGCGCATGGCGGCCAGCGCCGCCTCGCCGTCGGCGCACTCGCCGATCACGCTCACGTCCGGCTGTGTCGCCAGCCGTGCGCGCACACCGCCGCGCGCCAGTGGTTCGTCATCCACCACCAGCACGCGCAGCGTCATGCGGACTCCGGCGCGGCAACCGCAGCGGCACGGTACGGCAACACGATGTCGATCGCACAGCCGCCATCGATGGCCAGCGCAAACTCGAAGCGCTGCGCATCGCCGTAAAGCCGCGCCAGCCGCTCGCGCACGTTGCGCAGGCCGATGGCGGCCGGACGCGCCTCGTCGTCCGATGCATCGGGCACAGTCGGTACGCCGTCGTTGCGCAGCGACAGCCGCAGCGTTCCGCCATCGCGCTCGACCGTCAGCGCCACGCGGCCGGGCACGAGGCGCGGCGCAATGCCGTGGCGGATCGCATTCTCCAGCAACGGCTGCAGCAACAGCGGCGGCACCGCCGATTGCAGCACATCGGGACCAACGCGCACGTCCAGCAGCAAACGCTCGCCCAGGCGCACCTTCTCGATGTCGAGGTAATGGCCGGCCAGCGCCAGCTCCTCGGCCAGGGTCACCTCGTGCGCCTCGCCGCTGTCGAGCGTGGCGCGCAGCAGATCCGCCAGCCGCGCCAACATGCGGTTGGCTTCCGGATTGCGGTACTCGGCCACCAGCGTGGAAATCGCGTTGAGCGTGTTGAACAGGAAATGCGGCTGCAGCTGGTAGCGCAGCGCACGCAGTTCGGCGTCGCGCGCCAGCGCCGCGATCTCGCGCACGCGCTCGCGCTCGGCCTGCAGCGCCGCATAGTGATCCACCACCGCATGCACCGCGCCGAACGCGATCAGCGCCAGCCAGCAACCATCCAGCCCGCTGAACAGCAATGACCACTGGAAGCGCGGCAGTGCGCCGAGGCGGACCGCCAGCCATTCACCCACTGCGTTGTTGGCCAGCGACATCAGGTAGCTCAGTATCAGCAGCACCGGAATCGCCAGCAGCCACGACACACCGCGGCGGCGCAGCCAGCGTTGCGCGGCCGCCATCGGCACCATCCACAGCAGGTAGGTGGCCGCGTACAGCACGCGGAAATCCAGCGCGCGACCGTGGCCCAGCTCGGGCAGCGCCATCACCGCCATGCACAGCACCAGCGGCAGGCCCGCCAGCAGCGGCAACCAGAACGGAACGTCGGCAGCGCGGGATGTGGCGGACGGCACGGCGTGAATCATGTGCAAGGGTTTCCGGCAACGGCGGCAGGCCGGGGCACCCGCCGCCGCCTCACTCTAGCGCAGGTTCGTCGGCTCGCTGGAATACGCCATCCCGCTGATCTTCCAGCCTGCACCGGTGTTTACCAGCTGCCAGGCTTCATGGCCGCGGTTGTTGAGTTTGCCGTCGGCAAGGAACAGGAAGTCGAAATACACCGAGGCGATCGCGCCGTCGGTCTCGATGCGTACGTTGGAGAACTTCTCTTCCACGCGGCTCTTGCTGCCGACGACGAAGTCGATGAAGCGTCGATAGTTGTCGCCGTGGAAACGCGGCACCTGCGGATGCTTGGCGCTGAGCTGGCGGTAGGCGTCGTCGCCCAGCACTTCGAACCAGGCGCCGCCCTCGGGCATGAACAGGTTTTCCAGACCCGCCTTGTCCTTGGCGATCAGCGCCGCCTGGAACTTCGCGACCACCTGCTCGATCTGCGCGTGCGCGTCCGGCGGCGCCGGGGTGGCCGCGTGGGCGGCAAAAGCAACAGCGGCCAGCAACGGCCAGGCGAACCATCCGATTTTCTTCATGGGGACTCCGGTGCGTGGGTGGGCGAACCCATTGCACACGGCGCCGCGACTGACGCGCCAGCACGCTGCGACGAACCGTGCCTGCGGCGCGATGAAGCGCCGGCTTCTAGCCTGCCGGCTTGTAGTCGCAACTGCCGACCGGCCTGCCTTGGTAGGTGGTCTCCACTGCCACCGGACGGCCGACAGCAGTCATCGCGGCATGCATGCTGCCATCGATGCCTCCATCCGCATGCCGATGGAGCACTCCCTCGGCGGCAACCAGATGCGGACTGGTGCAAGCCACATGGAAAGTGATGGTGCTGCCGTTCTCGCGGTAATCGCTGATACTGCAATCGCTGCCCTCCTGCAGCAGCGCCTGCGGATCGAACTTGTCCGGAGCGGTGCAGATCTTTCGGCTCATCGTTTGCGGCGGCACAGCCATGCTCTGCATCTGTATTGTGACGGTCTGGCTGACTTCAATCAGCTTGCCATCCATCTTCTGAGCGAAGCACGTCGCGCAGACTGCAACCAAGACTAGGCCAGCGCCGAATGGCAGCAGTATCGGCAATTTCATGGACGTTCTCCTTGAGAGGAAGTATGGACAGCAACGGCGACCCCGGCCACTGCGCTACGAATGTCGGGACGCCGCAGTGGTGCACGCCTTATGCCGGAAACAACCCACCAAGTGGTCGTTGATCATGCCGGTGGCCTGCATCAGCGAATAGCAGATGGTGGTGCCCACGAAACGGAAGCCGCGCTTCTTCAGTTCCTTGCTCATGCGGTCGGAGAGCGGCGTGCTCGCCGGCACCTCGCTCCGGTCCTTCCAGCGATTGCGCAGCGGCTTGCCGTCGACGAAGGACCACAGATAGGCGTCCAGGCTGCCGGACTCCGCGATCACCTTCTGCGCAGCGATGGCGTTGTCGCGCGCCGCCGTCACCTTGAGCCGATTGCGGATGATGCCGGGGTCGAGCAGCAGCTTCTCCAGTTCGCGATCCTTCATCGCCGCCACGCGGGCGATGTCGAAGCCGTGGAAGGCCTTGCGGTAGTTGTCGCGCTTGGCCAGCACGGTGCGCCAGGACAGTCCCGCCTGCGCGCCTTCCAGGCACAGGAATTCGAACAAGGCGTCGTCGTCGTGCAACGGCACGCCCCACTCGGTGTCGTGGTAGGCGCACATCAGCGTGTCGTCGGCACTGGCCCAGTGGCAGCGGTGCATGCGGTGATCCCGGCTTGGCGCACTCGGCGCGATGGGGCGTAGTGAACCGCGCTCGACCGCGGCCCGCAAGCAACCACTACACTCGCGCCTTTCCACCAGTCCGCCGCCTATGCCTTCTCTATCTGCCGAACGCGGCGCCGTGCTGGCGCTGCTCGCCACGATTCTGTTGTGGGCCTACAGCTGGGTGGTGATGAAGCAGGTACTGGCCTATGCCGGACCGTTCGACTTCGCGGCGATGCGCTACCTGCTGGGCGCGACAGTGCTGTTCGCGGCGATGCTGCTGGCACGTCAGTCGCTGAAGCCGCCGCCGCTCGCGCCTACCCTTCTGATCGGGCTGTGCCAGACCGCGGCATTCCAGGGATTGGAGCAGTGGGCGCTGGTGCGTGGTGGCGCGGGCCACGTGGCGCTGCTGGCCTACACCATGCCGTTCTGGGCGGTGCTGCTGGCCTGGCTGATCCTGCACGAGCGACCTAGCCGCCGGCACTGGCTGGGCCTGGCGCTGGCCGCGCTGGGCCTCGTCTGCATCATCGAGCCGTGGCGCGGGCTGGGCAACGCGACGAGTACCGTGCTGGCCGTCGCCGGCGGCATGGCCTGGGCTACGGGCACGGTGTTGAGCAAGCGGCTGTTCCGACAGCACGCCGTATCCGCACTAGGACTCACTGCATGGCAAATGCTGGCTGGCGGCCTGGCCTTGGGCGTCGTGGCGCTCGCGGTGCCGCAGCGGGCGATCGACTGGAGCAGTGCCTTCGTGGGCGGCCTTGCCTACAGTGTGCTGATGGCATCCAGCCTGGCGTGGTGGCTGTGGTCGATCGTGCTGCGCCGCCTGCCCACCGCCCTGGCCAGCGTGAGCAGCCTGGGCGTGCCCATCGTCGGCGTGCTGCTGGCCTGGCTGATCCTGCGCGAGCAGCCCCGTGCGATGGAATGGCTGGGCATCGGCTTCGTGCTGCTAGGCCTGTGCGCGGTGAGCGGCGTGCGCCTGCGGCGACATTGAACAGGCTCTGAGGCCGCAAGTTCGCGCGACGGTGTTCAGCGCGGTGGCGCGACAAGGGCGATATCATGTGGCTGTCGTCCGCCACCGTCATGCCGATGCTTTCCCTGCCCCAACTCTGGTCCCATCTCGTCGATTGGCTGAGCAGCCATGCCGTGGCGCCTGCGCTCGATCTGCTGCACCTGGGCAAGCTCTCCGGCGATCCGCGCGATATTGCCGCTTCGCTGCTGATCGCAGCACTGCAGATCGGCATCATCGGTTTCATCTTCCGCCCGCTGGAAACCTTCTTTCCCGCGGAAAAGTGGGACAACCGCAAGCTCACCCTGGTGGACCGCAACTACACGGTGATGATGCTCATGGGCATCTTCCCGCTGTTTACCTACCTGATCCTGATGCCGTTCAGCCACCTGTTCGGCGGTGCCGACGCGGCCACCTCCAGCACCGGCTCGCCGCTGGCGCTGACGGCCCTGGTGCCGTGGTTCAACGGCCACCCCTACGTGCTGTTCGGCGTGTACTACGTGTTGTACGACCTGACGTACTACTGGATGCACCGCACCCAGCACGCGATCCCGTGGTGGTGGGCGCTGCACAGCATGCACCACAGCACGCGTCAGATGAGTTGCTGGACCAACGACCGCGGCAGCCTGATCGACGGCTTCATCCAGTCGATGATCCTCGCCGTAGTGGGCCTGGCAATGGGCGTGGATCCGGACGAGTTCGCCTGGCTGATGCTGCTCGGCGAACTGGTGCAGAACCTCTCGCATACGAACACGCGGCTGGGCTTCGGCCGGCTGTTCGAGCGCGTCTTCGTCGACCCGAAGTTCCACCGCCTGCATCACATGCTGGTGGATCCCGAACGACCGAAGCTGCACAACTGCAACTTCGGCCAGGTGTTCTCGATCTGGGACGTGATCTTCGGCACCGCGCTCTACGGCGAGCCGCCGCGCCCCACTGGCGTGGGCGACCCTGTGGTGGACGCGGACAACAACTACGGCCTGCTGGGCCTGCACTGGGCTTCGACGAAGCGCTTCCTGGCCGCGGTGCGCTGCCTGGACGGCTGGAAGCCGGGCGAAGTGGCGTTCGATCCGGCCACCCTGCGTCCAGTGTCGGTCGACAAGCTCGACCTGCACGCGCTGGCGCATCACCAGCCGGGTGCCGCCGTCGCGCATCCGGCCGGCGCGGCGACCAGCGATACCACTGTCGAGGAATCCGCGGCAGCCTAAGAGGCTGTTCAATGTCTCCGCGTGGCCGATGACGCAGGCATGCACGCAAACAGACCCGGTCCGCACGCGGGGGGAGTCCATGGATGGACTCGGCCTTGAGGAGCGAGGAAGGGCTGCCCTCGCATGGCCGCCATGCGAGGGCAACGCGAGCTACGCGGAGACATTGAACAGGCTCTGACACTCACCACGGCAGCGCGTCGAGATCGACATTGCCGCCGGTGAGCACCACGCCCACGCGGCGCCCGGCGAAGCGTTCGCGCGCCTTCAGCACGGCCGCCAGCACGGTGGCGCTGGACACCTCCACCACCTGCTTCAGCTCGCTCCACAACAGGCGCATCGCGGCGACGGTTTCCGCGTCGCTCACCGTGACGACTTCCACGTGCTGTTCGCGCAACGCGTCGAAATTGGGTTCGCCCACCAAGGCACGCAGGCCGTCGCAGACCGTGTCCGGCGCCACGCTGACGACCCGTCGGCCGGCCGCCAACGAACGTGCCGCGTCGTCGGCGCCGGCCGGTTCGGCGCCGAACAGCATCAGCGCTGGATCAAGCGCGTGCGCTGCTATCGCCACGCCTGCGGCCAGCCCGCCGCCGCCGACGGGGGTGATCAGCGCATCCAGTCCTGGCGCCTGCCGCAGCAGTTCCAGCGCGATCGTGCCCTGCCCCGCCATCACCCGCGCGTCGGCATAGGGATGCACCAGCACCGCACCGGTCCGCGCCTGCACGTCGGCGCACATTGCCTCGCGCGCGGCCTGGGAGGACGCGCAACGGTGCAGCGTGCCGCCCGCGCGTACGATGGCGTCGAGCTTGGCCTGTACCGCGCCCTCCGGCACCACCACGTGGGCCTGGATACCGCGGGTGGCGGCAGCCAGCGCCAGCGCATTGCCGTGGTTGCCGGAGGAATGCGTGACCACGCCGCGCGCGGCCTCCTCGTCCGTCAGCGACCACACCGCATTGCAGGCACCGCGGAACTTGAACGCACCGCCGCGCTGCAGGTTCTCGCATTTGAAATGCAGCTCGGCACCGGCCAGCGCATCCAGTGCCGCGCTGCGCAGTACCGGCGTCACCGTGGCGTGTGGCGCGATGCGCGCGGCGGCGTCGCGGATGGCGTCGATGTCGGGCAGTGCGTTCATGCCGTGACGATCTCTACGCCGCAGCGATAGCGCCGTTCCGCGCCCGGCAGCAGTCGGATCGCGTCGGCGCACTCGGGTCGATTGAATGCGTTCGCCATGGCTTCCATCGGCTCCAGGGCGATTGCGCGGCGCACGTCGCGGCTGATCGTATCGGAGGTGAAGGCGTGCATCAGGCCGCTCTCCTGCCAGACCACCAGGGCGCGGCCGCTGGCCGGATCGCGCAGGTGCGTGCGGATGCGGCCGTCGGCATCGGCCTGCAGGTCGGTGTAGCCCTGGTCGATGATGCGATCGCCGATCACGCGCGGCTCGCGGAAGTCCAGCGCGGGCGCATCGTCCAGCGCCACGTAGGCAGCCTCGCCCGGCAGCGCGATCATGTCGGCGCCAGTGCGGACCAGCGTCTCGGCAGGAATCGCCAGCTCCCAGCCGTCCACGGTTTCGTCGGCCAGCCGGAAATACGGGTGCCAGCCGAAGAAGCACGGCGCCTCGCTGTCGCCGACGTTGCGCATCACCGCCTCCAGGGTCAGGCCGGCGGCATCCAGCGTGTAGGTCACCGCCAGGTCGATCGCATGCGGATAGCCGGACCGCGGGCGGATCGCGGTGGTGGTCAGCGTCACCTGAGCCTGCCGTTCGTCGGCGGCCAGCGCCGCCAGTTCGAACCTGGTGCCACGCACGAAACCGTGGCGGCTGGCGCGCGCGTCGCCGACCACGCCGGGCTGCAGGTCCTGCACCTGGCCGTCGAAGCTGTAACGCGCGTCGGCGATGCGCCCGGCGAATGGCACCATGATCGCGAAGCGCGAGCCGGAGTGGGCGGCGATCTCGGCATCGCTGCGGTAACCGTCGGCATAGTCGTGCCACGCGCCGCCCTCGTTCGCCTCGAAGTTCAGCAGCGCGGCGCCGCCGCGCGCGATGCGCACGCGGCGACCGCCTGCGGCATCCTCCAGCTCCACTACGGGCTGGGTGCCCAGCATGGCCTCGGCGGCATGGAAACGCGTCATCGCAAGCTCCGGTTGAAGGCGGGAAAGGGACCCCGCATGTTAGCCTGATCCACCCTCGCACCCGACCTCTCCGCGCATGAACGCACGCCCCGAAACCGCCACCTTGCCGATCCGCCTCGCCGACTACCGGGCGCCGGCCTGGCGGGTGGAGCGCGTGGAGCTGGATTTCGAGCTGGGCATCGACGCGACCGAGGTGGCCGCGAAGCTGCTGTTGCGCCGCGATCCCGCGCAGGACGAACCGCTGCGTCTGGAGGGCGAGCAGCTGGAGCTGTTGTCCATCGCGCTGGACGGCCAACCGCTGCCCGCCACGGCCTGGCGCCTGATCGAAGGCGGCCTGGAAGTGGATGGCGCCCGCGACGGCAGCGTGCTGGAAACGCGGGTTCGCGTGCATCCCGCCGCCAATACCGCGCTGGAAGGCCTGTACCTGTCCGGTCCGCGTGAAAGCGGCTTCCTGCTCACCCAGTGCGAGGCGCAGGGTTTCCGCCACATCACCTGGTTCCCGGACCGCCCCGACGTGCAGTCCACCTACACCGTGACCCTGCGCGCCGACCGCGCACGCTTCCCGGTGCTGCTGGCCGGCGGCAACCCGGACGGTGCCGGCGAACTGGAGGGTGGCCGCCACTGGGCGCGCTTCGTCGATCCGCACCCCAAGCCCAGCTATCTGTTTGCCCTGGTCGCGGGCCGGCTGGAGAAGATCGAGCGCGACTACCGCACCGCCGACGGCCGCAACGTGCAGCTGAAGATCTGGGCCGAAGCCGACGCAATCGACCGCTGCCACTACGCGATGGACGCGCTGGAACGCTCGATGCGCTGGGACGAGCAGGCCTACGGCCGCAACTACGACCTCGACGTGTTCCACGTCGTCGCCACCCACGACTTCAACATGGGTGCGATGGAGAACAAAGGCCTCAACATCTTCAACGCGAAGTGCCTGCTGGCCGACCCCGATTCCAGCACCGACGACGAGTACCGTCGCGTGGAAGCGGTGATCGCGCACGAGTACTTCCACAATTGGAGCGGCAACCGCGTCACCTGCCGCGACTGGTTCCAGCTGAGCCTCAAGGAAGGCTTCACCGTGTTCCGCGAGCAGAGCTTCTCGGCGGACATGAACTCCGCGCCCTTGAAGCGCATCGAGGACGTCTCGCTGCTGCGCCGCGCGCAGTTCCCCGAGGATGCCGGCCCGCTGGCACACCCGGTGCGCCCGGCCGAATACCGCGAGATCAACAATTTCTACACCGCCACCGTGTACGAGAAGGGGGCCGAACTGGTACGCATGCTGGCCGGCAAGCTGGGCGCGGCGGGCTTCCGCCGCGGCACCGACCTGTACTTCGCACGCAACGATGGCCGCGCCGCCACCATCGAGGATTTCCTCGACGCGCTAGGCGAAGCCAACGGCATCGACCTCACGCCCTACCTCGCCTGGTATGGCCAGGCCGGCACGCCGCGGCTCAGGGCGCACGGCGAATACGACGCCGCGCGACGCGAGTACGCGCTCACGCTGTCGCAACACACCCCCCCCGGCGCCGGGCAGCCGCACAAGCAGGCGTTGCCGATCCCGGTGAAACTGGCGCTGTTCGGCGCCGACGGCCGTCTGCTGCCGCTGCATCTGGACGGCCAGACGTCCACCGGCGGTACCGAGGCCGTGGTGGTGCTCGACCGCATCGAGCAACGCTATGTGTTCCGCGATGTGGCCACGCGTCCGGTGCCTTCGCTGTTGCGCGGCTACTCCGCGCCCGTGATCCTGGAGTGCGACTACGCGCCGGACGAACTCGCGCTGCTGCTGACCCACGATCCCGATGGCTTCAACCGCTGGGAAGCCGGGCAGCAGCTTGCCGTGCGCGCCTGCGACGCGTTGCGCGACGGCACGCCCCCGCAAGCCGTCGCGGCCTGGTGCGATGCACTGGCCGCCTTGTTCGACGATGCAGGACTCGACGCCGACCTGCTTGCCGACCTGCTCACCCCGCCCGGCGAAATCGAGCTGGCCGAACGCGAATCCGTGGTCGACCCCACGCGCATCCACATGCTGCGCCAGCAGCTGCTGCAACATCTTGCCGTGCGCATCGGCATCGACAAGCTCGACGCGCGCTACCGCGCGTTGGCCGCGCAATCCACGGCGGCGCTCGACGCTGCCAGCCAGGCCAATCGCCGCCTGAAGCAGCGCGTGCTGCAATTGCTGGCGCTGCTCGATCCGGCCAGGGCTTGTAGCCACGCCACCGTGCAGTACCGCCACGCACCGAGCATGACCGACCGCCTCGGCGCACTCACCGTGCTGGCGCGCCACGACACTGCACGCAGCGCCGAGCCGCTGGCGCACTATCGCGCCCATTACGCGAACGATCCGCTGGCGTTGGACAAGTGGTTCGCCTTGCAGGCGCAGTTGCCGGGCGAAGGCGCACTCGCCCGCGTGCAGGCGCTGGAAGCGGACCCTGCCTTCACCCTGAAGAACCCGAACCGCGCCCGCGCTCTGCTGGGCACCTTCGCCAGCGGCAACCCCACCGGTTTCCACCGCGTGGACGGCGCGGGCTACCGGCTCTACGCCGAGCGCCTGCTCGCGCTCGACGCGCTGAATCCGCAGATCGCCGCCCGGCTGGCCACCGCGTTCAATGGCTGGCAGCGGCTGGAGCCGCGGCGCCGCGAGGCAGCCCATGCCTCGCTCACCGCCCTGGCCGCCCACGACAAGCTGTCGCGCAACCTCGCCGAGATCGTCGGCAACATGCTCAAGAGCTGAGCGCGCGAACGGCGCCCTGAAACGAAGGCGGCGGCCTCGTGCCGCCGCCACACCCAAGTCCTGCGACGCTCCGCGTCACACGTCTCCGCGGCACCGCCTCATGCAGGCAGGCTCTTCAGCGCCGTGCGCAGCCGCACCATGCGCGACTCCAGCCGCGGCTTCAGCATCGCACGTTCGTTCTCCGCGCGATCCTCCAGGGTTTCCATCGCCATTTCGATCCGGCCGATCTCGATCAGCAGGTCGTGATGCGGAAAGAACTTTTCGAAATCGACGCTCATGCCCATGACACCCTCTCCCGATTTTCGCTCTCGCCGGAGGTAATGCATCGGTCGTGCCAGAGTGTGATTTGCATCACATTGGATGGTTGGACGGTGTAGCGGAACTGACGCGGCGTGTCAGCAGCTGTCATGCCTCGGCAGAAACTTCCATTTCAGTCACCGCGTGTTCACGTGCATGCGGTGAATATCGACCCACGGTCTGGCAGATAGACGGCCAAGCACCCCAAATTCCACAGTTTCTGGCGCCCGGCAATACGGTCATCCTGGATTCCCCCTGTTCCTGAGACCGCCGGGCGCCAGATCTAAACGACGAGACCCCGCATTTATGCGGGGTCTCGTGTTTTGGGCGGGCAAAACCTGCGGGCAAAAAACGACGGCGCCCCGAAGGGCGCCGTCCTGCTTCCTCTCACGGCACGTGACCAGGCCCCTGTCCTCCCGATCCCGGCGCGCGTTCCCGCACAGCCGCTGCCCATGAAAGTGCGACACGGATAATGCAGTTTGCGTGCCAAGCACCCCGCCCGCGCCGGCGCAGTACCATAGCCATCCCGGTTCCAGCCAGTTCGAAACGATGCTCCATCCCACCCGCTACGACGTGATCGTGATCGGCGGCGGCCACGCCGGCACCGAGGCCGCGCTGGCATCCGCGCGTACCGGCGCGCGCACCCTGCTGCTCACCCACAGCATCGAGACGGTGGGTGCGATGAGCTGCAATCCGGCGATCGGCGGCATCGGCAAGGGCCACCTGGTCAAGGAGATCGACGCGCTGGGCGGTGCGATGGCGCACGCGGCCGACCTGGCCGGCATCCAGTGGCGCACGCTCAATGCCTCCAAGGGGCCTGCGGTTCGCGCCACCCGTTGCCAGGCCGACCGCGCGCTATACCGTGCCGCCATACGTCACATCGTGGAAAGCCAGCCGAACCTGGACCTGTTCCAGCAGGCGGTGGACGACCTGATCCTGGAAGGCGGCCGCGCCGTCGGCGTAGTGACGCAAATGGGCGTTTCCTTCCGCGCCGGGTCGATTGTGCTCACGGCGGGCACCTTCCTCGCCGGCAAGATCCATGTCGGCCCCGCCCAGTACGCCGGTGGCCGCGCCGGCGATCCGCCGGCCAGTGCACTGGCCCGGAAGCTGCGCGAGCTGCCGCTGGCGGCGGACCGGCTCAAGACCGGCACGCCGCCGCGCATCGACCGGCGCAGCATCGACTTCAACGGCCTGGAGGAGCAGCGCGGCGACGATCCGGCGCCGGTGTTCTCCTATCTCGGCTCGCGCGACGAACATCCGCGCCAGGTGAGCTGCTGGATCACCCATACCACCGAACGCACCCATGCGCTGATCCGCGGCGCGCTCGACCGCTCGCCGCTGTACACCGGCCAGATCGAGGGCGTGGGCCCGCGCTACTGCCCGTCCATCGAGGACAAGGTGGTGCGCTTCGCCGACAAGGCCTCGCACCAGATCTTCATCGAACCGGAAGGCCTGGGCACGTTCGAAATCTACCCCAACGGCATTTCCACCTCGCTGCCGTTCGACGTGCAGCTGGCGCTGGTGCAGTCGATCAAGGGCTTCGAACACGCGCACATCACCCGCCCCGGCTACGCGATCGAATACGACTATTTCGACCCGCGCGGACTCAACCCGTGGCTGGAGACCAAGGCGATCCCGGGCCTCTACTTCGCCGGCCAGATCAACGGCACCACCGGCTACGAGGAGGCCGGCGCGCAAGGCCTGATCGCCGGCCTCAACGCCGCGCTGTCCGCGCAGGGCAAGGCGCCGTGGTATCCGCGCCGCGACGAGGCCTACGTCGGCGTGCTGATCGACGACCTGACCAGCAACGGCACCATCGAGCCCTACCGCATGTTCACCTCGCGCGCCGAATACCGGCTGCACCTGCGCGAGGACAATGCCGACCTGCGCCTCACCGAGCAAGGCCATGCGCTGGGCGTGGTGCTGCAGGAACGCTACGACGCGCTGCGCACCAAGCGCGAGGCGGTGGAGCGCGAGACGCAGCGCCTGGGCGCGTTGTGGGCTGCGCCAACCAACGCACTGGGCGCGGCGATCGAGCGCCAGCTCGGCATTGTGCTCAGCCGCGAAACGAATGCGCTGGACCTGTTGCGCCGGCCGGAGCTGGACTACACGAAACTGAGCAGCGTCGCCGGACTCGGCCCTGCCGTGGAACACGAAGACGTGGCCGCCCAGGTCGAAGTGCAGACCAAGTACGCCGGCTACCTGGAACGCCAGCGCGAGGAAATCGAACGCCAGCGCCGCCACGAGCAGACCGCGATCCCCTCCAGCTTCGACTACGACAAGGTGCGCGGCCTGTCCGCCGAAGTGCTGCTGAAGCTCAAGCGCACGCAGCCGGCCACCATCGGCCAGGCCGCACGCATCAGCGGCGTCACTCCCGCCGCCATCTCGCTGCTGCTGGTACACCTCAAGCGCCACGCCGCCTGAGCGCTCCAGCCATCCGGCGCGCTCCACAGCCATGCGCCCATGGCATGATGCCGGCATTCACCAGCGCGAGGAGTGTGCACGATGGAAATCTGGATCGGACGGGACGGCGAACGCCACGGCCCGTACAAGGAAGAAGATGTGCGCCAGTGGCTGCGCAGCGGCCAGGTCAGCGGCAGCGACCTGGCCTGGCGCGAAGGCCTCGCCGACTGGCAGCCGCTGTCGACGCTGTTTCCCGACGAGGTGCGCAGTGCCGCCCCTCCCGTCGCGGACAACCCCTACTCCGCACCCACCGCGCCGATGCAGAACCTGCCGCAGACCACGGCCGCGGCACTGGAGGATCACGCCGGCTTCTGGAAGCGCGTGGCCGCTTACATCCTCGACCTGATCCTGCTCACCATCGTTTTCAAGGTGATAGGCACGTTCTTCGGCATTTCCGCGGCTCAGGAAGCGATGAAGCAGGAAATGCTCAGCGGCACCCCCATCATGCAGGTCTACGAGCATTTCTACAGCACCACGTGGTCCTTCAACGTGCTGACCACGGTACTGACCTGGCTTTACTTCGCCTTCTGCGAAAGCTCGGCCTGGCAGGCCACCGTGGGCAAGCTGGCGCTCGGCATCCGGGTCACCAACCTGCAAGGTGCGCGCATCAGCTTCCTGCGTGCCACCGGTCGCTTCTTCGCCAAATATCTGAGCGTGTTGACCCTGTTCATTGGCTTCGTGATGGTGGCCTTTACCCGTCGCAAGCAGGGTCTGCACGACCTGATTGCGAGCACGCTGGTATTGAACGGCCGCGCCAGCGAATTCAAGGACGCAGCTGCCAAGTCCTCCACCAGCAGCGGTTCGTTCAACGCCTGATCCGGAAAAGTCCGACGGCAGCGGCACCGATTGATCGCGGTGCCGCTGCACTGCTTTGCTCCGCAATGCCCGTTCGCGCGCCGCCCCGGGATTGCATGTGCACACTCCCACGGCTGTTTTCCCAGCGCACCCTGCACCTCGCTTCGATGACCGTCAGCGAGTCCACGCCAGCGCTTCCACTGCGGGCCGCACCGTCACGCGTGCCTAATCATCGACTGCGTACACTCCCAGCGTCTTGCGCATTGGGTTCGAAGCCATGCCTGGGACCGATCCTGATAATGCCGGAATCTATCGGTTCGACAACATTCTGGTCGAGCCGGCCGCGCACCGACTGGAGCGCGACGGCCGACCGCTGCCGGTGGAACCGAAGGCCTACGCTCTTCTCCTGACCTTGTTGCGCCACGCCGGCGAATTGGTCAGCAAGGACGTGTTGCTGGATCGCGTCTGGGGTCATCCGCACGTCACCATCGGGGTATTGAACCGGGTGGTTTCGAGACTGCGTCGCACGCTGGGCGATTCGCCTGCACAGCCGCGTTACATCGCCACCGTGCACAGCCTGGGCTACCGCTTCATCGGCGACTTGCAATGCTCTCCCCCACCGGGAAATGGCGACTTCGAATTGCCGCCCCATGCACCGCCGCCGTGCTTGCCGACGCAGGCGCCAGCCACGGACAAACCGGCGGAGGTCGCGCAGCCGCCTTACCGTCGGCGCTTCACCGACGGCGACCAGTTCCTGAATTGCATCGACCTGCAGCCGTGCCTGAAACAGCTTGCCAACTGGGCCGCCCTTTTACCGTCAGGCCACACGCAGCGCCGCGCCATCCTCGAGGTGCTGGGCCTGGAGTATGCGCGACTTCGCGCAAGCGGCATGGCGACACCTGTGCTGGCTTACCACGAGGCGATACTGGCCACGCTGAAAGGCGATCGGCATGCCGCCCTCTCCGCATTGAGCCAGGCGATCGACGAAGGCTTCCGCGATGAACTTGCCTTGCGGCGCGATTTGGCCTGGCGCGCCTTGACCGATGATGCGGACTTCCATCATCAGCAAAAGCGGCTCGACGCGCTGCTGGCCGCCGAGCGGGCGCTGCACGAACGCTTGTCGGCACGCTGACTGCCTACACAGCCGCGACGCCGTGGGCGAGTCGGCCCGGCTCGCCCGACTGACGACACGCTGCGACGGGCTGGCGACATGACGCCGCCAGCCCCTTCCCCTGCTCCGTCATCCCGCAAGAAGATGGCACACTCGGATTCCTGCTTCGTTCGGCGGACCACCCCATCAGGCACAGCACCGCCGCGGCCTGCGGATAACGGACAAGCAGGGCGCATCCCGACTCAACGCGATGAGCCGACTTGTACCTGCGCCAGCGACAGGCGCCCCATCGGCATCGACGCCAGGCCTTGGCTGTACGCATGGCTCGAGACAGGTTCGGAAACCATCCGGCACCGGTTGCCGTCTGGCCTGGCGCTCTGCTTGCAATACACGTCGACGATGGCAAGCGTGTTCTGTGCGCCGTCGCGCAACTCGACCTGCCGAGCCAAACCCGAACCGACCGAGTTGTCGATGGCGACGGCGACAAACGGCGACTGCGCCATGCCCTGTTTCCGCAAGGCCTCCGAGCGCTCCGTCACCCGCTCCGCCTGCATGTATTGCATGTGCGTGTTGCCGACACGCACTTCCAGATCGAAGCCCGTGTCCAGGTTGACCACGTAGGCCTCGTATTGGCCTCGTGCGGCGGTGACGGTGACATGCTGCAAATTAGCGGTTTGGGACTGCTGCTGGGCGACGCTGGCGCCGCAAACGCAGGCGAGAGCCAGAGTGATGGCCGTGACAACGATCATACGTTTCATAAGCACCTCCACACGGACCTCTAGGTCCGTTCTGCGACGATAGGTCGGCGCACTGGCGCATGCTTGAGGAATTCCTGATGGATGGTCGTGGATTCGATGATGGTTTGCGGTGGCTGCGCCGGCGAAGCGCGTAGACCGGAAGCCCGGCGAACCGCACGATATGCGGTAAGCACGCTATTCCTTGGATGGCACCAGCCGGCCGCGTCATGGTCCGGGATCACCACCCGCGCACTGATGCCCTTTGCCCCCGTCGCGCGACCGCCGGATGCCGGCCCGAACCGGCGCCTCGGATCGGCATCCCATCCCGCAACGAGCCGCTGCTCGCCAAGCTCATGGCGAGACGCTTCATGGCGGGCGGGCCCGTCCGGGCGACTTGCTATCATCGACGGTCCCACCCGGCCCACATCGGCAACCAAGGAACCGTTCCAGTCCCATGCTCAGCATCGAACAACGCATTGCCCAGGACATCGCCGCGAAGACCGAACAGGTACGTGCGGCGGTCGACTTGCTCGACGGCGGCGCCACCGTGCCGTTCATCGCGCGCTACCGCAAGGAAGTCACCGGCGGACTGGACGACACCCAGCTGCGCACGCTGGAAGAGCGCCTGCGCTACCTGCGCGAACTGGAAGAACGCCGCGCCGCGATCCTGGACAGCATCACCGAGCAGGGCAAGCTCACCGATGCATTGAAGGCCGACATCCTCGGGGCCGAAACCAAGGCCACGCTGGAAGACCTCTACCTGCCGTACAAGCCCAAGCGCCGCACCAAGGCGCAGATCGCGCGCGAAGCGGGGCTGGAACCGCTGGCGACGGGCCTGCGCGACGATCCCACGCAGTCGCCCGACGCCTTCGCGGAACAGTTCGTGGATGCCGAAAGGGGCGTGCCCGACACGCGCGCCGCGCTGGATGGCGCCCGCGCGATCCTGATGGAGTCCATCGCCGAAGACGCCCATCTCGTGGGCGAGCTGCGCGACTGGCTGTGGGAGAAGGGCCAGATCCGCGCCAAGGTGGTCGAGGGCAAGGAGAACGAAGGCGCGAAATTCCGCGACTACTTCGACCACATCGAAGCCATTGGCAAGATTCCCTCGCACCGCCTGCTGGCGCTGATGCGCGCACGCAACGAGGGCATCATCGAGCTCGACCTGCAGCCCGCGCAGGATGCCGAGCAAGGCCATGCCGAAGGCGAGGGTCGTGTCGCCGCGCACGCCGGCATCCACGATCGCGGCCGCGCCGCCGATGCCTGGCTGCGCGAAACCGTGCGCCTGACCTGGCGCGTGAAGCTGCACCTGCATCTCACCCTGGACCTGTTCGGCCGCGTGCGCGAAGGCGCGGAGGACGAAGCCATCCGCGTGTTCGGCGACAACCTCAAGGACTTGATGCTGGCCGCGCCGGCCGGGGCCAAGACGGTGCTGGGCCTCGACCCCGGCATCCGCACGGGCTGCAAGGTGGCCGTGGTCGATGCCACCGGCAAGCTGCTGGCCACTGACACCATCTATCCGCACGAACCGCGTCGGCAGTGGAACGAATCGCTGGCCGCGCTGGCCCGGCTTTGCCAGAAGCACAACGTGGATCTCATCGCCATCGGCAACGGCACCGCCTCGCGCGAGACGGACAAGCTGGCCGGCGAGTTGATCAAGGGCCTGGCCAAGGCACACGCGGAACACAAGCTGTCGAAGATCGTGGTCAGCGAAGCGGGCGCCTCGGTGTACTCCGCCTCGGAAACTGCCGCGAAGGAATTCCCCGAGCTCGACGTGAGCCTGCGCGGCGCCGTCTCCATCGCGCGCCGCCTGCAGGACCCGCTGGCCGAACTGGTGAAGATCGAGCCCAAGGCGATCGGCGTGGGTCAGTACCAGCACGACGTAAACCAGGTGAAGCTGGCGCGTGCGCTGGACGCGAAGGTCGAAGACTGCGTGAACGCGGTGGGCGTGGACGTGAACACCGCTTCCGCCGCACTGCTGTCGCGCGTGGCCGGCCTTTCCGCCAGCGTGGCCGAGAATGTGGTGAAGCATCGCGACGCCCACGGCGCCTTCGCCAACCGCAAGGCCTTGCTCAAAGTGCCACGCCTGGGCGACAAGGCGTTCGAGCAGTGCGCCGGCTTCCTGCGCGTGCCCCATGGCGACAACCCGCTGGACACCAGCGCGGTGCATCCGGAAGCCTATCCGGTGGTCGAGCGCATCATCGCCCAGTGCGGCCGCGAGGTGCGCAACATCATCGGTGATACCGGCTTCCTGCGCGGCCTCAAGCCCGAGCAGTTCACCGACGAGAAGTTCGGTGTGCCCACGGTGCGCGACATCCTCAAGGAGCTGGAGAAGCCCGGTCGCGACCCGCGCCCCGAGTTCGTCGCACCCAGCTTCGCCGAGGGCGTGGAGGACGTGAAGGACCTGCGTCCCGGCATGATCCTCGAAGGCCGCGTCACCAACGTCGCCGCGTTCGGCGCGTTCGTGGACATCGGCGTGCATCAGGACGGGCTGGTCCACGTCTCGGCGCTGTCGCACACCTTCGTGAAGGATCCGCGCGATGCGGTGAAGGCCGGCGACATCGTCAAGGTGAAGGTGATGGAGGTAGACATCCCGCGCCAGCGCATCGGCCTGTCGATGCGGCTCGACGACGAACCGGGCCAGATGCGCGGCAAGCAGCCGTCCGGCGGCGATGTCCGTCCAGGCCAGCGCGACCACCGCGGCCCACGTCCGGGCGGCACGCCCAAGCAGGCGCCAGCCCCGGCCAACAGCGCTTTCGCCGACGCCCTGACGCGGGCGATCAAGCGCTGAATTCCCAGCAGCTGGACCGCATGCCGCAGCGATGCGCTGCAGCATGCGGTTCCGTATGGAATGCCGTACCGTAACGTCCAGCTAACAAGGCCATTCCGGCCGTGGGGAGTATTTCCATGCTTCGTACCCGTCACCTGGTCGGCGCCATCGCCACCGCCCTGCTGTTCAGCACCGCCGCCGGCGCCACCGACTTCAGCAAGGTCATCGTGTTCGGCGACAGCCTCAGCGACGCCGGCAACCTGTCGCTTTCCCAAGGCTCGCCGGTGCCGATGCGTTTCACCACCAACCCGGGCAAGACGGCGGCGGAGCTGGTCGCGGCCGGGCTGGGCGATCCGATCCAGGCCTCGCTGCTGGGCGGCACCGATTACGCCTTTGGCGGCGCCGGCGTGGTGCAGGGCGTAGCCCCCGTGCCGACGCTGCCGCAGCAGTTCCAGATGTACCTGGCCGCCAACGGCGGGCACGCCGATTCGGGTGCGCTGTACCAGGTCTGGGGCGGCGCCAACGACATCTTCTATCTGACCGGCACCAGCACGGATCCCAATGTGCTCGGCGCCGGCACGATCAACGTGGCGAAGACCGAACTCGGCCTGCTGGGCCAGATGCAGGCGAGCGGCGCCCGCTACGTGGTGGTCTACAACCTGCCGAACATCGGCCGCACGCCCGAAGCCCTGGCCGGTGGCGCGGCGGCTTCGGCCGGCGCCACCCAGCTGTCGGTGCTGTTCAATAGCACCTTGAGCTCGGGCCTGGCGCAGCTCAGCGGCCAGGGCCTCAACGTGATCCCGGTGAATACCTACGCCCTGATCAACGAGGTGGCCGCCAATCCTTCGGCTTACGGCTTCACCAACGTCACCGCGCCGGCCTGTACCGGCGGCAGCGGCAGCTCCGTGCAGTGCGGCCCGCAGGGATCGGGCACCCCGGTGACCTACGCCCCGGGCACCGACCAGACCTACCTGTTCGCTGACGGTGTGCATCCCTCCACTGCGGCGCACGCGATGCTGGCCCAGATCGTGTTGTCCGAAATCGCCGCGCCCGGCCAGATCTCGCTGCTGGGCGAGGCGCCGCTGGCCGCCAGCACCGCGCAGACCCGCGCGGTCCGCAATGAAATGCTGGCCGATGGCAACGGCAGCAACACCCGCGCCTTCGTCAACGTGGACTACGCGCACCAGAGCTTCGACGCGCAGAGCAACTCGCCGAAGGCCACCAGCAACAACGTCAACCTCACGCTGGGTGTGGACGTGCGCGCCAGCGACAACATCTCGGCCGGCATCGCGCTCGGCGTGGGCCAGCACAATGCCGACTTCGCCGGTGGCGGCGGCTACAAGCTGCAGGACATCAGCGGCCTCGGCTATGTCACCTACCACCAGGGTGGCGGCTACGTGGGCGGCTATGCCAACTTCGGCCAGTCCAACTTCAGCGACATCGACCGCCGCATCGCGATCGGCATCGCGTCGCGCAACGAAACCGGCAAGGCCGACGGCTCGCACCTGGGCGGTGGCCTCACCGGCGGCTGGTGGTTCGACTTCAACAGCGTGCGCACCGGCCCGTTCGCGAACGTCGAATGGCAGTCGATCAAGGTCAACGGTTACAACGAGGACGGCAACGACGGCACCGCGATGTGGTTCGGCCGCCAGCAGCGCAATGCGCTGATCGGTACGCTGGGCTGGCGCGTGCAAGGTCATTGGCAGGCCGGCAACACCATGCTGGCGCCCTATGCCGAAATCGCCTGGAACCACGACAGCAAGGCGGATGCACGCGACATCACCGCCGGCCTCAACAGCATGAACGGCAGCTTCGCCCTGACCGGCTACATGCCGGACAAGACCTGGGGCACCGCCGACCTGGGCCTGTCCGCGCAGTTCAATCCGCGCTTCAGCGGCTGGGTGGGCTACAGCGGCCGGTTCAGCGACAACAGCCAGAAGTACAACAGCGTCAACCTGGGCGTGAAGTACGCCTTCTGACGCCGGGGCTGGCGCCCGCAAGGCGCCAGCCAGCGCCCATGAAGTGCGGCCATGAACGGCCGCCCGTCCGGGTTTCGCGTTCACGCACGAACCCGCGAATGCAGCCATGAAAAAAGCCGTCCGCAATGCGGACGGCTTTTTCACATCCAGGCTTGGCGGTACGGCTTACTTCTTCTTGTTGCCGCCAGCGAGGCCGTAGATGGTTTCCGCCTGCTGACGCAGGCTGGAGGCATCGTCCGAACCCAGGTCGCCGGTCTTGCTGCCCGCCTGCTGCTCGTGCAGCACCACCATGCCGTTCTCGGTCCAGCTGACACGGTCGATCGAGCTCGGCGCAGCATCCTTGTTCGCCTTCCGCTGCTGCACGGCCACCCACGGCGCGCCGTTCCGGTAAGCGAAGTCGGTGCTGGTGAAGCCCTTGTCGCCGTAGTCCACCAGCTCGCGGATCACCTTCGTCTCGCCGTTCTGGCGGAACACCTGCCAGCCACGCGAGGCATTCGGGTCCAGCTTGGTGCCGCTGCTCACCTTCATGCCGCCGATCTGCTTGATCAAGCCGGTGAAGTCGGCCAGATCCTTCTCGGCCGGGGTCTGCTCGGCCACCAGCTCGATGCTGGCCTGGTTCTTGTTGCCCTTGGTCAGCACCGGCGCCTGGATCGGCATGGCGTAGTGGCGGGCGCCGTCGGTGAGGATGGCCTTCACCACGTACAGGTCAGCCGAATTGATCTCGCCCGGCTTGAAGGTCAGCTGGAACGAATAGGGGAAGGTGGCGCCCGAGGCCACCGTCTTGCTGGCGACCGGTGCCGCGCCGGCCTGGGTGGAGGACACGTCGACCAGGTTGATCACCAGCTGCGCGTTCGGCGACGGTTGGACCGTGCCGCGCACCGCGATGGTTCCGCTCACGGAACTGGCGGTTGCGGCGGCTGTCGAGCTGGCGCTGGCGGCGCCTTGCTCCGTCTGCGACGACGTCGACGAACCGCAACCGGTCAGGGCCAGCACGGCCATCGACGTCACCGACAAAACCATCTTACGCATGGGGGTAAGCCTCGTTACTGAATTGGATCGGACACGGAAACCGGCAAACACCGACACGCCTCGGTTTCATCGCGGGGGAAGCTCCGAGGATAGCCCAAAATGCACACCCGCGGGAAAGTCAAGCCGGTCTACTCGCGTTCTTGCGTGAACGTATACGAAACGGCCGCTTGAACCATACCGGACGGAACTTCTTGGCGGGGCTTATCATTTTCTCCACGGGAGATTTTGTTTCGGGCTGGGGAGGGCGAGACGCCTGGGCCGGAATGCTGGAGGCCAGGCAGCAATGGCAAGAAGCCGCACGGCCATGTGGTTTCTTCAGGCTGTCAACACGTTCTTTCGACACTGTCGCGCATAAAACTGCGAACACCTCCTGCCCAACCAGGGTAAGCCCTCATGAACACGCAAAAACACACGCACGACCCGCTCCAGTCGACCTTCGCCGATCGCATTAAATTGCTGATCCAGCGCGTGGGTAGCGCCACGGAAATCGCGCGTATGTGCGGTTTTTCCGAGGGCGTGGTACGCAGCTGGCGCGATGGCCACACTGATCCCTCGCGCGCACGCTGCGTGACCCTGGCTCGCACGCTGGGCATCTCGCTGGTCTGGCTGGTGGCGGGCGAAGGCGCCCTGCAGGTCGATCCGACCACCACCGGCGGTGATGACCAGCAGTACAGCTCCGAGACCGTCTCGCCGCACCGCGCCCGCGGTCGCATGAGCTACGCTGCTCGCCTGCCCGTGCACACGGATACCGCCGTCGACCCGCATCGGCTGAATACCGCCATGCAGATCCTGCAGTCGGAACTCGAGCTGGCCAACAGCCCGATGACGCTGGCCGACAACACCGACATGCTCAGCAATCTCTACGAGATCCTGGGCAACGACGGTTCCAGCGTGGATGCCACCGCCATGCTGAAGTTCAATCGCCAGCTGACCGAGCGCATCCGCCAGGCCAAGTCGCGCGACGTCGCCTGAGTCTGACCGACGCGTCATTGCAAACAAAAACGCGGCGCCCCAAAGGCGCCGCGTTTTTGTTTGGGTGACGGCCAGCGAGGGCTGACCGCCTGATTGACGCGACCTGGGACGTTCGCAGGGATCAGTCCCGCAGCAGTGCGATGTCAGCCACCTCGCCGAACGCGGCCTTCAGCCGTCCCAGCAAGGCGAGGCGGTTGCGGCGCACCGCCGGGTTCTCGGCATTCACCAGCACTTGTTCGAAAAACGCGTCCACTGGCGCCTGCAGCTGCGCCAGCCGCTTCAGCACGCTGGTGTAGTCGCCATGCCGCAGTGCTTCGGCGGTTTCCTTGCCTGCCGCGGTGAGCGCATCGGCCAGGACGCGCTCGGCGTCGCCCTCGAAATGCGCCGGGTCGACCGCCTGATCCGGCGCCACCGCGCCGCCCTCTTCGGTCTGCTTGCGCAGTATGTTCGCCACGCGTTTGTTCGCGGCGGCCAGGCTGGCTGCTTCCGGCAGCCGACCGAACTCGACCACCGCGTGCAGGCGGCGGTCGAAGTCGGGCAGTGTGGCCGGCCGCACCGCGAGCACGGCTTCGTAGGTCTCGGCGGAGCAGCCCTGTTCCGCGTAATAGCCGCGCAGGCGATCCAGCAGGAAGTCGCCCAGCTCGGCTGCCAGGGCCGCGCGTCGCTGGCCGATATCGACCACGGGTGGCTTGCCATCCTTGCCTGGCTTTACGCCGGCCACGAAGGCCGCCTCGGGCAGCAGCTCCAGCGCCTCGACGAAGGCGGCCCGCGGATCGAGCTCCAGCTGCCCTTCGATCAAGGTACGCGCCAGGCCCAACGCGGCACGGCGCAGCGCGAACGGGTCCTTGTTGCCGCTGGGCTTCATGCCCACCGCGAAGATGCCGGCCAGCGTGTCGAGGCGCTCGGCCACGGCCAGTACCTGGCCCAGCTTGTCGGCGGCGATGCCGTCGCGGGCGAAACGTGGCTGGTAATAGCTGTCCAGCGCCACGGCCACCTCGGCCGGCTCGCCGTCGTGGCTGGCGTAGTAACGCCCCATCACGCCTTGCAGCTCGGGGAATTCACCCACCATGCGGGTGAGCAGGTCGCACTTGCTGAGGGAGGCCGCGCGTGTGGCGGCGCCCGCATCGGCGCCGACGCGATTGGCGACGATGCGCGCCAGCTCGGCCACGCGCACGCTCTTGTCCCACAGGCTGCCCAACGCCTGCTGGTAGGTGACGTTCTTGAGCTGCTCCTGGTAGTTCGCCAGCGGCGTCTTCAGGTCCTCATCCCAGAAGAACTTCGCATCGGCGAAGCGCGGGCGGATCACCCGCTCGTAGCCCTTGCGGATCTCGGCCGGCTGCTTCGACTCGATGTTGGCGATGCCGATGAAGTGCTCGCTGAGCCTGCCATCCGCATCGAACACCGGTACGAACTTCTGGTTGGTCTCCATGGTGGTGACCAGCGCCTCTTGCGGTACCGCGAGGAAGCTGCGCTCGAAGCCGCAGGCGATCGCCGCCGGCCATTCGGTGAGGTTGGCGATCTCGTCCAGCAACGCATCGTCCAGCCGCGGCACACCGCCGGTTTCCTTTGCCGCCCGCGCCACCTCGGCCTGGACGCGCGCGCGCCGTTCGGCCGGATCGGCCAGCACCTTGGCATTGCGCATGGCGTCGAGCCAGCCGTCGGCATCGGCCACGTGAACCGGCTGCGGGTGCATGAAGCGATGGCCGCGCGACTTGCGGCCGCTCTTGAGGCCCAGCACCTCGCCGTCCACGATGTCGGCGCCATGTAGCATCACCAGCCAGTGCGCGGGGCGCACGAAGGCGTAGTCGTGGTCGGCCCAGCGCATTGGTCGCGGGATCGGCAGGCCCTTGAGCGCCTCGTCCACGATGTCAGGCAGCAACGACGCCAGCGTCTGGCCAGGCTTGACCGCGCGGAACACGAACCACGCGCCCTTGTCGGTCTCGAGCTTTTCCAACTGCTCCACAGTCACACCGCAGGACTGCGCAAAGCCAAGCAAAGCCTTGCCGGGCTTGCCGTCCGCATCCAGTGCGGCGTTGATCGCCGGACCGCGGCGCTCGACGGATTGCTCCGGCTGCATCGCGGCGACGTGGGGAATATGGACGGCCAGACGGCGCGGCGAGCAATAGGCACGCGCACCGGCGTCGAAAGCCACACCGTGCTTCGCAAGCCCGAGCATGACCCCCTCGGCGAATCGCCGAGACAGTTCGTCCAGCGCCTTGGGCGGCAGTTCCTCGGTGCCCAGTTCGATCAGCAGCGACTTGGCGGCGCTCATGCGGCCTGCTCCTTTGCGTTCTTCTTCAGGCCCGGGAAGCCGAGCTTCTCGCGCTGCGCTACATAGGTCTCGGCCACGCTGCGGGCCAGTGCGCGCACACGCAGGATGTAGCGCTGGCGCTCGGTGACGCTGATCGCGCGGCGCGCGTCGAGCAGGTTGAAGGTGTGGCTGGCCTTCATCACCTGCTCGTAGGCCGGCAACGGCAGGTTCGCCGCGATGAGCTGGTTGGCGGTGGCTTCGCACACGTCGAACCAGCGCAGCAGTTCCGCCACGTTGGCGTGCTCGAAGTTGTAGGTGCTCTGCTCCACCTCGTTCTGATGGAACACGTCGCCGTAAGTCACCTTGCCATGCGGGCCCTGCGTCCAGACCAGGTCGTACACGTTGTCCACGTTCTGCAGGTACATCGCGAGACGTTCGAGACCGTAGGTGATCTCGCCGGTCACCGGCCGGCACTCCAGGCCGCCGGCCTGCTGGAAGTAGGTGAACTGGGTGACCTCCATGCCGTTCAGCCACACCTCCCAGCCCAGGCCCCAGGCACCCAGCGTGGGCGACTCCCAGTTGTCCTCGACGAAACGCAGGTCGTGCACCAGCGGGTCCAGGCCCAGTTCCTTCAACGAGCCGATGTAGAGCTCGAGGATGTTCTCGGGGTTCGGCTTCATCACCACCTGGTACTGGTAGTAATGCTGCAGGCGGTTCGGGTTCTCCCCGTAGCGGCCGTCGGTGGGGCGGCGCGAAGGCTGCACGTAGGCCGCTGCCCAGGGCTCGGGACCCAATGAACGCAGGAAAGTGGCCGGGTGGAAGGTGCCGGCGCCGACCTCGGTATCGAGCGGCTGCAGCAGCACGCAGCCCTGTTCCGCCCAATAGCGGTTGAGGGTCTGGATCACATCCTGGAAGGTACGTGCGGACATGGCTTTCCGTGACCGTGAGCAAAGCGCGCTAGTATAGCTGCAGCGCGGTTTTTCGCCGTTGTATCGCGCCTTCGGGGGAGTTGTGAGAATGGCTGCATCACCGCAAATCGCAACCCTGCTCGGCCGCCGCGGCCGACTGGAACTGGACGAGCTGCTCGCCGCCCTGGTGGTCGACGGCTACGTGACAGCCGAAGACGCCAAGCAGGTGCGCATGGGCTCGCGTTCCGGACGCAGCGCGGTGGAGCTGCATCCGCTGGTGCTGATCGCCAATGCGAAGCTGTCGAACCAGCGCGAACCGGGGCGCCCGCTCAGTCTGGAAGGCCTGGTCGAATGGCTGGCCGGGCATGCCGGCCTGCAATATCTCAAGATCGACCCGATGAAGGTCAACGTGGCCGCGGTCACCCAGGTGGTGAGCCATGCCTATGCGCAGCGGCACCGCATCCTGCCGGTGGCGGCCGCGCCCGGTGAGGTGACTTTCGCCACCGCCGAGCCGTTCGACGCGGCCTGGGCCACCGACCTCTCGCATATGCTGCGGCGGGACGTGCACCGCGTGGTGTCCAGTCCCATCGACATCAACCGCTACCTGCAGGAGTTCTACGGCGTCCAGCGCTCGATCCAGCTGGCGCAGGATGCGAAGAACAATGGCGGCTATGACACCTCGGCGATCCTCAACTTCGAGCAGCTGGTCGAGTTGGGCAAGAGCGGCGAGGTGGGCGCCGACGACCGCCACGTGGTGCACATCGTCGACTGGCTACTGCAGTACGCTTTCGAACAGCGCGCCTCGGACATCCACCTGGAGCCGCGCCGCGAAGCCGGACAGATGCGTTTTCGCATCGATGGTGTGATGCACAAGGTGTTCGAGTTGCCGCCGCCAGTGATGAGCGCGGTGACCGCGCGCATCAAAATCCTCGCGCGCATGGACGTGGCCGAAAAGCGCCGCCCGCAGGATGGCCGCATCAAGACCCGTTCCAGCACCGGGCGCGAGGTGGAATTGCGCGTTTCCAGCATGCCTACCGCCTTCGGCGAGAAGATGGTGCTGCGCATCTTCGACCCCGACCTGGTGGTGAAGGACTTCGCCCAGCTGGGTTTCTCCGCGGGCGAGGCGGAGCAGTGGCGGCACATGGTGGAGCGCCCGCACGGCATCGTGCTGGTCACTGGGCCTACCGGCTCGGGCAAGACGACCACGCTGTATTCCACGCTCAAGCACCTGGCCACGCCGGCGATGAACGTGTGCACGGTGGAAGACCCGATCGAAATGGTCTCGCCCGAGTTCAACCAGATGCAGGTGCAGCCCGCGATCGATCTCGATTTCGCCGCCGGCGTACGCACCCTGCTGCGACAGGACCCGGACATCATCATGGTGGGCGAAATCCGCGACCTCGAGACCGCGCAGATGGCGGTGCAGGCCTCGCTCACCGGCCACCTGGTGCTCTCCACCCTGCACACCAACGACGCGCCCAGCGCGGTGACGCGACTGCTCGACCTCGGCGTGCCGCACTACCTGATCCAGTCCACGCTTGCCGGCGTGGTGGCGCAGCGGCTGGTGCGTACCCTGTGCCCTTACTGCAAGCGCGAAGCCGCGCAAGACCCGCACGAATGGGCCGCGCTCACCCATGGCTGGCCGCTGCCGGTGCCTGAGAAGGTATGTGCACCGGTCGGTTGCCTGGAGTGCCGCAACACCGGCTTCATGGGCCGTACCGGCATCTACGAGATGATGCCGATCTCGCGGCGGCTGCGCGGCTTGGTCGCGGCGCAGCTGGAGCTGGGCAACTTCGGCCAGACCGCATTGTCCGAAGGCATGCGGCCGCTGCGCATTTCCGCGGCGGAACAGGTCGCGCGCGGACTCACCACGGTGCAGGAAGTGCTCGCCGTGTTGCCGCCGATCGAAGCGCCCGACGAACCGACGCAGTCCCACTCTTTCCAGCCATCTCCTCAAGCATGAAGCCCGTCCTGATCATCCGCACCGGCCGCGCGCCGGACGCTATTCGTGCCCGTCACGGCGATTTCCCACACTGGTTTCGACTTGGTGCGCGGCTGCCGCTGCAACAGCTGCAAGTCGTCGACGTCGCGGCCGGTGATGCGCTGCCTGCACCACATGCCGTGGCCGGCGCCATCATTACCGGCTCGGCAGCGATGGTTACCGAGCGCGCGTCCTGGAGCGAGCGCACGGCAGGCTGGATCCGCGATGCGATGGACGTGGAACTGCCACTGTTCGGTGTCTGCTTCGGCCATCAGCTGATGGCGCATGCATTGGGGGGCCGTGTCGACTATCTCCCGGGTGGCCGCGAGATCGGCACGCAGCCGATCGAAAAGCTGGCATCCGCAGCGCATGACCCGCTGGCTGCCAAGCTGCCTGCGAACTTCCGAGCCCATACCACGCATGAGCAGAGTGTGCTGGAAGCCCCAGCCGGTGCCGTCGTGCTAGCGCGTTCGGCGCGCGACCCGCACCAGTTGCTGCGCTACGGCCCGCATGCGCTGAGTACGCAGTTCCACCCGGAATTCAGCGCCGACGTGATGCGCGCCTACATCCGCCGGAAGCGTGTCGACATGCGGCGCGAAGGGTTCGACCCGCAGCGTAGTTTCCGCGAAGTGGCGGCTACGCCGATCGCACGCGGATTACTGCATCACTTCGCCCGCCACCACGGGCTGTCGCATGGCACCCGCCACCGCTGAAGATCAGTGGCGGAGGCGGCGCGCGATCGCGTCGCGCGAGAACAGGGCAAACACCAGGCCGAACATGAAGCCGCCGATGTGCGCCCACCACACGTAGGCGCCATAGCTGGGGCCGGCATAGCTGAAAAGTAGTTGCAGCAACACCCAGATGCCGATCAGCAGGAAGGCCGGCACCCGCACGAATTCCAGGTAAAGGCCTAGCGGCAGCACCAGCCCCAGGCGCGCTCGCGGAAACAGTGCCATGTAGGTGCCCACCACGGCGGACACCGCGCCGCTGCAGCCGATGATCGGCAGACGCAAGCCAGCCAGTGAAAGCGCGCCGATCAGGTTTGCCACGATGCCGCCGGCCACGAAGAGCAGCAGGAAACGCAGCGAACCCAGCGTGCGCTCGCCCGGCAGCCCGAAGATCACCAGGAACAGCAGGTTGCTCAGCAGGTGCAGCCAGGTGACATGGATGAACAGCGCGGTGAACAGGCGCAGCAGCGAGTGATCGGTCAGCTGTGGCCAAAGCGGTTCGTGCGCATTGAAGATGTTCGCCGGCACAGTGCCCCATTCCTGCAGCACTGCGATCCGCTGCTGCGGCGGCAACAGGGCCAGCCACACGAAGCACAGCACGCACACGCTGACGATGAGCAGCGTGGCCCACTGCCATTGCTGGCGTCGGCGTGTCTCGACGTGTACAAACAAGATCGCGCTCCGCAGTCGCCGCCATCGGCTGCCCGTGCATCATAGGGGATAGCGCAGCCGATCCCGCCGCTGCAGCTTACAATGCGTGCCGCGGTTTCTATCGCGCACAAACAAACGCCCTCACCGATAACGGTGAGGGCGTTTAAGGATAAAGCCCCTGGCGGTGACCTACTCTTGCATGCGAGATGCACACTACCATCGGCGCGGCTGCGTTTCACTTCCGAGTTCGGGATGGGATCGGGTGGGACCAC